>JBFLXC010000027.1:0-23110 GCA_040757435.1 Spirochaetota bacterium | reverse complement strand
ATCGCCCCCACCGCCCTGCTCTGCATGGCCATCCAGTTCGTCCGGGGCAGCGACGAGATAGGGATGGAAAAGCTGGCCATCCTCGCCGTGGAGCCGGCCGTGACCCTCATCCTGATCTGGACGGACTCCTACCACGGTCTTTTCTACGGGGGAAACCGAAGCGCCGGCGCCATCCTGCGGGGCGGGATCTGGTTCTACGTGAACGCGGCGTATTCCTATCTGCTGAACCTGATTTCCATCGGCTTGCTCCTCCGGGCGGTGTTCCGCACCACAGGCCTGTACAGGCGCCAGGGGATCATCATCATCCTCGGCGTCGTCCTTCCATGGATCGGCAACGTCATAAGCATCGCAGGGCTCGGCCCCTTCGGGGACCTGGACCTCACCCCCTTCCTGTTCACCTTCAGCGGCATGGTCTTCGCCTTCGGCCTCTACCGGTACCGCCTCCTGGACCTCGTTCCCATAGCCCGGGATTTCCTCGTGGAGCGGATGTCCGAAGGCCTTGTGGTCGTGGACGCCATGGATAGGATCGTGGACATCAACCCATCGGCCAAGGGGATCTTCGGCGTGGACGACAAGATCCTTGGCCAAAGCTTCTCTGATGTCGTATCGCGGTGGAAGGGCTCGGTGATCCGAAGGGAAGAGGGCAGGGAGAGGGAGGGCTGGTTCGAGCTGGGAAGCCAGGACAGGCGCTACGAAGTCCAGGCTTCGGGTTTCAGCGAAGCCGGCTCCATGCGGAAGGGCAAGATTTTTGTGCTCCGGGACGTGACGGAGCAGAGGGCGGCCATGGAGGAGCTGAGGTACCGGAGCTCGCATGACGTGCTCACGGGCCTGGCGAACCGCCAGAGCAGCGAGATCGAATTGGCGGCCCTGGACAAGGGCGGGGAAGGGGCGGCGTTTTTCGTCGTCGATCTGGACGGGCTCAAGGACATCAACGACAGCCTGGGCCATGCCATGGGGGACGAGGCGGTGCGCGACCTGGGATCCATCCTCGCCAGGATGGCCACCGAGGGTTCCACGGTGGCGCGGGTGGGGGGAGACGAGTTCCTCATAATATTCCGGGGGATGGACGAAAACGGTGCCCGCAAGGTCGCTGAAAGCCTGGGGCAGGAGGAGAGGGACTTCAACGAGGGCAAGGCGCCGGTCTACGGCCGACTCGCCTTTTCCGTGGGCTGGGCGGTGCGCAGGAAAGGTGAGGGCGTCGCCTCGGCCCTGAAGAGGGCGGACGACGCCATGTACGAGCAAAAGCGCTCAAGGAAGGCCGGCAGGCTGGGCTAGGCTGGCCTGCCTCCCCTTACACCTGCTTCTCTTCCCCTTGGGCCTTCGCGGCGCTCTGCGCCTTGGCGGCCTTGTAGGATCCCAGGAGTATGGAGACCGGCTCCAGTGACGGAATATTCTCGCACACGATTTTTATGATCACCGTCATGGGCACGGCCAGCACGAGGCCCGCGAAGCCCCAGAGCCAGCCCCATCCCACGAGGGAGGCTACGATCACGAAGGGCGAGAGGCCCAGGTTGTCTCCCTGGATCTTGGGCTCCACGGCGTTTCCCAATATGAAGTTGACTGCCAGCATGGCCGCTCCGGTGGCGAGGATGGGCCCCGGGGCGGGCCAGAACTGCACAAGGGCGAAGAGGGTGGTCCCTCCCCAGGAAACGATGGACCCTATGTTGGGGATGAAGTTCAGGATGAAGGCGAGGATTCCCCAGAGCACCGGGAAGTCCACGCCTATGACCCCCAGGGCAAGTGCGACCAGGATTCCTGTGGCAAGGCTTATGACGAACTTCACCGCAAGGTAGCGGGACACCTCGGTGACGATGCCCGCCAGGATGGCCTGGATCCGGCTTGATATGCGGCCCGCGAATGCAAGCTCCACCCGCTTCTTGAAATGGCCGAGCTCCACGAGGAGGAAGGCGACGATCAGGACCACCACCACCCCGTCCTTGAGGAAGGCGATGAAGGATTCGGAAAAGCCGATGGCCATGGCCTGGACCTTGGACCTCAGGTTCAGCTGGCCCCAGAGGTTCTGGAAGAGGCTCAGGCGCTCGTCGTAGGGAAGGTCGGCGAGCTCGGCTATCCGCATGTAGATTTCCGTGAAGCGGGCTTCGTACTTGGGGTATTGGCCCAGGATGGTCCTCATCCCCGAGAAGAGGACGAGGCCCACGAGGTAGATGGCCAGCCCCGCGAGGGCCATCACCGCCACCGAGGCGGCCAGGCGCGGGATTCTAAGCTTTTCGAGCGCGCCTATGAGGGGATCCAGCACGAAGGTGAGGAGGACGGCGATGGTGATGGGAATCACCACCGGTGTCGTGAGTTTCAGGGCAGCCACGCCGAGGACGAGGCATATGAAGCCGAGCAGGTATGCCGTGAGCCGGGGATTTTCCGCGGGATGCGGCTTGTCTCTGTCCTTTTCCTGGTCCTGGGCCATGTGTTCCTCCCGGCGATGCGGATTATGGCATGCCGGGAGGAGGCGGTTCAACCCAAGCCCATCCTATCCCAGGCTCTTGTCATGCACGCCCCGGACGGCACGGCCCGAGGGGTCGGCTAGGCTTGCCCAGGCCGCGTCCCAGCGGATCGCCGTTGGCGTGGAGCAGGCTATGCTGGGGCCGTCCGGCACAAGCTCGGCGCAGGAGGGGTTCTTGAAGTGCTCCTCGAAGATGGACCGGTAGAGGTAGGCCTCCTTGCTCTGGGGAGTCTTGGAGGGGAAGCGGTAGGCCGCGTTGGCCATGGCCGAGTCCGAGACTTCCTTTTCGGCGTAGGCTTTCAAGGAGTCGATCCAGGAATAGCCGACGCCGTCGGAGAACTGCTCCTTCTGCCGCCAGAGGATTTCGTCGGGAACCCAGCCGTCGAAGGCCTTGCGGAGGATGTGCTTCTCCATCCGTCCTTCCTTGGGGTCCTGGCCCGGGGCCGCGCGGCGGATCATCTTGTCCGCGGGGTCGATGTTCATGGCCACCTGGAGGAACTCGGGATCGAGGAAGGGCACCCTGGCCTCCACGCCCCAGGCCGCGGTCACCTTGTTGGCCCTCAGGCAGTCGTAGAGGTGGAGCATGGAGAGCTTCCTCACCAATTCCTCGTGGAACTCGACCCTGTTTGGGGCCTTGTGGAAATAGAGGTAGCCGCCGAAGATTTCGTCCGAGCCTTCCCCGGAGAGTATCATCTTTATGCCCATGGCCTTGATCTTCCTGGTCATGAGGTACATGGGGGTGCCGGCCCTGATGGTGGTCACGTCGTAGGTTTCCAGGTGGTAGATGACGTCGGGCAGGGCGTCTATGGCTTCCTGGATGGTGAAGTTGATCTCGTGGTGCTGGCAGCCGATGTATTCGGCCACTTTCTTGGCGTATTTGGTGTCGGGAGCGTCGGGCAGGCCCACGGAGAAGGAATGGATCCTGGGCCACCAGGCCTGCTCGGCTCCGTCGGTCTCCACCCGGCGCTCGGCGTACTTCGCGGCAACGGCGGCGACGATGGATGAATCCACACCTCCGGAGATGAGGAGGCCGTAGGGTACGTCGCACATGAGCTGGCGCTTGACCGCCGCCACCAGGGCCTCCCTGAGGGCGTCCAGGTCGGCGGGTTTTTCCGGGATGAAGCCCGGCTCGGCCCAGTTGGGCCTGTACCATTGGACCAGCTTTCCCTCGCTTCCTTTGTAGTAGTGCCCCGGGGGGAATACTTCAACCTTGGTGCAGATGTCGTGGAGGGCCTTCATCTCCGAGGCGACGTAGAGGTTCCCCTCGCCGTCCCTGCCCCAATACAGGGGGTTGATCCCTATGTGGTCCCGGGCGATGAAGTAGTCCCCGTCCTTGGGATCGTAGATCACGAAGGCGAAGATGCCGTTGAGGTCGTTGAGGAAGTCGGGGCCGTACTCGTCGTAAAGGTAGAGGAGGGGTTCGCAGTCCGAGTCTGTCTTGAACTCGTGGGGCTTTTTCAGCTTGTCGGAACGGAGGGCGCGGTGATTATATATCTCGCCGTTGACGGCGAGGACTCTCCCTGTGAGCGAATCTATGAGGGGCTGGGCTCCGTGGTTTATGTCCACTATGGCGAGCCGTTCGTGGCAGATGACGGCCTTGGAGTCGGAATACACGCCGCTCCAGTCCGGTCCTCTATGCCTCAGCCTTTTGACATGCGAAATTGCGCGCTTTCGCAGCTTCGACGCGTCTCCTTTGATCTCAGTGATGGTGAAAATCCCGCACATTGGCGTTCCTCCCGATAGTATCGGATGAATGTATCCGAGGGGTACGCCAGGGTCAATCCCGCGATTCGATATTTATACGGGGAATTTGACAGGATAAACAGGATAAGGACAGGATCTACAGGAATGTAAAGCCGCTTGACCCCAAGCCCGCGGCTTGGTAAAGTCCGCGGCAAGATCCCCATCGTTCCGCGGGCTATGCCAGGCCTTTCCCAAGGCCATCCCGGCCGCGCGCCAGGAGTAGCCATGCAGACCGGCCCCGCCGCCTTGCCCGGCATCGCAGCCTTAGCGCTCTACGCCCTCTTCCTCCTCCTCATCGGATTCCGCCGCGGCGCCCACGGTTCAGTAGTCTCCCGGAGCGCTCAGAGCCGCGAGGAATTCTTCCTCCGGGGGCGAAGCCTCTCCTGGCTGCCCCTCTTCCTCACCCTCGCCGCCACCAACTTTTCCGCCTTCACCGTCCTAGGGCTGGCGGGGGCGGGGTACAGGATGGGCTATGCCTTCTACCCCGCCATGGCCTTCGGGACCGGCTTCATGGCCCTGGGCATGTGGCTCGTGGGAGTCCCCTTGCGGGAGGAGGGGGCCGCCCGGGGATGGATAAGCCCCGTTGACGCCGTGAGGGATCGTTTCGGCTCCGCTCTCGCCGCCCGCATCTTCGCGTTCTTCCTCATCCTCTTCACCATTCCCTACCTGGCCCTCCAGCCCATCGCCGCAGGCTATCTCCTCGAGACGGCCCTGGGCCTCCCCTACCGATGGGGAGCCCTGGGGACGGCGGCCCTCATCGCCCTGTACACCGCCCGGGGGGGGCTCAAGTCCCTGGCCAAGACGGACGCCTTCAACGGCCTCATCCTCTTCGGCGTCGCACTGGCGGCCTGGGTCCTGGTCCGCCGCGCCGTCCCGGCTTCCGCCGGGCTTCCCCAGGCGGGGGCGATGAAGGGCATGCAGCCCCTCGAGCTCCTGGGTTATTATCTCCTCTGGTTCATGGCGGACCCCATGTTCCCCCAACTGGGCCAGCGCTTCCTCGCCGCCTCCGGGAACAGGGCCTTGGAGCGGAGCGCCTGCGCCTATCCCCTGGTCACCACGGTCCTGTTCTTCCTCACCATATCGACGGGAGTCCTGGGCGCAGTCCTCATCCCCGGCCTGCGGGGAGCCGAGGCGGACCGGATCTGGCTCCTGGCCTCGGCCAGGGCCGCCCCTTTCCTGTCCGGGATTTTCCTCCTCGCCCCCCTGGCCGCCCTGGTTTCCACCATGGATTCCCAGCTTCTCGCCCTGGCCTCCATCGTCGCCAAGGAGACAGGGCGGCCGGCCTCCCGCCTTCCCCTCATTGTATTCCTCATCGCGGGAATCGGGGCGGCCTTGGCCATGTTCCCTCCCCAGGACATCCTGGGCTTCTTGAACAAGGCGAGCTTCCTGGGCTACGCGGCCCTCTTCCCTGTCTTCCTCGGAGTCTTCTACGCGAGGAAGGCCCAGGCGGGAGCGGCCATCCTCTCCATGGTCGCCGGAGAGGCCACGGTCGTCCTCACCGGCCTGGGGATCCTATCCCTGGGGAATATCCCCCCGATCTTCGCCGTCGCCGGCGTCTCGGCCTTGGGCTGGGCGGCTGGAAACCTGATTCCCGCCAAAAATGAAGGCATCCGGGCGCCGGCAGGGCCTGCATTCCGGGTACGGAGCCTCGCCCAAGCCCTGCCCTGGCCCTGGGCCCTGGCCTTCGCCGCCCTGGCGGGAGGCACGATCCTCGCGGGCGCCCTGGACAAGGGCCGGGCGGCGTGGATGGGAGTACCAGTCTGGCTCCCGTGGAGCGCGGTGGCGGGAATCCTGCTATCTGTCTTATTCGTCTTTTTCTTCCGCCGACGAAAGGCGTGAGCCGAGGGGCTCAGTCCTTGGGCAAGGAAAAGGAGAATACGGCGCCCTTGCCCTCCTCTCCCCAGGCGTCGACTGAGCCTCCGTGCTTCTGGGCGATCTGGCGCACGATCGCAAGCCCTATGCCCGTGCCCTCGTACTCCGAGGCGGGATGCAGCCTTTGGAAGACGCCGAAGAGCTTGTCCCTATACTGCATGTCGAAGCCGGCGCCATTGTCCCGCACGGAATAGACGATCCTGTCACCCTCAAGCCTGGAATCCACGCGAATCTCCGGCTTTCCGGACGCGGCGCCGGCCCCATATTTCAAGGCGTTGGACAGAAGGTTGGCCCACACTTGGCGGAGCATCGCCGCATCGCCCTTGCAGGGGTGCAAAAGGCCGACTTGGAAGGACACATCCTTCGAGCCTCCATTCTCCCACAGTTCCTGGAAAATTTCTTTGGCCAAGGCTTCCATGTCCACGTCGGTTTTCTCCACGGTCTGGCGCGAGATCCTGGAGAAGGCGAGCATGTCGTCGATGAGGACTCCCATGGACCGCGCGTTCCGGGACACGGCATCGCAATAGCGTTTGGCTTCGGGCAGTATGCTTCCGCTGTAATCGCTTTCCAATATGGCGAGGTAGCCGTTTATCGCCCTCAGGGGCGCCTTGAGGTCGTGGGAGACGGAGTAGCTGAAGGCTTCCAGGCCTTCGTTCGCCTCCTGCAGCCTGCAGGTCCTCTCCTCCACCTTCCTCTCAAGGGCTTCCTCGTATTCCAGCCTTTCGCTCACGTCCCGGGCGAGGACAAGGAAAACCTTCCCGCCCTTCCAGATTGCGCAGCCGTAGCTGAGCTCGGCTCGGAAGGCCGAGCCGTCCTTCCGCCTGAGCGCGCTGATATGGGAATAGGGAACCTGGGGCTGGATGGAGGCCCAACGCGCCGTGGCTTCGCCCTTGTCGAAGCTCTCCTCGATGTCCGCCATGGAGAGGGTCAAGAGCTCGTCCTTTCCATACCCGAGCGCCCTGCAGGCCTGCTGGTTCACTTCCAAAATCCTGCCCGCCCCGTCGTGGACCACCAGGCTGTCGCTGGCTTGGTCCACGAGAATGCGGTACATAGCCTCCCGCTCCTTGAGCGCTTCCTCGGCTTCCTCTCCCTTGGTCGCTATGTCCCGCAGTTCGTCCTTCACGGCCTCAAGCTCGGCGATTCCAATCTCCTGGGAAGGCTTTTCGGACTTGATGGATACCGCCTGGACGGAGTGGCGGAGCTTTTTTCCGTAAAGTACTCCGAAGCCGTAGCCGAAGGCCACGGTGAGGGCTATGACGAAGACTAGGAGAAGGGCTTCCCGGTTGGAGGCCGCCGTCAAATCCGCCCTAGGTATCTCCAGAGCCAGTTTCCAATGCGAGGCGTTCGAAGGGGTTTCAAACCGGAGGTTCTCCTGGTTTTCCTGGCCGCGCAGGGCTATGGTCTCGCCGGCGGAATCCTTGAGAACAAGCGTCCATCCCGAGGGGAGGTTGATTGCGTCCACCAGATCCTGGAACTGAGCTGTCTCTATAGTCGCGAGAAGGAGATACTTCAGGTCCCCGTTCCTTAGTACGGGAACTATGGCGGTGATGAGTCGCTGGTTGGCAATGGGGCCCATGAAGCTGTCCCCCACGGAGGGTTTACGCGTTGCAAGAACCTCAGGCGCGGCCGCATGGCCCTTGGGCGTGGGAAGCTTCGGGAGCTTCGAGCCAAGGGGGCTGCGGCTGTTGAATAGCATTTGGAAATCCAGGTCGGAGATTATGATATGGCCGCCGAAACCTTCCCTAAAGGTTTTGGCGATGTCGTAGAGCTCAGGCCATCGCTTGGCGTCGTCGATCACGGGGGATACGGAGAGCATCTTCAAGATTGATATTTGGGCTCCCAGGTGGTGATCGATTCGCGCCATGGCGTTCCCGACCAAGTTCTTCGCCTCCGCGAACCGCTGGTCCTTAAGGGTTTCCATGTGCAGATATCCTTGGTAGGCCAGGAGGACCACCAAAGGAAGTATGCACACCACGATGAGAAGGCTTATATTCCGGCTTAGTGTAATGAGGCGCTTTTCGTGGGTCGCCATTCCAACCTCTCAATATTTATTTGTTATAAGTGTAGAAGGCGGCCCCGCTGTCCGCAAGGGTTAGGATTCGAACATTTATTGACACAAGGCAGATTTTCGGCATATCTTACGATTAAACGCTTGCTTAATTGATTGAGCGTTTAAAGGATTGCCGGGATGAACGAGGATATCTGCAGCCAATTCGGGATAAGCTGCCAGGAGAAGGCGCCTGAGCTCAAGGCGAGTCTTTTGGACGTGGCGGGTTTATCAGAGCTTTTCAAAGCCATGGCGGACGAGTCGAGGGTCAAGATCCTCCAGCTTCTGTCCATGTCCGAGCTCTGCGTCTGCGACCTTGCCTTCCTTCTTGAGACAACCTTGCCCGCGGTTTCCCACCACCTGCGGTTCCTGAAGATATTGAATCTGGTCAAGACGCGCCGGGATGGCAAGCAGGTCTTCTATTCCTTGGCGGACGGCCATGTGGTCGACCTCCTGGACATCGCCAAGGCCCACTACCAGGAAAAGCTATGAGATCCACGTATAGGCTCGAGGGTCTGGACTGCGCGAACTGCGCCGCCAAGATCGAAAACGAGCTTCGCAAGCATGAGAAATTCCGTTTCGCCTCGGTCAACTTCGCCACCAAGACTCTGGTGCTTGAGGCCGAGGGCGACGAGGCCGAGACCGCGACGCACCGCGAGGCCGAGGCCCTCGCCAGGTCCATCATAGGCCGCGTCGAGCCTTCGGTCGATGTGGTGGCGGCGGACAAGGCGGCGCCAAAGGGAGCCGTGGGCGGGACGGGCGTTCTTTCGGGCCAGCTCTACCGGATTGGCCTTTCCTCCAGCCTTTTCATCCTGGGGCTCGTCTTCGGGCAGGGGCTTTCCGCCCGGTTCGGGGCCTGGGCGGAGTGGGCGATCTTCGGCGCGGCCTACCTCCTCGTGGGCTTCGAGGTTCTGGCCGCAGCGGCCAAGGACGCGATGCGGGGCAGGATTTTCAACGAGATGTTCCTCATGGCCATAGCCACCATCGGGGCCATAGCCCTGAAGGAACTGCCCGAGGCGGTGGGGGTCATGCTCTTCTATTCCGTGGGCGAGTATTTCCAGGAGAGGGCGGTGGAGAAGTCTCGGGCCTCCATAGCCGAGCTTCTGGCCTTGAGGCCTGAGTTCGCTCGTGTGGTAGCGGGTCCTTCCGGCCTCGCCGCGGGGGAGGCCAGGACCCTGGATCCCGAGGCCGTCCTGCCGGGCTGGCAGGTGGAGGTGAGGCCGGGGGAGAGGATTCCCCTGGACGGCCGGGTCGTGGCGGGAGAGTCCTACCTGGACACCGCCTCCCTCACGGGGGAGCCGCTTCCCCGGGCGGCGAGGCCGGGCACCGAGGTCCTGGCGGGCTACGTCAACGACCATGGTGTGCTGAGGATCGAAGTCACTGCCCCCTTCTCGGCTTCCTCGGTGGCGAGGATCCTTGCGTTGGTGGAAGACGCGGCATCCCACAAGGCGCCTACGGAAAGGTTCATGACCAAGGTGGCGGCGGTCTACACGCCCATCGTCGTCGTCTCGGCGGCCCTTTTGGCCTTCCTTCCTCCCCTGGTCATTCCGGGAGCTAGGTTTTCGGACTGGCTCTACCGCGCCCTCGTCCTCCTTGTCATGTCCTGCCCCTGCGCCCTAGTGATTTCGATTCCCCTGGGCTATTTCGGCGGGGTGGGCAGCGCCTCGAGGCACTCTATCCTGGTCAAGGGCGCGGCCTACCTGGATTCCCTCTTAAAGACCCACACCGTGGTCCTGGACAAGACGGGCACCCTCACCAAGGGGGCCTTCGCGGTGCGCCGGGTCGTCGCCCTGGGCTTGCCCGAAGGGGAGCTTCTGCGCCTTGCGGCCGCATTGGAAGCCTTCTCCACCCATCCCATAGCCAAGGCTGTCGTATCGGCGGCCAAAGCCGAAGGCAAGGACCAAGGCGGCGAGGCCGTTTCGGTCGAAAACCTTAAGGAGATCAGGGGCATGGGGATCTCAGGCGTGGTGGCTTCCCGCTCCTTGGCGGTCCCCGTGGCGGCGGGTAAGGCGGATTTCCTGTCTTCCCTGGGGGTCGGCATTCCCGATGCAGTCTTCGCGGCGGAGGCTGGCTCAGCAACGGCCACCACTGTCCATGTGGCGGTCCGGGGCGTCTACGCAGGGAGGATCGAGCTTGGCGACGAGCTGAGGCCGGGGGCCAGGGGCTTGGCGGCGGAGCTTGGCGCCTTGGGGGTCGAGCGCATCGTGATGCTCACGGGCGACGGGGAGAAGGCGGCCGAAGGCGTCGCCCGGGAGCTTGGGATAAAGGAATTCCGGGCGGGCCTCCTTCCGGAGGGGAAGCTTGCGGCGCTCAACGAGATCAAGGCCCAGGTCCCTTCGGGCGGAAGGGTAGCCTTCGTGGGGGACGGGATGAACGACGCCCCTGTCCTCATGGCGGCTGACATCGGCATCGCCATGGGGGGCCTGGGCTCCGACGCTGCGATCGAGGCCTCGGACGTGGTGATCATGGACGATAGGATCGAGAGGATCCCGCAGGCGATGCGGATCGCCGCCCGCACCCGGAGCATTGTGTTCCAGAACATTGTCTTCGCCTTGGGGGTGAAGGCTGTCTTCCTCGCATTGGGCGCCTCGGGCGGGGCCGGCATGTGGGAGGCGGTGATCGCCGACGTGGGCGTGGCCCTCGCGGCCATCCTCAACTCCATCCGCGCCTCCAAGCTCAAGGTGTGAATCTGATAGAATTCGACAGGATAACAAGATAAATCAGGATACCAGGATTGAAGCGAAAGGGTCGGCCAAGGTGCCGTTTGTCCCAAGATTAATTGGTTTCCGTGGGCTCTAGCTATAGATGCCGGATCAACCGTATGGCCTGATCGCTTCGAGCACCGCTTCCATTTTTTTGCTAGCTTGCCGAACATCTAGCTCATTTTGAAGGTTTAGCCAGAACTTATACGAGTTCCCAAAGAACTTGGATAGCCTCAACGCCATGTCGACGGTAATTTTTCTTCTATTATGGAGAAGGTCAAGAACCGTGCTTGTCGAAACTTTTAGTTCTTTGGAGAGACGGTACGGAGAAATTCCAAACGGCTCCAGGAATTCTTCCTTCAAGATCTCACCAACGGTTGGAGCTTCGATATAGTCTTCTTTCACGATGCCTCCTCAATGATAGTCGACGATTGATACTTCAAATGCCTCGCCATTCCTGAGAATAAATTGTATCCTCCATTGGTCATTGATCCGGATTGAGCAATAGCCTTTCTTGGTTCCCTGCAAATGTTCAAACCTATTTGACGGAGGGACTTTCAGATCACTTGCGCTTAATGCCGCGTCGATGAAGAGCAGCTTAACTAAAGCACGCCTCTGTATCTCTAGGGGCAATTTTTGCGATCGCCGTTGATGAAAGATCTTCTCGGTTTCGGTATCTCCGAACGATTGGATCATACCAATACTATATGTCACGCAGATATATCTGTCAAGAAGATATATCTGCTTAACCTCTATGAGTCTGGATTCTAGAAACTTTCAATTTAGTAATTCAGCCTGACAGGTTGTTGGGAAAAAATGTCGTTCCGCCGCTTCCAGCACCAGAGCGCGGCTGCGGAGTAGGCTATCACTAGGCCCACGCCGAATTCCCCGGTGATCCAGGCGGTTGCGCCCTTATCCTCCGTAAGGAGGTCGAAGACGCTCTGGATCACCAGGTTGTGCGTGGCGTGTAGGATCACCCCTGTCCAAAGGCTTCCCGAACGAAGCCTGAGCCATGCGAACACGATCGACACGGCGAGGACCGTCAGGGTGAACATGATGGTGCCGTACCAGAGCGGTGCGCTGGAGTGGTACCCGGAAAACAGGATTATAGGATAATGGTAGACGGCCCAGATCAGGCCGCCCCACAGCGAGACGCCGCGGAAGTCCATGATCTTGGCCATTTCAGGCATCATGAGTCCGCGCCAGCCTAGCTCCTCGCCGAAGGCGCTCAGCACGGAAAACAAGAAGCCGACGGTGAGAAGCCGCCCAAGCGTACCCAGGAAACCCCCGCCCAAGCCCGGCGCGCCCAACGGGGAATCCATCATGCGCGCGGTGGAAAAGCCGCCGATTCCGGTGAGCCACACGATGCCGTACACGGCAAGTCCCGCAACGATCGGCAGCGCATATGTGGCGGCGATCCACCGCAGACCCGCGAGGCCTTGGCCGCCCAAGCCCCACCCCATGCCGCGCAGATTCCCCTGGGTGACCAATCGCGCCGCGACCGCCCCCACGGCGGGACACCACATCAGGCCGAATACCGCAAGTCCCCCGAAGGCGCGAAAGCCCTTGGCTATGATGATCCCGTAGAAGACCGCGCTCAGGCCGAACGTGCAGGCCAGATAGATGATGAGCTTTGTCTTCGGAGTGTCACGCATGAATCCCCCTTCATGGAGCCATATGTCGAAATCCTTCCTAGCTGTCTATTATCGCCGAAACGTTGAGTGATTCATCATATCCTGACCCATTAAAATAATCTTCCACTCTCATCCGAATTCGCCTTGACAATTCAGCAAACCGTCGTAGGGTACTATAAAGAGAGTAATTGACAAGTAAATAAAGATTATAAAAGAGGTAACAGATGATCCAGGAACCCAAATTATCCAACGGCAGCGTACGATACATCGCACAGACTTCGGGACTTCAAGATATTATCTTTGGGGGCAAGGGCAGACTTTCCTTCGATACAACGCAAGTAAATACATCGAGAGTTGCTGAAGACAAGCTGTTAGCTGAGGAAGAGAGAGGAGCTTCCGGAGTATGCGTCGCAATTGAAATTTCGAGCCAGCGCGCGGACCCGACAATCTTTCCAGCGGAAGGCCAGGCATTCCAGGCCTATGGAAGGGCCTACGACTTTGAGCCAAAAGGTCTCTATTTCGAGAAACCCGCGATACTGACTCTTCCTTACAGTGCTACAGAGGGGATGAATGAGCCCCTGATCGATATTTACAATTACAATGAAGAAAATTCCATGTGGGAAGCGGTGCCCAAAGTATCCCAGGACATAGCGAACAAGACGATCACGGTCGAGATCAGTCACTTCAGTGATTATGTGGCAGGCATGTCCTCCTTTAGGGTCGACGAGGGAGGAAGCATCGATGCCGGAGGACAGTTGGCTTCGGAAGTGGACCCCTATTTGGGGACATTGCTCTTAAAGAGCAATGAAGCATTTGTAGCCTCCCGGGGCGTGGACCTTGCAATCGAGGCACGCTTCAACTCTGATTACCTTTACAAGAAATATGTCTCGGTGTTTTCAGGAGGCCAGACGCCAGTGGGGACGGAAACTACGGCGGGAAGGACCCTGGTGAAAACGCCTACCTTGAAGTATCCATTTGCCGGAACCGACATTAGTAGCGGCTGGTCATACGCTATGCCTTATGCGCAGTTTGATACCTACAATCGCCTGTATCTGACGATGCCTTCAGGAGCGTATTTCGATCTGTCATCGTTTGTAAAATCGTGGGTCACTATGTCAGTGGGGCATGTGGAGGATAATGGCCAATACCGAATTAATAAACCCAGTTCGGGAGCATTGAAGGTCTTGATTCCTGGGGAGAGGTGCGGGCTTGAAATCACCCTTCACAATGCATCCGTCTTCTTAAGCACCCGAGGCCAGGTCGATACCGTCAAATTATACAATGACGACGCAAGCTACTGGTACTTCCCCTCCACGGGTAACGTGCAGTACCTGTACGACGCAAGCGGAAAAAATTATCTGCATTATGTCTATTCGAGCGGGAGCATCTTGCAAAAGGTTGAGCATTCCGATGGGCGAGCCATAAAGATCTACTCGTACACGAATAATTCGTCGCAACTATCACTAGTGTATGTATTGTCGAGCTCGACAAGCATGACGACAATAACCGCGGAAGATCAATTCATCGCCAGGCGAGTTTTCGACACTAATGCAGCGAGTACCGCGCGACTCCTTTACGCGGATAAACTTCAGACAGCGGCATCAATCACTCCAAGCACAAGCTGGGGCGGCGTGACGGCGTCGAATGAGACGACCTATTTCTCAGTGTTGCAGCGAACGACCTACGCCTACAGCATGAACTCTACGGTTACGGGCAACACGCTTAGCATAACGGAGCCAGGTGAGGGCTTTAGGCAGTATACCTTCGCGATTTCGTTCTTCCCCGGCATTCGTTCGGAGAAGACGACAACCCAATCCTCGGGCGACGGCGAGTCGATAGTGACCTACTACAAGCTTTATCACAACAAGCCAAAAGTCTGTCTTGCCGTTAAGAAAGCATCATCGACGGCGACGGAATATGAACACCTTAGCTACGCCTATGCGTGCAACTATGGCAGTGTGCCAGTAACGTTTACGACCTCTTCGTATGACTCGGAAGCCGAAATCGAGCCGCCGCTTCGCAACACGATGCCATATAACGCGGTTTTGGAAAAAATGCAATATAGCGGGAGCAACGGGACAAATGTCATAAAAGAGACAATAGGGTTTTCGCACGGGAGTAGCGGGAACTTCCAGTATATGGGAATTGGCGAAGACGACGTGCAGATGTACACCGGGTCCGCATGGGTTTCGAAAGAGAAAACCGTGAGGACCTTCTGGTCAAGCAACTATGAATTCTATAAACCTGCAACGGAGAAGGTGTATAAAAACGCGACGACACCAGAAAAATGGACACTCACGAATACCTATGACGCGTATGGGCGATTGATTCGTCAGCATGACTCCCGACCTGATATCCAAACAGGAGCTTATACCTATTGGTACTACCTGTACTATGGAGAAGCGCAAAGCGTATTTGCATACCCCTTCACCATCCCTTCGTCAAGGACAAAATACTCGGCATTCGGGCTTCTAGGCGGCAGCGCGTCTCAACAATCTAGTTCAGTCACCTCGGTATCCTATTCTGAGTATGACAGTCTGATGAATATCACGAAGAGGCGGATGCTCGACACGAGGTCGGGGAATCCAGTGACGCTGGATACGGAGTTCGCGTATGACGCTGCCACAAATGTACTCACCGCGATTATGTATCCAGAGGACAATGTATTGACGTTGAACTACGGGACTGGGTGGAAAGCTTCATACATCACAAAGGACTCGCGGGTATTGGGAAGCAACGCGAACATTGTGAATGTGTTCGATTATGATCTTCGGGGAAGGGCAACGAGCAAGACTCAAAAGCTCGTGGCGATCGCGGATGGGAGCGATATCATCGATACGGCAGCCCCTATCGCGACGACCACGTATTCCTACGACGGATTAAATCGCGTAACGTCAAGATTCTTGACGACGGGAGGGGTTACTACCGAACTCTATAGGCGCTCCTACGATGATACTAATCTTGCGGTAACGACTACGGACTCAAAGGGCTACCGAACCGTCGCGAGCTATGACCAATTCTTCAGGAAGATTGCACAGGAGCGGTTCAGACCTGATACGGAGAATAGAGATGCAACCTATACAGGATCAGACCAAATATCGGTGGCGAAGATAGTATGGACGTATGATCCTGTATATCGAGATAATATTATAACAGAAACGACCAATGCGGTTTCGGATGGTTCTAGTTGGTACAGGACAAAGAATGTCTATGACAATCTCGGACGAGTGATTGAAGTTGATCGCTGGAACCAGGGAGCGTACAGCAAGGTAGGGGAAATTAGCTACGACGACTCCGCCAATACAGTGAGAGAGAAACGGTATAGGAATGCCAGCGAGTTTACGGAGATCCTGACGTCGAAAGACTGGCGGGATAGGGTGATGTCGGTGTCGCAGTATGCGGGAGTTGGGGGAACGGGAGTACCTTCGGTAACAAGCACCACGTACAACTGGGCGAACCAGCCGATCACAAAAATATTGGCAAACGGAGAATCTTACCAGTACAGCTACTCACGTGCAGGGCTGTTTGAGGAAATGGTGTATCCCCAGAGCCGCGGAACTGAAAGCTATGGGTATGATGCGAACGGACGCTTGACGCAGCGAGTTGATGCCGGCGGGAACACAACGAGCTACACCTATAACGCGGCTGACTTTGAAATTGGCAGGAGTTCAAGCGCCTTGGGCAAGGACACAGTTGGGGTAACGAAAAGTTATACACAATACGGGCCAAAGGAAGTGATTCAGACACGAGGAGGAAACGAGGATATCAGGATCTCCTATTCCTATTCGTACAATTCGGGGGCGCTTGCGGCAATGGAGAATAGGCAGATAGCTGGGGTAGGAACATCGGTGGTCTTTCACGGCTATGACGTGGCGGGAAACCTCAAAACCCTGTCGGTGACGGGCTTCGACGGTAATTTTTCGAAGACGGTCGACTACTCGTTGCCGTACTTCGGCGGTGACGGAAGCGCAAGCGACCGGTGGATGAAAGTCTCTACAGGCGGTCTTGCGCTGGGGAAGGTATCGACGCATTATTCGGGGCCGAAGAATGTCGTGCAGCACTGGAACGGGCAGAACATGATAACAGACATGGTGTTCAGGTACTACGATGATTTCCTTCGCCCTGGCCAGATGGATTACAACGGCGCCGACTACGACCAGAACTATTCCTACGATTGGCAGGGGAACATCACGAGCTGGAACGGGGCAGTCTATGCGTATGACGGGATGGAAAGGCTGACAACAGGGGGATACCAGTACGACATCATGGGCAACCAGACGGCGGCCCCCAGTAGCACGACGTATGGGTATCTTCCCTTTGGGAACTACAACTCGATGCGCCTTGACTCACGAACGGTAGGAGGAGTAACGACCGACTACCAGGATGACGGCAATCTTGCGAACCTCACGGCGGCTGTGGGGAAGTACACCGGATTGACCTATGACGCCACCAATCGGCTTATTTCCCTTTATGATGTTGCGCGAAGCGTGACAGACAGCTATCGTTACGGACCAGAGGGGCTTAGGTACAAGAAGACTGAAGGGACAGAGACGACGTACTACCTGTATGAAGGGAATGAATTGTTGCTTGAAGAGACCTATGTAGGAGGCTCTAGGACAAGCAGCAAGTTAAACGTATTCCTGGGAGGGATGAACCTAGGACGGGTACAGAAGGTGGGAGGGACGGAAAACAAACAGTATTTCTATATTGATCATCTCGGGTCGAGACGGGCGGTACTTGACGGGACGGGGGCGGTGCAGGCGAAAATTGAGTACAGTATATGGGGAGTTCCGACGGTAACGAATTACAACGGGTATGACGGGAGTAAAGACATCTCGTTTACAGGGAAGGAGCGGGATGCAACTGGCTTATACTACTTTAACGCACGGTATTATGATGCGAGCATCGGAAGGTTTATTACTGAAGACCCTGCCAGAAATGGCATGAACTGGTTTGTGTATTGCAGAAACAATCCGGTGAGGTTCACAGATCCTGCGGGACTAGAACAGGCGCCGTATGGTCCCTTTGTTACTGCCTTGGATTCTTTTAGCATAGTCACCACATTCGCTGAGCATCAAGGAAGAAATGTTCCTGTCGGTGGGATCGATATGATCGCGGCCACAAATGATGATCCAGTATTTACGACCAGAACCGGAAAGCTTCAGTATCACGATTCCGGAGACTCTGGGTTGGGTTTCTATGCGGAGCTCGAATACAGCAAGGACGGTGCATCATATCGTGAATTGTATGGGCACATGGATAAGCCAGAGAATTTCAAAGAGCTGCTGGGGCAAGGCGTCATAGATGTATCAAAGGGTGATCAAATTGGCACAATTGGCAACACTGGAAATTGCTGGACCACAGCTGATAACACTCATGACTTAGCACCAGTGACTGCGAAGGAACGTTCGGAGGGCTGGGGAACTCACCTCCATTGGGAACAGCAAAGGAAAGAAGATGGAGCCTGGAAAACTATTGATCCATGGACACTTGAAAATGCACTATAGAAATACCTTTTCATCAGGGCTCCTTGCTATGGCTCTGACGCTTTTTATGGCTTGCTCTCCAAAGGAAAGCAGCGTCCCAATAGCTGAACAGAAGGGGATCCAGACTCAACCGGCTCAGGCAAAATCGGTGCCAATTGATAAAGCAAAGTTTGATTCTGACAAGTGGCGAAGTGCAAATCTCCTCGAAAGACGGGCATACATTGAAGACATCTATCTATCAAAAGTACTAATAGACAATAGTCGACAGTTGGTCCAGGACCTTCTCGGACCGGCAGATGGTGAGTTCAAGGAGTCACATGCCGTCTTCTACAGGGTAGACTCTGGATCAACACTAAGCTCTGGGAAGCCATGGATGTGGTCTCTGATAATCTACTTTGATGATGAAGGCAAGGTGCGGCAGGTGAAAATTTCGACCTGATACACGAGTACTGCATAGTGCGACAAGCCTCGCTGATGTGCTCGTAGTTTCCAGTATTTACGAATATTCCGGCTTGACTAGCCGCAGCTGTTTGTACAACAACTCCATCCTTATAGATTTGCGCAAATGTCTTGACAACATTTAACATAAATCTATAATAATCCTAATTATAGAAATAAGTTATGAGTGTTCAATATTATTATAATTTAACATACACGGTCAGTTCATTTAGCATGAAACCGGAGCAGACGATCGTGCCGATCCTGAAAATCCCGTCATCCTGTCTTTTTTCTTAACGATCCTGTCGATCCTGAAAATCCCGTCATCCTGCCTTTTTTAAACAATCCTGTCGATCCTGAAAATCATGTCATCCTGTCCTATTACTCATCCCTTCGGATTTGGGCGGCGGCGGGGAGAGGCGAGGGCGTAGAATTCATCCGGGGCAGGGCTTTCGAAGCTGAAACGCTCCCCCGTGAAAGGATGCTCCAGCCCAAGGACGGCAGCGTGGAGGCAGAGCCTGCCCAGAGGATCCGATCTGGCGCCGTAGCGCACATCACCTGCCACAGGATAGCCCCGGGAGGAAAGCTGGACCCTGATCTGATGCTTCCTGCCCGTCTCAAGGCTCAAGGAGAACAGGCAGAAAGGCTGGGCGCCGCCGGAACCCGAAGAGGATAGAAGCTTCCAGCGGGTGAGGGCGCGCAGGGAACCCCTGGCCTGGGGGGAAGCGACATAGACCTGGCCGGCTTGGTTTTCCAAGAGGAAATCCTCGAAGACACCCTCATCCCCGCCCACCGAATCTGGCTTGAGCTTGCCTGCGTCAGGCCCTCCCTCGGCCAAGGCGACATATCCCCTCTCGAAGACCAGGGCGTCCCAGTTGTCCATGAGAGCCTTCTTGGCACGCCCGTCCCGGGCGAAAACCATGATCCCCGAGGTGTCCCTGTCCAAGCGGTGCACCACCGCCGCCCTGCCCTTGGGATTGCGCCTTTGCACATGCGAAGTCACCAAATCCAGGAGCGACGCGGACCGGGAACCCTCGGGCGAGATGACAGGAAGACCCACAGGCTTCTCCACCACGATGATGGAATCGTCCTCGTAGACGAAAAGAATCTTCCGGGAAGAAGGCCCCCGGCCTGGATTGCGCATGGGGCAAGTGTATCGGCGCGGCCCTCCCCGTTGCAAGCCTTGGGAAACGCCGATAGGATGGGCCGGAAGGAGCGCCAAATGATCATAAAGCCCGAAGCCATGGAACGAGAAGCAAGACCCGCCATGCGGCAAGGCAAAGGAACCTGCACCGTCACCCACCTCGCGGGAAGGAAACTCCAGGCCCACGTGAAACTCTTCGCCGAAGTCCTCATCCCCGCCGGAGCGAGCATAGGCAGGCACGACCATACGGCGGAAACCGAATACTACCTCATCCTGGAAGGAAGCGGCACCGTGGACGACAACGGCGCTGAAACGAAGGTGGGACCCGGCGACGTAGTCGTCACCACAGGCGGAGCCTTCCACAGCATAGAAGCCACGGACGGCAAGGACATCCGCATGGTGGCGGCCATCGTCACCGACGCCTGAAAAGCCCGTACATAAGGATAGCCCCCGCCACCACCACATTGAGCGAATCCGTGCCGCCTTCCATGGGAATCACCACCTCGCCGCGGCACAGGGAAGCCACCTCACCTGGAAGGCCGAAGCCCTCGTTGCCCAGGACCAATGCCAAAGGAGAGGAGGTCCTGCGGCTCCGCCTGCGGCGGGCGATGAAGACCTCCAAGGGGATGGATCTTTCAGAAAGCGTGGCCGCGGCGAACTCGACCCCCGAATCCCCCAAGACCTTGATCCCCTCGGCGTCGCAGGAGAATAGGGGAAGGGAGAGGGCGTTCCCCATGGAAGCCCGCAAAGCCTTTCTGTAGAAGGGATCGGCGCAGCCCGGGCCAAGGAGGACAGCCTGGACCCCAAGGCCCGCGGCCGACCTGAGGAGGGCTCCCACGTTGGAAGGATCGGTGACATTCCAAAGGCAGAGATAGGAGGAAAAGCCAAGCCCAGGCTCCGCGGGCCTGATGACGGGCCTGCGGGCCACCGCCACGGCCCCGTGGTGGAACTTGAAGCCCACCAGGGAACAGATCTCGGCGTGGTCCATGCGGAGGATGGGAAAACCCGCGCTATCCTCGGACAACCAAGGCGCGCCGGACTCGGTGGAGCAGACCAAAAGAAGGATCTCGATGCCGAGGGATATCGCCTTCTGTATGACGATCCGCCCTTCCAGGACCATGACCCCCTGGGCTGACAGATCCTTTTCCCTAAGGTCCGAGAGGGCGGCCAAGGCGGCCCTGACCTGGTCCGTCATTTCTTCTTGTCGTAGGCTTCGGACTGCTTCTCTATGTAGGAACCCGCCGCCTTGGCCGCGTCCTCCGCGGTCTGGATGATAGCCTTGAGGAGCTTCTCGCCCCCCTTGCCCACCCGGTAGAAACCCTTGGCCACGTCGTTCATGCAGATCTTGGCCGCCTGGGTCACCGCGTGCTCGTATTCCTGGTCGCTCATCTTCTTCAGGGCTTCCTTGGCGACAGGCTCTTCCTTCGCGTAGCCGTACTTGAGGGCGTAGAAGGCCATGACGATATCCACCAGGGCCGTCTCCTCCCCCGTGAGCTTCACCTTGACGATCTTCTCAACATCCCTCACGGGATTCCTGGCCTTGAACCAGAGGAAGTCGCCGAAGGCCAGGGGAGCCGCGACAAGAAACATGAGAGCGAGGGCGAAAAGCCTGGCTCCGGGTCTGGAGGCGACTCCTGGCCTAGCGGCCGCGATGCGCGGCCTCATAGGGAAAAAAGCCTCGCGAGGAGCTCGGGTTCGAGCCTGAAGGGCGAGCCCAGGCCCTGGCAGAAATGGTGGACCCTCAGCAGATGGATGGAAATGTCGGAAAAAATGAGCATGTCCTCCCCCTCCACGCAGGCTTCCTGTGGAAGGTCGGCGGGTCGGGCGGAGACGGCGTTCTTGTGGAAGAGGCCGTCGCCGTAGGGGCAGGGCAGCATGCCCCGGGCATCCCCCACCTGGACTAGGAGCTTGCCCACCGTGATGGGCTCGCCCAGGCCCCTCTCCCCGGCGGTCCTCAAACCCTCCAGGGCGTCGGCCACGGCCTGGAAATCCAATCCCAGCCTCGCGAAGGCCTGCTCGTCCTCGGCTATGATCTCCTCGGGGGGGCGGATGTCGTTCCCAAGGAAGCCCTGGGCTGTTATCGCTCCCGGCTGCATGCGCTCGAAGGCGAGCTTGTCCGTCGGTTTCACTTTCATATCGGCCTCCCTTGGGAATCAGGCGAATTTGTCGAAATAGATCTTGTCCTCGGCCATGTTGTTCTTCTTCATCACATTGATGCAGGCGTTGATCATGCCCGGGGAGCCGCAGAGATAGCCCTCAAGGCCCTTGGAAAGATCTACCTTTTCCTTGAGGTATCGGTCGAGGACGTCGGTGATGAGACCAACGTCGCCCGTCCAGTTTTCCTCGGGCTTGGGCTCGGAGAGGGCGGGAACGAAATGGAAGCGGGGCCACTCCTTCTGAAGCTCCCCCATCTCCTTCAGGTAGAACATGTCCTTGGTGGTCCGGGCGCCGAAGAAATACCAGATGTCCTTCTGCGGGAAGGCTCCCGTCTCCTTCATGTGGTACAACATGCTCTTGAAAGGCGCCATGCCCGAGCCGCCGGCCACGCAGATCATGGTGGCGGGGGTGTCGTGGATATGGAACTCCCCGAAGGCGCCCACAAGCTCCACCCTGTCCCCTTCCTTGAGGTGCTTGTGCACCCAGGTGGTGGCGATTCCCCCCGGCACCAGGCGGATGAGGAGCTCGACGTGCCGCTTGTCGCTTGGCAGGGAGGACATGGAGTATGCGCGCTGCACGCTCTCCGCCACCTCGCCGTAGGGCGGCACCACAAGCTGGACGTACTGCCCCGCCTCGAACTCGATTTCCCCATCCTCCAGGGCGAAGAGGACTTCCTTTATGTCGTAGGTGAGGTCGCGGATCTTCTCCACCTTGGTCTTGTACTTCCGCACCGAGAAGAATTCCTCGGGAAGCTCGATCTCAAGGTCCTTGCGGACCTTGATCTGGCAGGAGAGGCGGATGTTCTCCGAGATCTCCTTGGGGGACATGTAGGGCATCTCCGTGGGCAGATGGGGGCCCACGTCGCTTTTCACCTTGCACTTGCAGGCGCCGCAGGAACCGCGGCCGCCGCAGGCCGAGGGCACGAATATGCCCGCCTCGGCGAGGGTGCCCAGCAAGGGGGCTCCGCCCTTTACGGTGAGTTCCTTCTTCCCCGCGTTGATGGAGACCTTGAGCTCCCCGTAGTTGTTCAGGAACTTGTCCAGGAGGGCGATGAAGAAGGCGAGGACGGTTGAGATGCCCGCCACGGCCAGGGGGCCTACCAGGTATGCGCTCATTCCTTCCTCCTTACTGGACGGCGATCATGCCGGAGAAGCCGATGAAGGCCATGGCCATGAAGCCTATGGTGATCAGGGTTATGCCCGTGCCCTTGAGGCCCGCGGGCACTGCGTTGTTCGCGTCCAGCTTGGTGCGGATCGCCGCCAGGAGCATGATGGCCAGCCACCAGCCCGCCCCGGAGCCGAAGCCGAAGACCACGGCCTGGAGGAAATTGTAGCTGCGGATCTGCATGAAGAGGATGACGCCCAGGACGGCGCAGTTGACCGTGATGAGGGGGAGGAATATTCCCAGGGCCATGTAGAGGGATGGGGAG
>JBFLXC010000026.1:0-23159 GCA_040757435.1 Spirochaetota bacterium | reverse complement strand
TTCTCCGGCCTTATGGTGGCGGTGATGCGCTCCCCGATGGCGGCGGGGGTTTCGTCGTCAACCAGGATGGTTCCGTAGCCTTCCGCCTCCAGGGTGGTGAGTGTGCCGTGGCGGGAAAGGACCCGGCCCTGGAAGAGATTGGTCTCGCCGATGAACCGGGCGACGAACTCGGAGGCGGGATTCTCATAGATCTGCTGGGGGGATCCCACCTGGAGCACCAGGCCCGCGTTCATGACCGCTATCCTGTCGGAGACGGAGAGGGCTTCCTGCTGGTCGTGGGTGACGTAGATGAAGGTGATGCCCACCTTGTCGTGGATCGCGTCCAGCTCCATGAGCATGTGCTGCCTAAGCTTGGCGTCCAGGGCGGACAAGGGCTCGTCCAAGAGGAGGACCGAGGGCTCGTTGATGAGGGCGCGGGCGATGGCCACCCTCTGCTTCTGGCCGCCGGAGAGCTGGGAAGGCTTTTTGTTCGCGTGGGCTTCCAACTGCACCAGGGAGAGATGCTTGAAGACCAGTTCCTTTATGAGCCGCGCAGGTGTCTTCTTAATCCTGAGGGGAAAGGCCACGTTCTCGAACACCGTCAGGTGGGGGAAGAGGGCGTAGCTCTGGAAGACTGTGTTGCAGTGCCGCTTGTCCGGTGACAGGCCAGAGACTTCCGTCCCGTCTATCTTCACCGATCCCTTGTCCGGATCCTCGAATCCGGCGATAACCCTGAGGAGGGTCGTCTTGCCGCAGCCCGAAGGCCCGAGGAGGGAGAAAAACTCGCCTTTCTGGATTTCAAGGCTGACATCCTTCAGGGCCGCGAAGGCTCCGAAGGATTTGGATACGCTTGAAACGGCAACATCTGATCCTTTCACCGCTCCACGTCTCCTTTCGATCTTTATACGTTCAGAGCAAGGTATAGTGCTTGAGGCGGACAAGGTCAATATGAAAAAACCGCAAGGGGGAAAATAATCCTTTAGGCCTGCGGCGCCTTGGCGGTCTTCACGTATTCCGCCAAGAGGTCCCCATGGGAACTGAGCCTTGCGCCCAATGTTTCGAGGGTCTTTAAAGCCGAGACGCAGAAGTCCCGGTCCCGTATGGAATCGAGGTTGACCTTGACGTTGAGCGCGGCGCCGTGGAAGCCCGCCTGGGCGAGAAGGGCGCCCACAAGGGCGTCGGCGAAGGAGCTGGGGTTGCCCCGGCGGAAGGCTTCCAAGCAAAGCTCAAGGGTTTTAAGGCAGAGTTCGGCGCTTCTCAAGGGCACCGAGGCGGCCAGCTTGTTCGCCTTCTCCATTTCCGCGTCCCGCAGGTCCCGCTCCTCCTGGCTCGACTTAGGAAGGCGGAGGGCGGCGAGGACGGAGGCGAAGGCCTCCGTGTCCCGGTCCACCAAGTCCATCAAGGCGCAGCGCGCGTCCTGGGCCTCAAGGGCCAGGCCCGCCAAGTCCATGCCCGCCTCGCCGGGCTTGGCCTTCCCCACCGTCAGGTTGGCCACCATTGAGGCGAGGGATGCCCCAAGCGCTCCCGCCAGGGCGGACACGGAGCCGCCGCCCGGAACGGGCGTGTCCGCGGAGACGGCGTCGGCGAAGCCTTGCAGGTCCTTGGACGCCAGCTCCGGCTTGTCCTTCATGGCCCATTCGACTATCCGCTTGGCCGGATCGAAGGGACCGAGGCTGGAAAGACCAAGGGAACGGATCGCCGTGTCCACCACGATGGCGCGGGGGAGCCCTGGGCTTTTTCCCATCTTTTCAAGGAAATGGCGGCCGCATTCCAGGATGGCCGCCTCGGGGATGAGCCCTACGAGCTCCGATCCGGTGACGAGGATTCCCCGCTTTTCCGCCTCTTCCTTGACCGTCTCGAAGACGAGGGAGAGAGGGGTCTTCCGGTAATCCAGGATGTTTATGGAGACTTGGGCGCAGCCGAACTCTTCTATGTACCAGCCTATGGCGCGGACCGCCTGGAGTCTTCCCTTCACCTGGCGCGAGCTCCCGTCTGCCTCGCGGACCTGGCGGCCCGCCTCGCGCACCGATAGCGCGATGTCGTGGGCCTGCTTCTTGTCCCTGGTGTTGAGGTTGACGTTGTAGGCGATGAGGAATTCCCTCGCTCCCGCCACCGTCGCTCCCCAGCGCGGGTCGAAGCGGCCGGGGCCGAAGTCGGGCTTCCATTCCGGATCCCTGAGCTTGGCTTCCAGGCCCTCGTATTCGCCTGCGCGGATGGAGGCGAGGCTTTCCCTTTCGGGCCTGCGGACCGACTTGTCGTAGAGGTACACGGGGACTTCAAGATCGCGGGCCAGGGCCTCGGCGAAGCGCTCCGCCAAGGCGGAGCATTCCTCCATGGTGATTCCCGAAACGGGGATGAAGGGGCAGACGTCCAAGGCCCCTATCCGCGGGTGGGCGCCCTTGTGGAGCCGCATGTCGATCAGTGTCCTGGCGGCCTTGGCGGCGGCAAGGGCAGCGTCCAGCACGGCCTGGGGCGGGCCGGCGAAGGTGTAGACCGTCCGGTTGGTGTCCGCACCCGGGTCGATCCCCAGGAGCCGGACCTCGGGGACGGATCTCACCGCCGCGCCAATCGCTTGGATGGCCGCCTGGTCTCTTCCTTCGGAAAAATTCGGAACGCATTCCACGATCGCTTGGTCTTTCATCCTGTGCACTCCGGGTCGAACAGCGCTGCGCCCATTCTATACCAAGACCTAGAAGTCAGGAAGGAGCCTTAGGATTCCTTGCGGGGCTTGCGCCCTGCCTTGGGGCCAGCGGGGCGGTCCTTGAAATCCGGCCTCCGTGGCGCATCGGACCTATACGGCCTATCCGTCCTTTCGGGCTTTCCTGTCCCTGGCTTCCCCGCTCCGGGCTTGCCGGGAAACCCCTGCTTGAAGCCGCGATCGGAGCGGAAGCCCTTGCCGGCGCGGAAATCCCGGCCGCCCTCCCATGGCTTCCCCGACTCGGCGGGGTTCTTCGGCGTCGCCTTCTTGACCAGGGGGAATCCCCCCGAAGCCCTGGCCTTCTCGATTATCGACTCCGCCGCCTTGTAGGGCACGGTGACGAAGGAGAAGGTGTCGTATATCTCCACGCTTTCGATCGACCGATCCGAAAGGTTTGACAGTTTCTTGATGATCGCCACAAGACTCCGGGCGTCTATCCTGTCCCTTCGGCCCACGGAGACGAAGAGCCTTGAGGTTCCGGCTCCATCCACGGACACATCCATGAGATCCTTGTACCTGCCCGGGTCCAAGGTTTCCGCGAAGCCTTCCGCCAGGGCGGCGGCGAGGGCGTCCTCGGGGGAGTTGGTGGAAAGGATGTCCTTGGCCACTTCCTTCCAGAGCGCGGCCCTCTCGGTGTCCTGGTCGAAGCCGGCTATCCGGGAAGCTATGCGGGCCGAAAGCCTCTCCTTTTTGCCTTCCAGGATATCCCCCACCTCGGGAACGACGCCTTTCTTCAGGGAGGATCCGGAGATCCTCTTTATCCTGAAGAGGGAACGGTATTCCTCAGGGGTCACGAAGGTGATGGCCGTGCCGCTGTTGCCCGCCCTTCCCGTCCTGCCAACGCGGTGGAGGTAGGATTCGGGGTCGTGGGGAAGGGACCAGTTGATCACGTGGGTGAGCTTTTCGATATCCAAGCCACGCGCGGCCACGTCGGTGGCCACGAGGATGGAGAGGCGGCGGTCCCTGAATTTGCCCAAGACCCTCTCACGGGCGTCCTGGCTCAAGTCCCCGTGGAGGCCTTCGGCCTCGTAGCCACGCTCGATGAGGGAGGATGCCAGCTTGTCCGCCTCGACCTTGGTGGCGACGAAGACGATGCCGAAGAAATCCTCCTCGTTGTCCACGATCCTCGACAAGGCTTCGAGCTTGTCGTTGCGGTGGACTTCGATCCACAGCTGCTCCGCAAGCTCCGTGGGGAGGGTCTCGGAAGTGTCCTCCAGGACCTCGATGTCCGAAGTCCTCTCGCCCAGGATCTCCAGGACCTCGGGAGCCATGGTGGCGGAGAAGAGGAGCATCCTCACCTCGGGATTCATGGTTTCCATCACCGCCCTTATGTCGTCGATGAAGCCCATGTCCAGCATCTCGTCCGCCTCGTCCAGGATGAAGTACTCAAGGCGGGAGACATCGAGGCTGCCTCTTCCGATATGGTCCAGGACCCGCCCCGGAGTCCCCACGACGATGTCCACGCCCGCGGAAAGCCTCCTCAGCTGCTCGCCTATGGAAGCGCCCCCGTAGACGCAGGCTACCCTCGGCCTGGGTCCGTACCTGAGGGATGATATCTCCTCCGTGACCTGGAGGGCCAGCTCGCGGGTGGGCACCAGGACCAAGGCCGCCACCGGCGCGCGTCCAGTTGGATCCTTCTTCTCCTCCCAGCGGGAGGAGATTTTTTCAATGAGGGGTATTCCGAAGGCGGCGGTCTTGCCGGTTCCGGTCCTGGCCCGGGCCGCAATGGCGGGGCCTTCCGTGAGCAGCCGGGGAATGGCCAGGCCCTGGATGGGCGTGGGTTCCTCGAAGCCCTTCTTTGCCAGGGCTTGGAGCATTGCGGGCGAAAGCCCGAGGGTTTCGAATGTCATGTATTTCTATTATATGCGATAAACGCAAGATTATGCTAGGGTCGGTTGGAAAACGTGGTCGAAATGCCTTCCTGTCAGGGATTCTCCGCCTCTTCCCCGTCTTCCGATGGGATGCTCTTCTTCCTTTTCCCCTGTATCTTGAGGATTAGGATCGAAATCTCGTAGAGCCCGAGCATGGGAAGGGCGAGGAGGACCTGGGAAACCACGTCGGGGGGGGTGATTATGGCGGCGACGATGAGGATCACGATGATCGCTATCCTGCGCCCTCGGACAAGGAAGTCCGCCTTGAGGAGCCCGAAGGTCCCCAGGAGGGCCGCGAGGATGGGCAGCTCGAATGCCGCGCCGAAGGAAAGGGCGAGATTGGCCACGAAGCGGAAATACTCCGTTATGGCCAGCATGGGTGCAATGCGTTCAGACTGGTATCCAACGAAGAACTTCAAGGTGAAGGGGATGATCACGTAATAGGCGAAGGCGGCGCCGGCGGCGAAAAGGACGGCGCCGGCCAGGAGGGAGAAGAATATCGAAGTCTTTTCCCTCCTGCTCAGGGCTGGGGCGATAAACATCCACAGCTGGTAGAGGATTACGGGCATGCTCGCCGCAAGTCCTATGAAAAGTGCCAGTTTGACATAGGTCATGAAGAGGTCGGGCGGGGACAGGTAGATGAAATCCATGCCCTTGGCGGGAGCCAGGAGGAACTCCCCAAGGTTCTCGGCCCATGCGAACGCCAGGCCGCTGGCCGCGATGAGGGCGAGGACGGCACGCATGAGTCGTTTGCGCAGCTCCGCCAGATGGCCAAGGTAGGTCATGCTGGGGCCTTGCCGCGCGGGCTCGGAATGTTCCATTTCAGGCTTTGGGGCTGTCTTTCTTTTCCCCGGCGCTGGAGGCTTGGCTTACCTTGGGAGCAGGGGCTTCCTCCTCCGGCTTCGTGATCTTTTCCACTTCGTCGCCGATCTTCTCGGAACTCTTCCTGAATGCCTTTATGGCATCCCCGACGGCCTTTCCTATCTCAGGCAGTTTCTTGGGGCCGAAAATCACCAGGGCGATCACGAGTATGAGAATGAGTTCCATTGGTCCGATTCGTCCGAACATCGCATCCCTCCCGCCTGAGCCTTAGCCAGGCCACCTACTCATATCACAATGCGGACCTAAAGTCCAGGCGAAATCCTTTCCAAGGAGGAGAGGCTTTCCCTGTCATTGGCGCCGGAGAACAAAGACCAGCCGCCGAGGATGCCCAAGGCATCCTGTTCGGGCACTTCGAGCCAGGAGCGGGCTTTGACAAAGCGGTGGAAGGACAGGGCCCTTCCCTCCCCTTTCCGGACGGCGTCGTCGAGGAATCGTTCCAGGTCGGAGGCCAGGGAGGCGGAATAGAGGGCATGGAAGGGTTCTATGCGTCCTTCCCTGGCGGCTGCGATGGCCTTGGGTCCTTCCCGCCCGCTTCCTACGGCCTCGGCGAGACCCAGAAGATGGGAAAACCAGGGGAGGCTGAAGAAGGGCATGTCGCAGGCCATGAGGTATACCCAGGGCGACGAGGTTTCCCTGAGGGCGGCATGGAGGCCCGAAAGTGGGCCGCATCCGATCAGTCTGTCGGGAACCACCTGGACAGGCAGGTCAGCGTAGAGCTCCTTTTCCTGCCCCACGACGACAACCCTGCAGCCTGCCAGGAGGGCTTGGCTCGCTACCCGCCTGCCCAAGGGCTTCCCCAGGAACAGCGCCTTCTGCTTGTCCTGTCCTTCGAAGCGGCTGCTCTTGCCGCCCGCCAATATGGCTATGCTTGCCAGTTCCATGTATCCGCCTTACCGCATCCGAAAGGTCGCATTCCCCGCCGCCCGGGGTTTCGCGGCGCTTGCGCCGGAGATGCAGAAAAACTACAGTGCTCCTATGCTTCCCGGGCTTCTATCCCCCGCAGACTGGTCCCTTCCTCCCCTGGAAATGGAGTTTTCCGTTCCCTATGGGGTCCTCCTGGATGAAATCGCCCGCCTGGCGGCGGATCTTTCCCAATCAACCCTGCCCTCCGCCGGCCTGGATTGGACCCAGGCTCATAAAAGGGCGGTCCTCCTGTACCTCAAGTGTCCGGGTATCGTGAATGTCATGCTCAACTACAAGATCTGCGTAGAACACGACCTGCCCTTGCATCCTACTGTTTACTACGAGCTCAAGGAGGCAAGGAAGTATAGGATAGACCACGGTCTTCCCGCAATCGACGCGGCGAACCGGCTGTACAGGCATTCCATCCAGGTGGCCAGGGCGGCCCTCGACCTTTCCCCCGACGCGGCCCGGCTCATACAGGACTTCAAGGCCGGCCTGCCCAAGGAGCTCCTTTCCTTCGTCTACACGGGCATCAGGGACGGCTACACGTGGAGGGGTTCCGAGCCGGCCCTCCTTGAGCGCTTGGCGGCGAAGATACGGGAGGCGTACAAGCCCGACATCCTGGTGGGCGCCGCCCATGGCTCGATCATGCCCGCCCTGCTCCTTTCCCGCTATGTGGATGCGCCCCTTTATTTCGTTCGCTTCTCCATGTTCAAGCGCTACGACGAGGAACCCATACTCACCTTTTCCGACAAGGCTTGGCTGTACGCATTCCGCGAAGGCAGGGCCCTTTTGTACGACGAGGACGTGGCGGGCGGAAGAACCCTGAACCTCTTCTCCGAAAAGCTCAGGCCTTTGTTCGCCGAAGTGAGGACCGCCTGCTCGATCCGTCACGCCGGCTCGGCGATCCGCCCCGACTTCATCGCCAAGACCTGGTGGGATTAGGGAACCGGACAGGATGACGGGATTCCCAGGATCGACAGGATGCGAAACATGACAGGATGACGGGATTCCCGGGATCGACGGGAGAAGTGATCGGACAGATTGGCAGGAAGACTGGTCCAACGGGCTTGGGAGCCAGGGGGAGGATACCATGCCCATCCTGGGCCATCGGGTATACTACCGGAGGATCGGGCAGCCGCCGCGGCCAGCAATGTATCGACAGCCTGCTCGCGCGCGTTTGAAGGCGTAAAGATGGTCACGCCTGGGCGCGGCGCGGGAGGCGGTCCATTCATGCGCGAGAACCCTAACCCAACCTTGATGCGGGGTAGCAGATTTATCCTGATGCTCCTGTCCCCGTGTCCCTCTATCCTTCTGTCCTGCTAAAAAACCGATCAACCATTCATTTATATATAACACATTTTTTATATATAAATCTTGCTTTTATTGCCGGGATGATTTACAATAGGTGGCGTCGGGTCCATGAGGACCCGGAATTCTGAAGGAGGTTCTCTCTATGAAGAAGCTCGGACTTCTTGTCTCCCTGCTGCTCGTCCTCGGCGGATTGGCCTTCGCCCAGGACCTCAAGATCGATTTCCAGGTCAATGTCGCCGCGGACGATCCCGCCAACTACTTCACCTTCGCCGGCCCCATCCGCTACATGGCCGTCACCAAGGATACCCTGGACGCCACCACCGGCGCCTCCAAGCAAGGCTCGACCCACCTCTTCCAGCCCTACCTGCTGGACGTCAAGGGCAAGAACACCCTGCCCTCAGGCCTTCGCGGCCTCTTCCTCTTCGCCGTAGCCGCCAAGACCCAGAGGCCCGACGACAACCTCACGGTGACCAAGGCTTCGGATGGAACCATCACCGTCCAGTACATCCACCGCGGGACCGCATACAAGCTCGTGACCGACAAGGCCGGCAAGTTCAGCTTCCCCAAGGGCGACTACGTGCGCCGCGGCGTGGGATTCATCCAGGGCGCCGGACCCCAGGTCCTCAGCACCGATTTCTCAGCCGATGGAACCGCCGCCACCGCCGACTGGGCCAAGATCTGGAACCCCTCCACCCCGGACGGCAGGGAGATCAAGGCCGGCGTGGCCGCCAAGACCGGCAAGATCCTGGACGACAACGGCGTCGCCGAAGCAATGTTCAAGTGGGAAGGCTCCCTCCAGGTCACCTATGAGAAGAACGTCCTCAAGATCGTGGGCGGCCTCAACGCCGTGAAGAACTGACCGAACCAATCGGTCCGCAAATTTTACCGGCTTGGCAAATAGCCGGATAAGGAAGGCCCCGCCGTTTACGGCGGGGCCTTCCTCTTGCCAAGGCAACCCCCATCCCCCATACTGGGCCCATAATCCCACAAGAACCTACCAAGGAGGCAGGAATGCCAGGACTGTTGCCCGACGTCGATCCCGACGGTCTCCTCGAGTTTTCCGTGGTCTACACCGACAGGGCGGTGAACCATATGTCCCAAAAGTTCCAAAGGACGATGCAGGACATTTCCCGCATCCTAAAGTCGGTCTACCATGGCCGCTCGGCGGTCATAGTCCCCGGAAGCGGTACCTACGGCATGGAATCCGTGGCGAGGCAATTCGCCGCCGGCAAACGTTGCCTTGTGGTGCGCAACGGTCTTTTCAGCTTCCGCTGGAGCCAGATCCTGGAGACTGGTTCCATCACGGACAAGATCACCGTCCTAAAGGCGGAGCGAAGGTCCGAAGTCCCCCAGAGCCCCTTCGCGCCCTTCCCCGTCCAGCAGGCTGCCCAGACTGTCAGGGCCGAAAAATCCGAGCTGGTGTTCCTGCCCCACGTTGAAACAGCCTCGGGTATGATTCTCCCCGATTCCTACATATCAGCCATGGCCGAGGCAGTCCACTCCGTTGGAGGTCTTCTTGTGCTGGATTGCGTCGCCTCCGGCGCCATCTGGGTGGACATGGAAAAGCTCGGCGTCGACATCCTAGTTACCGCCCCGCAGAAAGGCTGGAGCGGGCCTCCCTGCTGCGCCATGGTGCTGCTCTCGGACCTGGCTAGGACCAGGATCGACTCCACCACTTCCTCTAGCTTCTCCTGCGATCTTAAGAAATGGCTTGAGATAATGGAAACCTACGAAAAGGGAGGCCACGCCTACCACGCCACCCCCCCCACCGATTCCCTGGTCGCCCTTGCCAAGGTGATGCGAGAGATGGAGTCCTTCGGCTTCGACAAGGCCAAGGCCGCCCAGGCGGACTTGGGCCGGCGCGCCAGGCTGCTCCTTGCCTCCAAGGGCTTTGGAAGCGTTGCCGCTCCGGGATTCGAAGCCCCGGGGGTGGTCGTATGCTACACCTCCGACCCGGACATCCAGTCGGGAAAGAAATTCAAGGAACTGGGAGTCCAGATCGCCGCCGGAGTTCCCCTGAAGATCGACGAGCCCGCGGACTATCGGAGCTTCAGGTTGGGACTCTTCGGCCTGGACAAGCTGAAGGACGTCGAAGGGACCTTGGCCCGCCTCGAGGGAATCCTCGACCGGCTGGCCTTATGAGGCTCAGGGGAGCCTCGGGACTTTGGCTCCCGAGGCTCCCCTAAGCCGCGCCTCATTTCCTTGTGGGAAGCGTGCATAGATGAATGGTCACGCCCGCCCCTATGGCCGGAAGAAGCCACCTGAGCCAAGCTGCGTCCTTCGGGGCCAGGAAAAGGGAAATCCCCAATCCCGCCCATAGGAAGGTGATCGTCCAGGCCTTCGCTCCCCGGCTCATGCCCTCCCCGGACCAATACCGGCGCAGGTATTCGCCGAAGATCCTATTGCCCACGAGCCATGCGTAAAGCCTTGGGGAACTCCGGATGAAGCAGGCGGCGGCGAGGAGAAGAAATGGCGTGGTGGGCAGGATGGGAAGGAAAATCCCGGCCACACCCAGCCCTACAAAGACAAGTCCAAGTCCCGCTAGCAAGAACTTTCTCACGCCGCCAACGCTCCTCCCATCTCAGGGCTGGAGGCCCAAGGCCCTAGCAACCCCCGCGCCGTACCGCGGATCCGCCTTGGAGCAGTTCGCCACATGCCTTCGCTTGATTTCCTCCGGGGCATCGCCCATAGCCCGGGCGGTATTGCCGAATAGCGCCTCTTTCTGCTCTTCGCTCATCTTCCTGAACAGGTCGCCGGCTTGGCTGAAGTAATCCTCGTCATCCTTCCTGTGGTCCCAAAAATCCGCCTCTCCTCGGATCTCCAAAGGCGGTTCGGAGGCAGCTTTTTGTTCCTGCCACTCCCCATAGCTGTTGGGCTCGTAGCCCAGGGTTGCACCATAATTGCCGTCCACTCTCATTTGTCCGTCGCGGTGGTAGGCATGGTATGGACACCTGGGAGCGTTGACCGGAATTTGATGATGGTTGACACCGAGGCGATAGCGCTGGGCATCGCCGTAGGAGAACAGTCTGCCCTGGAGCATCTTGTCAGGCGACAAGCCGAGGCCGGGAACGATGTTGCCGGGATTGAACGCCGATTGTTCCACATCCGCGAAATAATTCTCGGGATTCCTATTGAGCTCAAGCACCCCGACCTCGTGAAGGGGATACTTTCCATGAGGCCAGACCTTGGTGAGGTCGAAAGGATTGAAGGGGAAGTTCGCCGCTTCCTTCTCCGGGACCACTTGGATGCTCATGGTCCAGCGGGGGAAATCCTTCTGTTCGATGGCGTCGAAGAGATCCCTTTGATGGCTTTCCCTGCACTTGCCTATCAAAGCCTCGGCCTGGGCATCCGTGAGGTTCCTTATCCCCTGCTGGGTCTTGAGGTGGTATTTTACCCAGAACCTCTCGCCTCCTGCGTTGATCATGCTGAAGGTATGGCTTCCATATCCGTTCATGTGCCGATATGAGGCGGGGATGCCACGGTCGCTCATTGTGATCGTCACCTGATGCAGGGCTTCGGGCAGATTGGTCCAGAAGTCCCAGTTGTTCTTGGCGCTGCGCAGGTTGGTCTTGGGATCGCGCTTGACCGCATGATTAAGGTCGGGAAACTTTTTCGGGTCTTTGAGAAAAAAGACCGGCGTATTGTTGCCTACCAGGTCCCAGTTCCCTTCTTCCGTATAAAACTTGATCGCGAATCCGCGTATGTCCCGTTCCGCATCCGCCGCTCCACGCTCCCCTGCGACAGTGGAAAAGCGCACGAACACCTCGGTCTTTTTGCCGATTTCAGAGAAAAGCTTTGCTTTGGTGTAGGCGGTGATATCCTTGGTCACGATGAAGTGGCCGAAGGCGCCGGATCCCTTGGCATGCATCCTTCGCTCTGGAATGACTTCCCTGTCGAAATGAGCCAGCTTTTCCAGGAACCACAGATCCTGGAGCAAGGCCGGTCCCCTAGGTCCGGCGGTCATGATGTTCTGGTTGTCCGCCACCGGAGCTCCCGCCGCGCTCGTCAGCATTCTCTTTTCGTCCATACGCATCTCCTTTTCCCTTCGCGCTCTATCGATGCTATCCGCCCTCAAGGGCGGCCTTGGAAAGACATTGCTTGCATATCCCCCTGGCCTCCATGTTGATGCCTTGGACTTGTCCCAGTTCCTTCGCCTCGGGCGGCGCTTCCAGGTAGTCCAGCCGCGAATCGTAGAAATCAAGGACCGCGCCGCAACGCAGGCATATGAAATGATGATGGGCCTTCATGTTGGGATCGAAGCGGGATCCTCCCTTTCCAATGCCCAGCACGCTCACAAGGCCCGAATCCTTGAGCCACCACAGGGTGCGGTACACTGTGTCCAGGGAAACCGTTGGCATCCGCGCGCGGATCGAAGAAAACACCGCTTCCACATCCGGGTGCCCTGAGGCGAACGCCACCTCCCTGAAAATCTCCAGCCTTTGGGGGGTGATCCGCAAGCCGCTTCTCCTGGCTTGTTCCACAAATTTCGAGATTCTCTCCTCGCCTTCCTCCAAGCTCATTGCCATGGAAACCTCCGACCGCGAGAATGCATATAGTGAGACTCTCTTATTTAAGAGAGTATTCTTATTTAATCTATCCGTCAAGCAAAAGAGGTCACGGTACCTCTTCCCTGCCGTCCATGTGGCGGGCGAATCTGCCTTTGGACCGGGGATGGACGGGGTCGTCCCTCTCCCAAGGCCAGCCGCCGAACTGGGTGCGCCTGTAATCCCGTATCGCCTCACGGATTTCCTCCTCCGTGTTCATGACGAAGGGACCATAGTTCACCACCGGTTCTCCGATAGGCTCGGCCTCGAGGACGATGAAACGGCATTCCCCTTTCCCGGCGTTGATCAGGATGTCCTGGTCACCAGAAAGCTTCACCCTCCGGGAGGGAGGGATGTCTTGGCCAGCGACGCGAAGGGGAGATCCCCCCTGGTAGTAGTAGAGGTTGCGGACCAAGCTGGGACTCCTGGCCGGCAGGATTAAGGAGCCCCCCGGCGCCAGGGTGGCTAGGAATATGCCGACCTTGTTCTCAGGATCCGCCGCCCAGGAGGAGGGATTTGGGGCAAGGCTTTGCAATCCCGACATCGCGCCGGCTATGCAGCGCAGCGTCGACGAACCCCCTCCGGGCCCTGGGATGAGGGCAGTGGGGATCTTCTCCGCCCAAAGCATCTTGAAATGTGGTTCCACGAATTTGTCCCGGGCGGGCAGGTTCAGCCACACCTGGAAGAGCTCGAGGGGATTGGGCTTGTCCTCCGAAAGAAGGGGAAACATCTCGGCGTGCTGGCAGCCTGCCCCTGTGGTGAGCCATTGGACATCCCCCTGGCCGTAGCGTCCGGTCGCCCCCTTGGAATCGAAGTGGTCGACGAAGCCTTCGAGGACGATGGTGACTGTTTCGAAGCCCCGGTGGGGATGGACGGGAAACCCGGGGACTTCCTCGCCGTGGTACATCGAGAAGCCGTCCTTTCCCGAGAAGTCGCTGCCAAGGCTGCGGCCGCTCAGGGAAACCGAAGGCCCCAAGGACTTGTTCCCCTGAGGATATGCGTCCTGGTGGTGGGCGCAGAAGATGAAGGGATTCTCCATGGGCCACTGGAATCCGATGGGCTGGACCTTCAATACCGATGGGTTTGGCATGCCGCGCCTCCTTGCCCTCAAGTATAGCCCGCAAGGAGGCGATCAGGCGAGGCGGAGGACGGGGAATTACAGCCCCTTGTCCCTCTCCATCCGGGCGAAGACATCCTCAAGGCTTCCGGAGAAGGGGCCGGGCTTCTCCATCTTGATGGAACAAAGGGCGGCGGCGAATCGGACCGCCTCGGCGGGGCTGTGGTCCTTGCGCCAGGACAGGTAGGATGAGAAGGTGGTGTCGCCCCTGCCCGTGCGGCCGGACAGGTTCGAGGGAGTGAATGGGGCCCGATGGAATTCGCCGTCCGCGAGCACCAGGACCTCGCTGTTGTGGGTGACCATGATCTCCGGGGCTCCGCCGCCGGACTTCCTGCCTATTTCCGCCAAGGCCTTCGCAGCCTCCCTTCGGTCCGACAGGCCTGTGAGTATCTCCGCCTCCGCCGCGTCGGTCTTGAAGTAGTCGACCATGGGCAGGTAGCGGCGCTTATCCTTCCAGTCGAAGAATTTCATGGACTTGTCGGGAAGGGCGGCCCTAAGGAGGCCCTGGGCGTCGATGGCGATCTTTGCCTTTCCGAAGAAGTCGCCGATGAGGGTGTCTGGAAGCTCGCCTACGAAGAGACCGGCCAGGTAGTAAAGCGGCGCCTTCGCTCCGGCGGGAATGTCCCCGGGTCGGAAGGGATCGGCGGAGGAAAGGAGGGTGACGTCCCTTCTTTCCCGGTCCGCGGACTTGAACACGTTGAGGATTGAGGTGGAGGCCGGGCTTTCCATGGCCAGGAGTTCCAGATTTTCCATGGACTTCATGAAATCAAGGCCGGGAATGTCTTCCTTCGCGGCCTTGGTGACGGCCAGGACCTTGGCTCCAGCCTTGGAGGCCGTTATTGCCGAGTAGACAAGGGCGCCGCCGAGGAGACGGGACTCGCCGCCCTGGAATTCAACGATAATGTCCTTTGAAATATGCCCCAGGATGATCATGTCGTAGTCCATGGGAACCTCCTTTTCCTACACTGCCGTGTAGCATCATATCATATTTTTACTCGAAATGCAAACGATTTCATTTGTGGATTTTCCATTTCGTCGTATAATAGGTCGAACGCATTGCAAGGAGGCTATCCATGCGTAAAGTAATTTCCATCGCCCTCGTCCTGGTCCTGGCCGTCCTTCCCTTCGCGGCCTTCGCCCAGAGCGACTACAAGCAACTCACCGTCTACACCGCGCTTCCTGAATCGGAGCTGCCCACCTACTTCAGCGAGTTCCAGAAAGACACGGGCATAAAGATCCAGTACGTGCGGCTCTCGGCGGGAGAGCTCCTGGCCAGGGTGCAGGCGGAGAAGAACAATCCCCAGGCATCCGTGTGGTTCGGAGGATCCTTCGACAACTTCGTACCCGCGGGAAAGGCAGGTCTATTGGAAGCCTACCAATCCCCGGAGCTCAAGAACATCCCCAAGGAGTTCCACGACCCCGCCGGCTTCGCCAATCCCTTCTATGTGGGAGCCATCTCCTTCGCCTGCAACACCGACTGGTTCAAGAAGAAGGGACTGCCCTACCCCACGTCCTGGGACGATCTTCTCAAGCCCGAATTCAAGGGTCAGATCTCCTTGGCCCACCCCGGAACCTCAGGCACCTCCTACACGATCCTCGCCACCATCGTGCAGATGAGGGGAGAGGCGGATTCCTGGAAGTATTTCGCCGCCCTGAACCAGAACGTCAGGCAGTATACCAAGTCGGGAGCCACTCCTCCCATGGACGTGGGACTGGGCGAGGCGGCCATCGGAATCACCTTCTCCCATGACGGGCTGAAGCCCGCCTTCGAAGGTTATCCCGTCGCCCTATCCTTCCCCAAGGACGGCACGGGCTATGAGATCGGCTGCACGGCTCTCATAAAGGGCGCACCGGCCAGGGAGCAGGCCAACGCCAAGCGCTTCATCGACTGGATCCTCTCCAAGCGCGGCCAGGAGCTCTTCGAGAACTCCAAGTCCTTCCGCCTTCCCGTGAACAGGCTGGCCACACCTCCCAAGGGAGCCATCGACACGGACAGCCTGAAAGTAATCCCCTACAACGCCATCTGGGCGGGGGAAAACCGCAAGCGCCTCGTTGACGAGTTCTCCAAGGTAGTCGCCGCGGCGAACAATCTGAAATAGGCGGAACCCCTCGTACGTCAAGGCGCGGCGGCGATGTTCCGCCGCGCCGCCTTCCTTAGGAGTAGCAGCTGCACCCATGAGCGAAAGAAACCGCGCCACACCCTTGACCCACATGCTCCGGGACCCGGTCCTTCTCTTCTTCGTCCTGTTGGTGTTCGCAGGGCTCGGACTTTTCATACTCTTCCCGCTGTACAGGATCCTCGCCTACAGCGTCACAGGCGAATCCGGCGGCTTCAGCCTCGCCGCAGCCGCGGAAGCCATAGCCTCCCCCTCCTATCTGAGGACATTCAGGAACTCCCTCGTCCTGGGTTTGACCACCGCCTGCATCGCCACAACCATAGGCTATGTCTTCGCCTACGCCCTCACAAGGACAGCCATTCCCTTGAAGGGCTTTTTCAAGGCCATAGCCACCATACCCGTCATCTCCCCTCCCTTCGTCCTCTCCCTTTCCATGATTTTCCTCTTCGGGCGCAACGGGCTCATCACCCGCAAGCTCCTGGGCATAGACAATTTCAACGTATACGGCATGCATAGCCTGGTGGTCGTGCAGTCCATATCGTTTTTCCCAATAGCCTACCTGACCCTCACCGGCATCCTGGAAAAGCTCAATCCGGCGGTGGAGGACGCGGCCTTGAACCTTGGCGCCTCCCGGGCGAGGATATTCAGAACCGTCACCCTCCCCCTTTCCCTGCCGGGCATCGTGAGCGCGCTCCTATTGGTATTCATCCAATCCATGGAGGATTTCAGCAACCCCGCGGTCATATCGGGCAACTTCTCCACCCTCTCGGTTGAAGCCTACAGGACGATCACGGGCATGTACGACATGCGCGGGGGAGCCATGATGGCCCTCATGCTCCTGGCCCCCACCCTCCTGGCATTCCTCCTCCAGAAATACTGGCTTTCGGGCAAGTCCTTCGTGACCGTGACGGGAAAGCCCACCTCGGGCCGGCAGCTCAACACCGATCCCAAGGTAGTCTGGCCACTCTTCGGGTTCTGCCTCCTTGTCGCCTTCATCGTCGTCCTCTTCTACGGAACCGTCCTTGTGGGAGCCTTCGTGAAGATCTGGGGCATCAACTTCTCATTCACCCTGGCCCATTTCAAGTACGTGATGACCTTGGGATGGCAGCCTTTGAAGAACTCCGCCACCCTGGCCCTCCTGGCGACGCCGGTGACGGGCCTCCTGGGCATGATCATCGCCTTCCTGGTGGTGCGCAAGGAATTTCCTGGGCGGAGGATGATGGAGTTCGTCTCCATGCTCACCTTCGCCGTGCCCGGCACGGTGGTGGGCATTGGCTACATCCTGGCCTTCAACGAAAAACCCTTCCTCCTCACCGGGACGGCCTTCCTCATCGTCATGGCCTTCACCTTCCGCAACATGCCCGTGGGGATAGAGGCGGGAACGAGCACCCTCCTCCAGATAGACAAGTCCATTGAGGAGGCTTCCTCCATCCTTGGGGCCTCCAGCTCCACGACGTTCAAGCGCATAACCCTGCCTATGCTGCGCCAGGCCTTCTTCTCGGGTTTGGTCTACTCCTTCGTGCGCTCCATGACCGCGGTGAGCGCCGTCATCTTCCTCATCTCTCCCCGGTGGAACCTATCCACCATAAGCATTTTTTCCCTCTTCGAGGCGAGCAAGTATTCCGCCGCCGCGGCCTACATCGTCGTCATGATCGTCATCATCGTCGTGGCCATCGGGATCCTGGACCGCCTGGTGCGGCTCCTCGGCGCCCCGGTCCAGCGGCAGGAGTAGGAGGACAGATGGGACTTTCGGATTTCAGCGCCCATAGCGCCGACGTGTCGCTCAGGAACCTGACCAAGAGATTCAAGAGCCTGGACGGCTCCGGCGAAGTGGTCGCCGTGAACGACATAAGCCTGGATATCAAGACCGGGGAGCTTGTCACGATCCTGGGGCCCTCGGGCTGCGGGAAGACTACCACCCTGCGCATGGTCGCGGGCTTCGAATTCCCCACCTCGGGCTCGATCCTCATAGGCGGAAAAGATGTGGCTGCGGTCCCTCCCAACAAGAGGGGCATCTCGATGGTCTTCCAAAGCTACGCCCTCTTCCCCCACCTGAACATCTACGAGAACATCGCCTACGGACTCAGGGTCCAGAAGCTTCCCGCCGCCGAGATCGCGGGCAGGACCAAGGCGATCCTCGAGCTCATGCAGCTTACGTCCATGCAGAAACGCTTCCCAAGCCAAGTCTCAGGCGGCCAGCAGCAGAGGATAGCCCTGGCGCGGGCCATCGTGATAGAGCCGTCGGTCCTCCTCTTCGACGAGCCCTTGTCCAACCTGGACGCCAAGCTCAGGGAATACATGCGGGACGAGCTGCGCAAGCTCCAGAAGCGCCTGGGCATAACGAGCCTCTACGTGACCCACGACCAGGAGGAGGCGATGGCGATCTCCGACCGGATCGTCATCATGCAGGACGGCGTGATCCGCCAGGTGGGCTCCCCCAGGGCGATCTACGAGCATCCCGAGTCCATTTTCGTGGCCACCTTCATGGGGAAGGCGAACATCCTCCCCGTGGAAGTCCTGGGAAGGGAGGGAGACGCCGCGGTGGCCGATCTGTCCGGGGCCAGGCTTGACCTGCCCTCCCCCGGGCACGCGGCCCCGGCGCGGGGAAAGGGAAGCCTCGTGGTTCGGCCCGAGGCGGTGAGGATAGTGAAGGCCGGGTCCGGGGAAGCAGTCCTGGAAGGAAGGATCGAAAGGATGACCTATTTCGGCAACATCGCGCGGTACGAAATCCCGGCGTTGGGGACGACGATAATGGCGGAACGCTACAATCCCCAGGGCGCGAGGCTCCACGAGGAGGGAGAAACCGTGGGAGTGACCTTTGAGATGGATTCGGTGCGGATTCTAAAGGAGACCTGAATGGCGGAAAAAAAGCATTTCGACATGGCCTTCATCGGCCACTACACGAAGGATACGATAATAACCAAGGCGGGGACCAGGCTCGTGGACGGCGGCGCCTATTTCTACGGCGCCTGCGCCTCGCGCAGGATGGGACTGGCGACCGCGGCTGTCACCCGCTTGGCCCGGGAGGATTTCAAGAGCTTCGCCCCCCTCGAGGCCTTGGGGGCAACGGTGCGTGCCATCCCTTCGGAGAAGTCCACCTGCCTCACCCTGGACTACCCCACGGACAATCCCGACGACAGGATATTGAGCGTGGCGTCCCAAGCCTCGCCCTTCCAGGCCGAGGACATAGAAGGCATCGACGCCTCGGTGTGGTCCGTGGGCGCCTCCATCCGGGGCGAGGTATGCCTTGAGGTGGTGAAGGCCATCAAGGCCACGGGAGCCAAGGTGGGTGTGGACGCCCAGGGCTATGTGCGGATCGTGAAGGATGGAAGCATCGCATACCAGGGCGACTGGCCCGCCAAGTCCGCACTGCTGGGAGCCTGCGACGTATTCAAGGCCGACGTTGTGGAGGCGGAGCTCCTCACGGGCCACAGGGACCTCAAGGCTGCGGCCAAGGTGCTCCTTAAGCACGGAGACATGGAGCTGGTGCTCACCCACGGTGAGGGTGCGGTGATCTGGGCGGAAGGCAGGTTCTTCGAAGCCCCCTTCACCCCCAAGTCCTTGGTGGGACGGTCAGGCCGGGGCGACACCTGCCTAGCCTCCTATCTGGCCGCTCGCTTCGTCCTGGGCATGGGGCCTCTGGATGCGACCTTCTGGGCCGCCGCCCTCACAAGCCTCAAGATGGAAGCCGTAGGCCCCTTTTCCGGCACCAACGACGATGTCCGCCGGGCCCTCAAGGAGCGCTACGGACGATGAAAAGCCTGAAAATCGGAATGGTCGGCCTTGGCAGGCTGGGAAAGCGCCATGCGGAAAACCTCGCATTGCGGACCCCCGGGGCCTCGGTGGCCGCCGCCTGCTCCGTAGTTCCCCAGGAACTCGCCTGGGCGAAGGAAAGCCTTGGAGTGGGCGCCCTTTACGGCGACTATGGCGCCATGCTCAAGGAGGCTGACATCGACGCCGTCTTCATCGCCAGCTCCTCAGCCTTCCACGCCGCCCAGGCCATCACAGCCCTGGAAGCCGGAAAGCATGTGTTCTGCGAGAAGCCCATGGGGGTGTCGGTGCAGGAATGCCTTGCGGTGGAAAAAGCGGCCCAGGGCCGCCCCGGCCTGACCTTCATGGTGGGTTTCGTACGGAGATTCGACCCCAGCTACCGCTACGCCAAGGAACTCATCCTGCAGGGAGCCATAGGCGAGCCCTTCCTGGTCCGTTCCCAAACCGTGGACCTGGACGAATACGCGGCCTTCCAAGTGGGTTTCGTACCCTCGTCGGGCGGTATTTTCCTGGACATGAACATCCATGACATCGACCTCGCGCGCTGGTACCTGGGGGACGAGGTTGAGAGCGCCTATGCAATAGGCGGCTCCTTCGTGCACCCGGAGTTCGCCCAGGTGAAAGACGCGGACAACACCTGCGCCCTCCTTCGCTTCTCTTCGGGCAAGATGGCCGACCTATCCGTGTCCCGCACGGCCTTCCACGGCCACGACACCCATACCGAGATAGTCGGTTCCAAGGGCATACTGAAAATTGGCATAACCCCGGCGAAGAACCGGGTGGAGGTATTCGACTCCCACGGAGCGAGGACTCCCTGCGTGAAGGACTTCTATGAACGTTTCGAGGAAGCCTTCCGCGCCGAGGCTGCGGCCTTCGTGGAATGCGCTTTGACCGGCGCCGCGCCCCTTGCGGGAGCCCGGGACGGGACGGAGGCCACCAGGGTGGGCTTCTCCCTTACCGAATCCTTCCGGGAAGGCAGGATAGCCATGGTGAGGAGGTAGGATCATGGTTGAAAAAAATCGGTTGGCCTTGAATAGGATCGCCTGTCCCTCCCTGGGGATGGACGAGTTCTTCGCCTTGGCCCAAGGCCTCGGCATCCGCAAGGTGGAGCTGCGCAACGACATCCGGGACGGCCGGGTGCTAGACGGCTTGGACCCCGGGAAGGTGAAGGACCTTGCCTCGGCCCGGAGGCTGCGGATCGTAACCGTCAACGCCTTGCAGAAGTTCAACCTCGCCTCCCGCCGGGATGCGGTTTGGAAGGATCTGGAGTCTCTTTTGGAGACCTGCGCCTCCATCTCCTGCCCCGCCCTGGTCCTCTGCCCCAACAATTCCCCGGAGGACGGAAGGTCGGCGGAACGTCGCTTCGCCGAAGCGGCGGAGGCCTTGACGGCCTTTGGACCCGCCTTCAGGGACGCGGGCGTGACCGGTTTGGTGGAACCCCTGGGATTCGGCATATCCTCCCTCCCCTCTGTCCTCACCGCGGTCCAGGCCATCAAGGCCTCCGGACAGGGCTGCTACAAGGTCCTGGCGGACAGCTTCCACCACTATCTGGGGCCGGACAGCCTCGAGGACCTGTGCTCGGCCGCCAAGGAGGGCTGGATTGGCTTCGTCCACATCTCAGGCGTGGAGGATGCGATCCCCAAGGAAGCCTTCTTGGACGGCAACCGGATCCTTCCAGGTCCCAAGGATGTGATGCAGAGCAAGAAGACGGTGGAAGCCTTGGCCGCCTCGGGCTTCGCGGGAGATGTCTCCTTCGAACCTTTCTCGAAGGTTGTGCAGGAAATGGATGCTTCAAGGCTCTCCGCGGCCTTGGCGCTGAGCATGGAATGGCTGGCTCGATAAGGGAGCCGTGCATATCGGAACCAACGATTTCCATAGGAGGGAAATATGGCCGGAAAGATAAAGGTAGGAATCATAGGCGCGGGCAGGATCGGTAAGATCCACGCCTCAAACATCGTCTACTACATGCCCCAGGCGGAGGTGAAGATCATCGCCGACGCCAACCTCAGCCCAGAGATAGAAGCCTGGGCGAAGGGATTGGGCATACCCCAGGTGGCCAAGGACCCGAAGGCCATCTTCGAAGACAAGGAGATTTCCGCCGTCCTCATCTGCTCCTCCACGGACACCCATGCGGATTTCATCGTCCAGGCCGCCCAGGCGGGGAAGCACATATTCTGCGAAAAACCCGTCGACCTGACGGTGAAGAAAGTCCTGGCAGCCCTGGCGGCGGTCAGGAAGGCGGGAGTGAAGCTCCAGGTGGGCTTCAACCGGAGGTTCGACCACAATTTCGCTCGGGTGAGGGAACTGGTGCTCGCAGGCGAAGTGGGCCAGCCCCAGATCGTAAAAATTACCTCCCGCGACCCCGCGCCCCCTCCCCCCACCTACGTCGCCGGTTCGGGCGGGATATTCCTGGACATGACCATCCATGATTTCGACATGGCCCGGTTCCAGGCGGGCAGCGAAGTGACGGAAGTCTACGCCAAGGGTGCGGTCCTGGTGGATCCGGCCATCGGCGCCGCCGGGGACGTGGACACCGCCCTGGTCACCTTGACCTTCGCCAACGGAGCCTTGGGCATCATCGACAACTCCCGCAAGGCGGTCTACGGCTACGACCAGCGCGTGGAAGTCTTCGGCTCCAAGGGAGCGGCGGTGGCGGAAAACGACCAGCCCAGCACGGTGAAGCTCCTCAACGACACGAGAGTTTCGGGGGACAAGCCCCTGTACTTCTTCCTTGAGCGCTACAAGGAAGCCTTCATCGCGGAGATGCGCGCCTTCATGGAGGCCGTGGCGAAGGACGCCCCAGTTCCCGTTTCCGGAGAGGACGGCCTTGCGGACTTGGTTGTGGGGCTGGCGGCCAAGAAATCCCTTGCCGAGGGAAGGCCGGTCAAGATTTCCGAAATCTCCCTGGAATAGGAGGCGGCAAGCATCCATGCATACCCAAATACGCCACTCGGCACCCTTCTCCAAAGGCTATGAACCCCTGGTGGACCGGAAGGGCCAGGACGGGGACATGCTCATGGATTTCGGCCATGTGCTCTTGTCCCGGGGCGAAACCTGGTCCTCCCCCCCCGGCTTGGAGCGCGCCGTCCTCCTAGCCCTGGGAAAAGTCGAATTCTCCTGGGGGCCGGAAGATACGGCCGTGGCGGAAAGGCGAAGCCTTTTCGATGAAAATCCCACGGTCTTGAGCCTGCCCGGCGGAGCTTCCGCCCGGGCGACCGCCCTTTCCGACTCCGTCGAGCTCTACGTGGTGGCCACGGACAATCCCGGCGACTTCGCCCCCAGGCTCTACCTTCCCCAGGAGTGTTTCGGCGAGGAAAGGGGCAAAGGCACCATGAAGGAGGCGAGCACCAGGATAGTGAGGACCAGCTTCGACGACAGGAACGCCGTCTTTTCCAACCTGGTGCTGGGTGAAGTGGTGGGAGCCCCTGGCAGATGGTCCTCCTACCCTCCCCACCACCATCCGCAGCCTGAGATCTACCATTACCGCTTCCTGCCCGCCCAAGGCTTCGGATTGACAGCCATAGGCGAGACGCCCTGCCTCTTGAGGGACAAGGACACGATCCTGATCAGGGACGGGGAGGACCATCCCCAAGTCACCGCCCCGGGCTACGCCATGTGGTACCTCTGGGCCATCCGCCACCTTGAGGGGGACCGCTACGGTACCCCGGAGTTCAACCCCGACCATGTGTGGGTGGGAGCCAAGGACGCGGAAATCTGGGACCTGCCCTCGGAGCGCAAGGACGCGGGCGCAAGGCCCCAGCTCCCCGTCACCTCCGCGGCGCCGGCAACCGCGGCTCCGGCGGCGGGAAAACACAGCCCAAAGGGAGGCAGCGAATGAGACCAACCGTGAGAGCCACCGTAGGCCAGGCCATAGTCCGGTTCCTGGACAACCAATACCTCGAATCCGACGGCGTGGAGCGAAAGTACGTCCACGGCGTGGCGGGAATCTTCGGCCACGGCGTG
>JBFLXC010000025.1:0-23198 GCA_040757435.1 Spirochaetota bacterium | reverse complement strand
GTCGAGAAACACATCGCGCTCCCAGTAAGGTATTTGGCTTGCGGCGCAGAACTCCGCGGTGACGGTGCCCTGGGTCGTAAGGGAATCAAGATAATAGATACCACGCTCTTTGACAAGGTCGAGGACCGCTTCCATGTGGGAAGGGCTTCGGGTCACCGCCGAGCCCATGTGGTTGTTGACCCCCGCCATGCCGGGCAGGGAATCGAGGTTTTTCGCCAGCATCTCCTTGGCCGCCTGAGGTTCCATGGAAATCCGTATTGATCCCGGTCCCGGATCATTGCCTCCCAGGGCTTCCATGGGCTGGTGGAGGATGGCTTCCTTGTCTGACTCAAGCACTCTGCGCGCCGCCTCCTGGCTGTGTGCGAGGCCGGGCAATACGGCGATGGTGAGCGGGAAGGGAAGGGCCAGGTAGGGTTCGAGCTGCTCCATGTTGTGGCCTGCGTCGTCGATTACGATTATGAGCGTCGGGGGCTCCTTTTCTACCCTCGTCCTAAAAACAATGTCCACAAAGCGCTCGGCCTTAGGCCCGGGAATCCTGCGCTCGGCGGCGGGCGGCTTTCCTTCCGGCCTGGCGGCAGGTATCGCGGAACCTGGTTCCTTTCGGATATCACCGCCTTGGTGTTCGGTGGCGGACTGCCCGGGAGAGGGAGGAAGGAGCCCTTCGTATCCTTGTGGAACCTCGACATGGTATTCAGGCTGGCCGTAGGGCCAGGCGGGGAGGGCCGGCTGGGGCTGGGGGGGCATCACAGGTTTTTTGGACGGAGTATTGTAAAGCCGTCCAAGGATGGCGGGAATGGCGAGGAAGGCGGCCAGCAAGGCTATCACGCCCAGGGCCGCGATGACCGGCCGGGCCGTCCTTGGGTGGACGGCCCGCCTTCGGGGACTTTTCTTATTTCGGGCTGAAATCACGGACAAATAGTAGCCCTGGCGGGGAACTTGGGCAAGGCAGTCCGGGGGGCTTTAGGCCGGAACGCAGAGGAAGTTTCTTTCCGCCGCCCGCCTCAGCTTGGAGAGGGCTTTCTTTTCAATATGGCGGATGGTCTCGGGAGAGAGGCCCATGAAGGAACCCATGTGCTTCAATGATTTCCTCGGTACTCCGTCCAGTTCGAACCTCTGCTGGACTACGAATCTTTCCCTGTCCTTGAGGGTGGCGAGCAGCTTCTTGGTCTCCTCACGGATCTCGATGTCCTCGAAGATCCTGTCCGGGGCGTAGGAATAATCCTCTATGGTGTCCAAGAGACTCACAGTGTCATGGTCCACTGTTGATTCCAAACCGCCCACGTGCTCCGAAAACTGCATGACATCCTGGAGCTTCCTCTCCTCCACGCCAAGATGGATGGATATTTCCCTGGTGGTCGGCGCCCGATGGAGCCTTTGGCTGAGTATGCTTTTTTCCGCCTGGATTTTCTTGATCAAGTCTTCCTTGCGGTGGGGCAGGCGGATCGTCCTCTCGGTGTTGATCAACGACCGGGATATGGATTGGCGGATCCACCACGCGGCGTAGGTGGAGAATTTCACCTTCCGCGCGCCATCGAATTTTTCCGAAGCCTTCATGAGCCCGATATTGCCTTCCTGGATGAGATCTATCAGGGAGAGGGAGGGGTTCCACATGGACCTGGCTATCCTGACCACCAGGCGGAGATTCGCTTCGATCAGCCTTTGCCTTGCCTCTCGGTCGCCACCGGCGATCCTGCGGGCCAGGGTCTCCTCTTCTTCGCGGGTGAGAAGCTTGATGTGCTGGATTGATCGGAAATACCTGGCGAGGCATTCGTCGTTGCGGGCAAGATTATTCATGGTACAACCTCCGCTGATATGAACAGCAAGGGATGTGCCAAAAACATTAAAAATTTTGATAAGTTTTAATTATATATATTAAAATTAATTATTTTCTTTACAATCCACCAGGCAGACGGTGATGAGGGCGAAGTCGACGGCACTGTATGATAAAGGATACTTGAAAACCGGGGAATGCTATACTTTATTTGACATACTTCAAAGGATCCAAGGCCTGGCCGTTCTTGAAGAGGGAGAAATGGAGATGGGGTCCCGTGCTTTGCCCGGAATTCCCGGAAAGGCCTACGGCCGCTCCCTGGTCGACGAAGGAACCTTCCTTCACGGCGATGGAGCTTAGGTGGGCGTAGAGGGATTGGTACCCGTTGGCATGTTTGAGGATGACGTAATGGCCGAAGACGGAATTGTACCCCGTGTCACCCACCTTTCCTTCCGCGGTGGCCTTTACCCTCGTGCCGATGGGAAGGACGATGTCCACGGCGGAATGGAAGCTCCTCAAGCCGGTGAAGGGCTGGATCCTATATCCGTAAGGAGAGGAGACTCTCCCCCTCGCGGGCCAGACAAAGCGTTCTCCGTAGAAATCCCTGAGCGTGGCGGAGGCGAGGCGGGCCTTGGGGATGAAGAGGGTCTGGCCGCTGGAGATGGTGGAGCTTGCAAGATCGTTCGCGTCCACCACGGCGGTCATGTCGATGCCGTAGCTCCTCGATATAGAAGATAGGCTCTCTCCGCTCCTCACCCTGTGGTTCACACCGTCTATGTTGGGAATCCGAAGCTGGACGCCAGGCCGGATCGAGGCTTGGCTTCTCAGGTTGTTGAGAGAGATGATAGTATCCTGCCGGAGCCCGAAGCGCTTGGCGATTCTATCCAGCGTGTCTCCGTTGCGAATGGTATAGCTTTGGATGCTCACCGAGACGGGCAGAGGGGCCAGGGCGGCGGCTTCCTTGGAACCCTCCCCGCCGTCCTCGGGCTCGAAGAGGGAGAGCAATGCCCGCTGGACCGAGTCTTCGTCGGGGAGGAGAAGGTTCGAGGCTTTCAAGGGAACCCGGACGCTGGCAAGAAGCGCGCCTCCGACGGCCGCCAAGGATAGGGCGGCGGCGAGGACGGCCACGAGGGTTCTTCGATCCAGGGATTTCCACATGGAGAGGATTATTTTGGGATCGAATCGCCTGAGCCACTCTGGGAATGATTGTTTTGGTTCCTGGGTAGAAGCGGCGGCCAAGGTCTCGGGGAGGGTGGCTTCCTTTGATGCATGCGTCCGCCCAGTTCGGAAAAGGCCTAGGGCGGCGCCCGCCATCTTGCCGAAGCCATCCCTTTCCCTGAACCACGCGGCGCGGGCGCCCCTTCTCAAGGTCTGCATGGAGGGAAAGGCGGGCTTGGACCGGGAATGCCTCTGGCGGGCTGAGCCTAGAGGGGCTCCTTGGCTGTCGAGGATGGTGAGGAAGGGTTTTGGCCGGTAGCCCGTTCCGGCCGGTGCCGGGTCCTCCGGGGAGGACCTGTTGCCAAGGACGCTCATAGGTTTTTCGATTATCGGCCGGGGACGGCCGGTCCATTACCGAAAGATTGGCAGGAGGAAGGATGAAAGCATCCCGTGGGACGGGTTTTTCGATCCTGGTCATCGTCCTCATCCTTGTCATGGGTATCCTGCTGGTGCGGGGCTTCGTGGCCGACGTGGCGGTGGTCGAAGGAAGGTCCATGGAGCCGAGCCTCTCCAGCGGAGACCTGGTCTTGGTGTTCCGCGCCGCATATGGGTTGAGGGCCGGCCGCGGCTACCTCCTCGCCTGGTCGCGCCCCAGGTCTAGGGACATAGTGGCGATCCTGAGGTCTGGGGAGCCTGGTGCGGCGATAAAGCGGGTATCCTATGTCCTTTTCGATTCCACCGTGGGATACAGCGTGTATGTGCTGGGAGACAACCTTTATGAATCCGTGGACTCAAGGGAGTTCGGAACGGTGCCGATGAACAATATACTCGGGAAGGTCGTCCTTCTGCCTCGTTTCAGGACCCGATAGTTTTCACCGATGGAAGTCCACGTGGGTACACATAAGATTCGCCTCGCCGTCGCCGTTGCGGTCCTTTTCCTTTTCTCCGGCCTTGTAACCGCCAGATACGCACAGCTCGCCCTCAGCGGGAAAGCCCAGGGCGGGGCGGACGAGGCATGGGAGGGGGAGAGGGGAAGCATCCTGGACAGGAACGGCCGAGTCCTCGCCATGGACATTCCCAAGTACGACGTGTCGGTGTGGAGGCCCTCGACCAAGAAGGAGAGCTTCCTCAAGGAAATCACCGAACTGGCGGCGCTGGTGGGCATGGAGGAGGCCGCGCTGAAGGCGCGGTATCTCGATGGAGGGCAGAACTATTTCTACATCGGGAAAAGGCTCTCCCATGAAGCCGTCGAGCCTTTGCGCGCCGGGATCTCCTCCGGCAAGTTCAAAGGCGTGCAGATAGACAAGATTTCCGGCCGCCTCTACCCGGAAGGCGCACTGGCAGCCCACCTCCTGGGCTTCACGGGCGAAGGCAACGCAGGCCGGGATGGCATTGAAAACAAATACGACGATTACCTGAGGCCGAAGCCCAGGAAGGCCGAGGACGGCACGGGCAGGGTCCTGGACGGGGATAGGAAGGTTCCCAAGGGGGACACGATAACCCTCACCATCGACGCCAATCTCCAATTCATGCTTGAAAGCATCATGGATGCGGCCCGGAAGACCAACGGCGCCGAGACAGCCATGGCCGTGGCCATGGACGTCAAGACCGGGGAAATCCTCGCCTATGTTTCCTCCCCCCGGTACGACCTCAACGCCTACGCCTCGGCGACCCTTCAGGAGCGCAGCGATCCCTTGTCGCTCTACTCCTACGAGCCGGGCTCGGTCTTCAAGATCTTCTCCATGGCCTCGATCCTGGATTTGGGCTTGATAACCCCTTCCACCCAGTTCGATTGCGACGGTGCATACAGGAGGACCCTTCCCAACGGCGAGAAGATCGTGATCGGCGACCTGGGGGTGTACGGCAGGCAGAACTTGGCGGGCATCCTGGCCTTGAGTTCCAACGCCGGCGTGGGCTACGCCTCGGATAGGATTTCTGAGATCGATCTCTATCAGCGCCTAAAATCCTTCGGGTTCGGAATGAGGACGGGCTTGGGACTCTCGGGGGAGAGCCCGGGTTCGATACGGGATCCGGAACGGTGGTCCGCACGGACCAAGCCAACGATAGCCATCGGACAGGAAGTACAGGTCACGGCCCTGCAGATGGTCACCGCCGCGGCGGCGGTGGCGAACGGCGGACTGCTCATGAAGCCTGCCACGGTGGCTAGGATAGAGACGGCGGACGGAGAGGTGGCATTCGAACACAGCCCCCAGGTGGTGCGCCGGGTGGTGTCCGAGAGCACCGCGAAATCTATCGTGAAGGCAATGGAAGCCGCGGCCAGCATGGAGGGCACGGGCTGGAGGGCCAAGGTTTCGGATATCCGCATGGCGGTCAAGACAGGCACGGCCCAGATGATCGATCCCAAGACCAGGGCCTATTCCGACAAGGACTTTATCGCCAGCACCCTGGGGATATTCCCCGCTGAGGATCCAAGGATTGCGCTCTATGTCGCGCTGGTAAAGCCTCGGGGAGCCTCCTACCTGGGAGGGCAGATCGCCGCCCCTGTCCTGAGGGAGGCCATCGAGGCGACGCTTTCCAAGCTCGACATCCAGAGGGGCAAGGTGGAGGAGCTGGTGCATGGCGGCGAGGTGGTCCTGACCAAGGCCCGGGAGGTTTCGATAGGGGAGGCGATGCCCGACCTGTCGGGGTATTCCAAGAAGGAGCTGCTGCCTCTCCTGGAGCGCTCGGACCTGAGGGTTGTCATCGAGGGCAATGGCTATGTAGTATCCCAAGAGCCTAAGCCCGGCGCCGCGATCAAGGCGGGGCAAAGCCTGCGTTTCATATTGCGGTAGGCTGGACGGGCAATCCCAGGAGGAGGACCCCATGGATAGGGAAAGCGCCTTGGCGCTGTGGAAAAAGCACAACTCGGACGAATCGCTCTTGAGGCACGCCCTTTCCGTCGAGGCTGCCATGAGGCATTTCGCCGCCATTTACAAGGAAGACCTGGACTTTTGGGGCATCGTGGGGCTTCTGCATGACATCGATTATGAAAGACACCCCGAGGAACATCTCCAGCACGCCCGCGCCATGCTCTCCGAGGCGGGGCTTGGGGAATCGGTCATCCATGCCGTGGAGAGCCATGGCTGGGGGATCTGCAGCCCCGTCGAGCCAATCCATGTGATGGAGAAGGTCCTCTTCGGCGTGGACGAGCTTACTGGCTTCATAGCCGCCTGCGCCTACGTCAGGCCCTCCAAGAGCGTCCTGGACATGGAAGTGAAATCGGTGAAAAAGAAATGGGGCTCGGCCGCCTTCGCGGCGGGGGTGAGGCGGGACATCATCCAGAAAGGCGCGGACATGCTGGGCATGCCCTTGGAAAAATTGATCGAAGAGACTATCCTCGCACTTCGTTCCGTAGCCCGGGACGTAGGTCTGGAAGGAAACGTGGAAGCAGCGAGGTAAGGATCAGATGCTGGAGAAGATCACCGAAAAATTCGTCGACGTGTTTAGGACAATAGGCGGCAAATCCGCGATTTCGGAGAAGAACGTCGAGGACGCGGTTGAGCAGATCAAGATGGCCTTGCTCGAGGCGGACGTCAACCTCAGGGTGGTGCGCCGGTTTGTCAACGGCACCCTGGAGGAAGCCAAGGGAGAGAAGGTCCTGAGGTCCGTGAGCCCAGGCCAGCAGTTCGTCAAGATCGTGCATGACCGGATGGTGGCCCTGCTGGGAGACGAGAGGCAGGACCTGCTGATAAAGGGCCCGGACACCCAATCGGTGATCCTCCTCCTCGGCCTCCAGGGATCGGGTAAGACGACAACAGCCTCTAAACTGGCGTACCGCCTCAAGAGCCAGGGACGGAAGGTCCTCCTCGTGGCCTGCGACCTCGTGAGGCCGGCGGCGGTGGAGCAGCTTTCCGTGCTGGGCGCGGGCATCGGCGTCGCGGTCCACACGGAAGACACCAAAGATCCGGCGAAGGTGGCCGCCTCGGCCCTGGCCCGGGCCAAGAAGGAATCCTTCGACACGATCATAGTCGATACCGCTGGACGGCTGCAGATCGACGATGCGTTGATGGCCGAGCTCGCCAGGGTCAGGGACACGGTGAAGCCCTTGGAATCCCTCCTGGTCGCCGACTCCATGACCGGCCAGGCGGCGGTTGACATCGCCAAAGCCTTCGACGAGAAAATCGGGATAACCGGCGTAATCTTGAGCAAGTTCGACTCCGACACCCGGGGCGGCGCCGCGCTTTCCCTGAAATCCGTGACGGGAAAGGCGATCAAGTTCGTGGGCACCTCCGAGCGCCCCGACGGCTTGGAACCCTTCCATCCCGAACGGATAGCCTCCCGCATCCTGGGAATGGGCGACATCGTGTCCCTGGTGGAGAAGGCCCAGTCCGTCTTCGACCAGAAGGAAGCCATCGAACTGGAGCAGAAGCTGGCCCAGGAGAGCTTCTCCCTCGAGGATTACCTGGACCAGATCCAGAAGATGAAGAAAATGGGCTCCATGAAATCCATGCTGGACATGATTCCAGGCCTGGCGGGCCAGGTGGACGAGGATCAGCTGGACATGGAGGAGATGAAGTACGAGGAGGCGATCCTTAGGGCGATGACGAAGAAGGAGCGGAAAAACCATCTCATCATCGGCCCTTCGCGGCGCACCCGCATAGCCCGTGGCTCGGGCACTTCCGTGGCGGAGGTGAACCGTCTCCTCAAGAAGTTCGAAAAGTCGCGGACGATGATGAAGAAGATGGTGAAGAACAAGGGTGCCATGGCCAAGCTCATGGCGGGGCAGGGCAGGCCCTAGGATTTCTCCCCAGCCCGCCGAGGCTTGAATATCCTGTCGCCGTACAGCATGAGGACGAGACCTAAGAGGATCACCGGCACTCCCAGCCATAGGAGGGGGACGGGCTCCTCGTCGAGGATGAGCATCCCGAGGAATACGGCGATCAGGGGATTGACGATGGCGTAGCTCACGATGCGGATCGAGGGCTCGTTGGCCAATAGGTAGTTGTACGCCAGGAAGGCGGCGCCCCCCACTACCGCGAGGTAGGCCATGGCGAGCCAGCCCTGGGCGCTCACCTGCGCCAAGGCTGTTCCCGGAGGTCCGTAATAGATCAAGGAGCCTAGGAGGGCGAAGGCTCCCGCCAGGCTCATCTCTATGCTTGTGTTGACCATGCTGTCCGGGTGGACGGGAACTTTCCGGGCGTAGGAGGTGGCGAAGCTCCACGCCAGGAAGCCCGCCATGATGAGCAATATCCCGCTGCTGAGCCTTATGCCCTCATCCTCTCCCCTCCACAGGATTATGCCCACCCCCGCCATGCCTATGAGGATGCCCGCCAACCGCGTGGCGTGGAGCCGCTCGCGGAAAAAGAGGCGGTTGAAGAAAGCCACGCAGAAGGGAGTGGAGGAAATGATTATGGCCGCTATGTAGGAGTCAACGGTTTTCTCGCCCAAGGAGACCAATCCGTTTCCAAGGATGAGGAGGAAGAATCCCAGGAATGCGGCGGCGAGGACTTCCTTGAGGCTGGGGGCGCGCTTGAGCCGCCCGGTCGCGGCGCTGAGGATCAAGAATCCGAGGCCGGCTATGAAGTACCGGAATCCTACGAGATAAAAGGCGGGCATGGTCTCCACCGCGACGCGTATGGCGAGGTATGTGGAACCCCATACGACATACAGGGTAAGATACGACAGCAGGATGAGGGCGGTGTTTTTCTTCATCGGGGCTCCCTTGTCTTCCGATTATGGCGGAAAGGAAGAAAAGGTCAATCATCCCCCTGCGCGCGGGGCTTTACATTTTCTTCCGTTTGAGCTAGAGTGCGTCCACTAATTTGTTTGGAGTCCAATCATGTCGAGAGTATGCGATGTCTGCGGTAAGGGTACCCTGTTCGGCAATAACGTTTCCCACGCTAAGAACCGCACCAGAAGGACCTGGCGTCCGAACCTGATCGCGATGAGGACCAAGATCGAAGGGACCGTGTTGTCCGTCAAGATTTGCGCCAAGTGCCTCAAGGCCGGAAAGCTCGTAAAACACGTCTGAGACCTTTTCCCAATTAGGTCCGAAGCCGAAGCAAGACCGCCCGTCCTGGGCGGTCTTTTGTTTTTGTTTTAAGCTCGGGAGGAGACAAAAAAAGGCGCCTTCTGGGTCCGCCGGCGGCGGGTGCCCCAAAAGGCGCCTTTTTCAAGCCCTATTTTTCAGGGCTGCCTGAATTTACCGCCACATCCTGCCGGGGCCGTAGTTGCCGGGGGCCCTGGATCCGCCCATGCGGCCGCCGAACATGCCGCCCATGGGGGCGCCGCGCTGGACAGCGGTGTCTGAGAGGTCGATCTTCCGGCCGTTCAGCTCAAGGCTTTCCACCCTGACGCCGAAGGTCTTGTCGAGGCCGGGAACGGCGTGGGAGAGGCCTTCGACCTTTACGGCGGCGCCTTCCTTGAGCCCGTCCACGAATCCGTAGAGGCGGTTGGGGATCATGACGAGGTAGGTGTTGCCGTCCTTCTTGATTGCCACGCGGCCGGAAACAAGCTCGAGCTTGCCTTCCAGGCTGATCTTCTCCTGGGCGGGGAGGGGAGCTGCGGGCGCCTGATAATAGCCGCGGCCATAGCCGGGGGCCATGCCCCGTCCGGGCTGATTGTTCCAGGGACCCTGGCTCCAGGGCTGGGCCGCGGCGACGCCGATGAGCACGAAGGCGATCGCGACTGCGACAAGTGCCTTTTTCATAGTAGACTCCTTGAGGGAAAATTTCGATGGCGAAGGCCGAAGCGGCGTCTCGCCCTTCCCGGCCCCGGACCCATCGGTCCCCATCGGGGGACGTCAATATTAAAGCAATACCCGTGCCAAGGTGAAAATTTTTTCTTTAAATTTATAAATACATACAGCAAAAATAAATAAATATATATCGCCCTCACCTTGCCCGTCTGCTCTCGAAAACCATCATCCAAATCGTCCAATCGCGCGTATATAGAGGAAAAAAATGCCCGCGGGAGGGAAAAGTTTTCGCTGGAAATGTCGATATTCAAGTAATGGCATCGTAGTCGAGCGGAGAATGTATGAACCTTAAGAGGATCCTAGCAATCGGGTTGTTGTGCGTCGCTTTCCTCGGGCAAGCCTTCGGAACGGACTTGACCCCGTACCGCCTATTTCCGGCAATGTACCGCAAAAGCTCCCAGTATTCCCTTCCACAGACGGTGGAAAAGCCCTACGCCCTGGGCGGCGGCGGTTCCTTGCGCGAACGGATCCCTCTTTTGGCCAATACCACCGTAGTCGCCTTCTACGGCCATCCTTTTTCAAGGAAGATGGGCATTTTGGGCCTGTATTCGAAGGAAGAGCTGGCAGGCATGGTAAAACGCTACGCCGCCATGTACGACGCCGCCAACGGGTCCGACGGGGCCGCCTCGGGATATTACATAATCTACGGGACCTGCTGGCCCGGGGGGGAGATCGGATACCTCAAGGATTCGACGCTGGAGGATTACATCCTCTACGCCCAGAGCCAGGGAATGTTGGTCTTCGTTGACCACCAGATAGGCAAGTATTCGGTGCGCCAGGCCATGGAGAAAATCCTTCCCTTCCTCAAGTATCCGAACGTCCACCTGGCCATAGATCCGGAATGGAGGACCCTCATCCCCATGAAGGAGATAGGCTCCATAACCGCCGCGGAGCTCAACGAAGCCCAGGCGATCATGCAGGAGTACATCGTGGCCAACAAGATCCCGGGCATCCGCATGCTCGTTGTCCATCAGTTCCATGAAAAGATGATTCGCAACCGCGAGACCGTGAGGGCGGATTTCGACAGGGTGCTCCTGGTCCATACCGCCGACGGCTTTGGAAGCCCCGGCGTGAAGAAAAGCACCTACGCCCAGGTTGCCAAGGCGGAGAACATGCCGGTCAAGGGATTCAAGCTGTTCTTCAAATCCGACTTCCCCCTGGCAGGCTTTGACGACCCGATCCTGAGTCCCCAGGAGGTCATGGCCTTGGAGCCAAGGCCGGGCCTGATCCTGTACCAGTGAGGGGAGGAGTGTCGCCGCTGGCCTTGGTTTTTTAAGGCAATGCGCGATACCTATCTATGTAGTATTATGTCCCTAAGGGAGAAACCTGATGTCCACGAAGAAGAGAGTTGTTTTCGGCGCGCTATTGCTCGGAATGTGCATCCTTCTGCCGAGCTTCGCCTACGATCCCCCCAAGGGGGCGTTCTTCCTCCGATCGATCTATTCTCCCTGGGGCCTCGCTTCCACTCCCACCGTCACAGGACCATCCGCGCCCTGGGCGGCCCTGCTCAATCCTTCGGCCACCGCGGCGGAGCAGATGACGGAGGTGGAAGGGGCCTATGTGGGCATCACGGATTTCGGCGCCGCCGGGCAAGGATGGGGATCAGCCGCGAGCGTGGCGTTCTCCCTTCCCGCTCCCTACGGCGTGTGGGGAGGGGCTGTATCCTTCCTCCATGCTCCTGGCACCATGACTTCCATGCCCCTCGGCACCTTCGGCTCCGTCAGGGTTGGATTCGCCAAGGATCTTTTTCCTGATCTTTACGCTGGTTCCGCCCTGGATATCACCATGGGAGGAAACGGGAGCTTCGGCTGGGGCGTCGGGCTCGATCTCGGCCTGACCTACCTGGCGGGTGACCTTGGCTTCCTCAAGGACGCAAGGTTTGGCCTTTCCCTCCTGGACATTGGCAAGGGGTACTCAACCTCTCCCCTCACTGGGATGTTCGGCGGCGCCGCATCCTCCTATCCTTCGGCCTTCACCCTCGGCCTAGGAGCCCGGGGATACCTGGTCCGTTCCTTCAACTGGAACCTGGACTTGGGCCTCGACCTTTGGAGCCCTTCGTTCCAGGACCTGGAAGCGGACATCTCACTGGGCTTGGGATTCAGGGATTTCGCCACATTGAGGCTGGGATGGTCCATAGGATTGAGGGATATCATCCAGGGGACAGGGAGAAGTTATCTCCCCAGCATCGGCGTTTCGGGAGTCATCCCCCTGGGCAAGGGGCTGACCTTGGGGAAAAGCAGCCATAGGGACGCCAGCCTTGGAATAGGCGCGGCCGCCGCGCCGCTGTACGATTCGCTCTACGCCGTGGGAGCGGGATTCAACCTCAGCTTCGGGCTCGAGGACAAGACTCCGCCTGACATCAGCCTGGACTTGCCGGTGAAACTGAGGAGCACGGTGACCATATCTCCCAACGGCGACAAGGTGAACGACAACCTGGTGCTGCCGCTGAAGATTTCCGACCAGCGCTACGTGGTGGAATGGGAACTCAAGGTGGAGAACCAATCCAAGGGAGAGGTGGTCAGGAGATACGGGGCCTCCCTGGAACAGGAAAGCGATGAGGGTCTGGCGCGCTCCCTGCTCCGCGGACTTGTGAATGTCAAGAAATCCGTGCGGGTTCCCGAATCGGTGACCTGGGATGGGAAGGACGACCAGGGCAGGGATGTGCCGGACGGTTCCTACACCATGAGCCTCATAGCCAGGGACGACAACGGAAACCACAATGTAAACTACCAGAACTTCCTCATCGTCAACGTGAAGAGGGAGTTGCCCGCCGCGCAGCTGCGGAACTACCTCGACGAGGATGCCCTGGTTTTCAGCCCCGACGGAGACAACAGCAAGGAAGAAATCAATTTCGGCCTGGGCAAGCACAATTTTTCCGGTCTGGCTCCCAACGAGCAGAGCTGGACTTTGGAAATCCGGGATGGGACGGGAAGGACGGTCAGGAGCCAGAAATTCACGAGCGAGTCGCCTCCCCGGGATTTCACCTGGGACGGGACCGCGAACGACGGCTCCAGGGTTCCGGACGGGAGATATTCCTACCAGCTTAGGGCTGGGGGCGAGACTGAAGCTCGGGGCGCGGCGGAAGCTCAGGGCGCGGCACGGAATGTCCTCATTGAAGTGAACAACATTGAAGTGAATACCGCCAGGCCAAAGATTTCCATAGACACGGATTCGCTGGTCATGAGCCCAAACGGCGACGGCGTGATGGACCTTGTCCAGCTGAGGCCTAGCGTGGAGTCGGGAAGCGGCCTGCAATCCTGGAAGGTCTTTGTCCTCAACAGCGAAAGGCGAGAGGTTTGGTCTGTATCGGGGAAGGGAGATTCGATGCCCAAGTCAAGCTACCCCTTCTTCGGCCTTTCCTCCCGGGGCGAAATCCTGGCGGACGGCTACTACGAGGCGGGCATCGAGCTTGCGTACCGCAACGGATACCAGCCCCAGAAGCTTTCCTCGCCCTTCCTCCTGGACAAGACACCGCCTTCCGCATCGATCGGCGTCGCGGAAAGCCTGCGGGTCTTCAGTCCCGACGGCGACGGACGGCGGGAGACTATCCGCTTCGTCCTTGAATCCTCCGAGGAGGAAAACTGGAATTTCATCCTTCGGGATTCCAGCAAGAATGAAAAAATCGTGAAAAAATTCCCGGGGCGCCTGCCTCAGGATTTCCTTTGGGATGGAAGGGACGATCAAGGCGCCAAGGTCCCGGACGGCGAATACGAGGTGTATGTCTTCGCCGTGGACAGGGCGGGCAACAGTTTCAACGCCTCATCTCCTTCTGTGCGCGTTGATACCCGGAAGCCTTCAATCTCTCTGGCGGTGGAATCAGAGGCCTTCAGCCCCAACGGGGATGGCATAGCGGAGTCTGTCCGGATCCAGCCTAAGGTCCAGAGCCTTGAGGGCCTGATCTCTTGGAGCTTCTCAATCCAGGGCACGGGATCGGCGGCCGGCAAGGGAATCTTCATTGGGGACAAGGACGGAATTCCTCTAGATTCCTTATATCTGTTCGATGGCAAGGATCTCCAGGGAAGGATGCTCCCAGACGGAGTCTACGCTTCCTCATTGTCGGTGGCCTATCTCCACGGTTACGAAGCGGCGGTGGAGGGCGCTCCCGTCATCCTGGACAGGGAATACCCGAAGGCGGAGGTTTCAGCCGACCTGTCCATCTTCAATCCCTTGGGCAAGAATGGCCAGACCAGCGTCAAGATCAGCCAGGGCGGAACGGCCGAGGATTCCTGGCTCGGCCAGATTTTCGATTCCCGGGGCACATTGGTTCGCCGCTGGGCCCTGGGGAGCCGGCCCGAGGACCTGGTTTGGGACGGCACCGCCGATTCAGGCCTCCTTGTCCCGGACGGGAAATACAGGTACGTGGTTTCCTCCACGGACAAGGCGGGCAATGCCTTCGTATCCAAGGATCTCGCCTTGGAGGTAGAGACCTCCCGAAAAACCGCCCAGGTTTCCTCGGAACATGAGGCCTTCAGCCCCAACGGCGACGGCGTGAAGGATCGCAATTCCCTCGCCCTGTCCGCCACCATGGCCGAAAAGGTTGTGGAATGGGATCTTAGGATCCTCCCGGTTCTGGTTTCTGCGGAGAAGGAAGGCGAAGGAGTGAGGCTCGACGAGGGCAGCAAGAGGTTCAAGTCCTGGTCGGGGAAGGGAGCCCTCTTAGGCAGCTTCGTGTGGGACGGCAAGGGAGACGATGGCAGGGATCTTCCGGACGGAAGGTACGTCGCCAGGATCTCGGTCCGGTATCCCAACGGCGACCTTGCCGAGGGACGTACGAATGTCATTCTCGTGGACAGGGTCTATCCGTCGGCAAGGCTAAAAATCTCCCATTCGATCTTCTCTCCCAACGGGGACGGCAGGAACGACAGCGTGAGGATCGAGCAGGATTCCCAGCCCGGCGACGCCTGGCAGGGACGGATCCTTGATGCCAAGGGCACGGCGATGCGGACCTGGAGTTGGGCCGGTGTCGCGGAAAGCTTCGATTGGGACGGGAAAGGCCAGGATGGCTTGAGCCTTCCGGACGGTGTGTACCAGTATGAGTTGGTCTCCGAAGACCAGGCGGGCAACCGCTTCGCTTCCGCCAGGTATTCCATTGAGATAGATGCCGCCCGGAAGGCGGTGCGGTTGGAGGCGGAGCAGCGGGCCTTGAGTCCGAACGGGGACGGGCAGAAGGATGAGCTTGGCTTGCGGGCCAGCGTGCAGTCCCAGGAGCGGGTGAAGGGCTATGAGCTAAGGATAGTGGGCCAGGAAGGGCCGCAGGCCTTGCAGGCGGTTCGGAGCTGGAAGGGCAATGGGGCGGTGCCCGAGCGATTCGTGTGGAAGGGTGAGATGGACTCGGGGGCGCAGGCCCAGGACGGACGGTATGCGGCGGCCCTGCGGGTGGAATACACGAACGGGGACGTTGAGGAGAGCGCGAGCGGATCGTTCTTGATGGACCGGGTATTCCCGAAGATAGAGGTGAGCGCGAGCCTTGGGATCATATCGCCGAACGGGGATGGGCGGTCCGACGTGGTGGAGATAGCGCAGCGGAGCGTGCCTGGCGACGACTGGCGAGGGAAGATAGTAGGCCCCGACGGCAGGGTGGTGCGAAGCTACAGCTGGAAGGGCGAGGCGAAGGGATTCGCCTGGGACGGCACGGACGAGGGCGGGAACGTTGTGCGGGACGGGGAGTACCGGTACGTGGTTGAGTCCACGGACGGGGCGGAGAACCGCACCGAGCACAGCGGGATCCGGGTGATGGTGGAGACGGAGAAGAAAGTCGTCAGGATGGACGCGGACGCCATGGCCTTCAGCCCCAACGGCGACGGGGTCAAGGATGTCCTCAAGATCCTGGTGCGCGCCCAGAATCCAGGAGCGGTCAAGGACTTCGCCCTCTCCATATTCAGGGAAGGAAACACGATCCCTGTACGGACATGGAAGGGTTCGTCCGACCTAAGATCCGAATACCTGTGGGATGGGCTTACGGACGGCGGAATAGACGCCCCGGACGGAAGGTATAGGCTGGCTTTGAGGGTTCTGTACAGGAACGACGATGTCCATGACCTCGAGCTTGGACCAATCACCGTGGACAGGGTGCCTCCAAAGGCCTCGGTCCGCCTCTCCACCCAAATAATCTCCCCCAACGGCGACGGACGCCTGGACTATGTGGACATAATCCAGGAAGCCCAGCCCGGAGACCTCTGGCAGGGGATGATAAGCTCCCAGGCGAGCGGAAGGGTTGTGCGGTCCTGGACATGGAAGGACAGCCTAGCGACCCAGCGGTGGGACGGCAAGAACCAGGAAGGGCAGGCCTTGCCCGACGGATTGTATTTCTACGAGCTGACATCTTCGGACGTGGCGGACAACCGCTTCGCCAGTCCCCGCATTCCCATAGAGATCGACGCGGCTAGGAAGACAGTGTCCCTTGAAATCGACCAGCGGGCCTTCAGCCCCAATGGCGACGGGATAAAGGACCAACTGTACATAAACATCCAGGCTCCGAAGGCGGAGAGGCTTGAAGAGTATGAACTGGGCGTTTATGTGGTGGGTCCCGACGGAAGGCCCCAGGCCAACCCCTTGAGAAGCTGGAAGGGCAGGAAAGACTTAAGCGGCCAGTACGCCTGGGACGGCCGGGCAGATTCAGGTATTGCGGCTCCCGATGGGAAGTACCAGGTGCTGCTGCGACTAGCCTATGAAAACGGAGACCGCTTCGCCTTGGCGAGCCCGGAATTCGCCCTTGACACCTCCATGCCCATGATCAGCGTAAGCGCGGATCCCTTGTTGTTCTCGCCCAACGGGGACGGCATAAAGGACGTAGTCAACTTCACCCAGAAATCTTCACTGGGAGACAACTGGACTGGCAGGATCCGCAACGCCTCCGGCGCTGTGGTGAGGACTTGGTCCTGGACCAACGAGGCTAAGAATTTCACCTGGGACGGAAAGGATGCCTCTGGCACCATCGCCCGGGACGGCGTCTACAGCTATGAGGTGAGCGCCATAGACCAGGCGGGCCACTCGAATTCGGCGCGCATAAGCGGCATCACCGTGGACGCCACCAAGCCGAGGGTCTTCGTGACCGCCTCGGACACAGGGATTTCACCCAACGGCGACGGCATCAGGGACGAGGTTTCCTTCACCTTGGTGGTGGAGCGCCGCGAGGGCATTCAATCCTGGAGATTCTCCCTGGTTGACACCGCCGGCAGGGAGAGGAGCTTCTTCGGCGGATCGGGCTCCGAGGTTCCAGCCCGCCTTGTCTGGGATGGACGGGACCTGCAAGGCCAGGTGGTAGAAGGGGAGTTCGTTGGCAGCCTGGTGGTCACCTACACAAAGGGCGATGTGGCGAAGGCGTCCAGCGCCCCCGTGCTCGTCGACGTGGAACCCCCCAAGGTCACGGTCACCCTCACCCCCGAATACTTCAGCCCCGACGGCGACGGGGTAGAGGACATCCTCACCTTCGACGTGGCGGTGGACAGGGACTCGGGCATAGTGGACTGGAAGCTGGAGATATTCGAAACCGCCATAGTCGAGTCATCCAATCCCCAGGCGGTGAGCTCCGAAAGGCTCTTCATCCAGTGGGACGGCAAGGGCAAGCCGCCGGCAAAGATCGTCTGGAACGGATTGTCTTCCAAGAAGGAGCTGGTTGAATCCGCCACGGATTATCCCTTCCGCCTGGTGGTGCGGGATTCCCTGGGCAACACGACCACCGTGTCGGGCATCATCGCCGTGGACGTCCTGGTGATCCGGGACGGGGACAGGCTGAAGATCAAGGTGCCCTCCATCGTGTTCAGGGCGAACCACGCGGACTTCCTTGGCCTTTCAAGGGACATTGTAACGAGGAATGAGAAAGTGGTGGCCCGGATAGCCCAGATCCTGAACAAGTTCCCGGACTACAGGATTAGGATCGAAGGCCACGGCAACAACGTGGGCAAGATGCTCGGATACTCGGAAACGAGGATCCAGGCCGAGGAGGCGAAGGAACTGCTGCCGCTCTCCACCGGGAGGGCTGAGCTCGTGAAGACCATGCTGGTGCAGAACGGGGTGGACGTGCGCAGGCTGAGCGTGGAAGGCCTGGGTTCCAAGGAGCCGGTGGTTTCCTTCCTGGACGTGGAGAACCGCTGGAAGAACAGAAGGGTGGAGTTCATCCTTATAAAGAATTGACGACACGGAGGAACCCAGGGAAAGCCTGGGATCCTTAGGCGGCCCGGGGGAAGAACCCCCGGGCCGCCTTCTATTTCAGGTCTTCCGCCCTATCGGCGGCAAGGAGTCGGTTGGCGAGATCCTTTTCCCTGAACAGCACGGCGACTTCGCCCAGGAAGGAAAGGTGGGTCTCAGGATTTTCATTCTCCGGGACGAAGATGATAACCAGGATTTTCACGGGCCTTTCCAGGAGGGAGACACGGAAGCCTTGGCGGTGGGAGCCCAGGCACAGGATCGGGGCGTCGATCTCCTCAACCCTTTCGTGGAGGAGGACGACCCCGGGGCGCATCTCTATAGGTTGGCGCTGAACCGCCTCGGTGAGCTTGCTGGAAAGGCGGCTCGCGGTCTTCCTATCGAAAGGGAAGGCAGAAGATACGAGTTCCATGATCCCGTCTGCAATGGCTCCGTGGTTCATGTTCACCCGCACGTTCCCTCGGAAGACCGCGTAGGACAGGATGCCTTCCGGTGTGTTGGGTATGCCCAAGGCGCTGGGAGGGCTGAAGATTTTAACGGCCCTGTCCATTCCCTTCTCCGAAGTCGGGGAGACTGATCCTTCAAGCGGTTCCGCAGCCCCGCCTCCCGCCATGTAGATTACGATGAAGTTGGCTTCCGGGTATTCCTCCCCCAGGCGATGGGGCAGCTTCTCTATGGCCGGATGCCAGGAAGGCTCGGAGGGGCGGGCGCTGAAAAGCATGAAAAGCCTGGGAGGAGCGGCGATCCTCTCCAAACCCTTTCCCATATCCTTCCACGACTCAAGTTCTATCGACTGGGAGATGGAAACAAGGCCCGCCTTCCTCAGGCTCGGCTCCTGGGAGGCGCCTCGGCTCTTAAGTTGGATGAGATGGACCTTGGACCTGGACTTCTTGGCCACCGCCTCGGCGACCGCGGCAGCCCTGGTGAATCCCGGGTGTTGGTCGCTCAAGGGAGGGACGATGAGGTGAATGTGGGAGGAGGATATTTGGTGCACCGCCCGGGTGACGAGGATCATGGAGGGATAGCTTGCCAGAACCTGGTCGATGACGGAGCCGAAGAACGCGTTGGAGAGCCGGGGAGGCTTGTTCCAGCCCAGGATTATCGTATCCGCCTTCTGTTCCCGGGCGCTTTCGAGCAGGCCTTCAGCGGCGTTGATGGCGACCTTTGAGATGGGGATGACCGACACCTGGGAGGTCGAGCTTTGAATCACCGACGCGGCGAGCATGGTTTCCGCGTACTGCCGGGATTCTCCCTGCTCCTCCGAGTCCTGGACTACTGAGCAGGGGAGCAGGGGTTCGCCGGGATCCTCCTCGTGGATTCCTATGCCAAGCTCCATGAGGTACCCAGCCGTAGCCGGCTTGGAGAGGGCGATCATGATCCGGCCTCCGGCCTTCGGCGAAGCGCTCTCCTCGCGAACCTTCCGGTACATTATCGAAGATCCCGAGCTTCTGGCCGCCAGGCCGGACACCAGGCTGGAAAGAACGACCAGGATGAGGGCTCCCGCCACAAGAGGCTGGTCGAACAGGCCGGAATTGCCCGCCACGAAGGCGAAGGCGAGGGAGAAAATTCCGAAGGAGGAAGAGAAGCTGAAGAGAAGGCCGCGGTCCGCGGGCTGGTACCTTAGGATCCGGCCTGAAATCGCCGCGGCGGCGAATTTGGAGCCTATCCCCAGGACGACGGAGCCGAGGATCATGAACAATACCATGGAAGGGTTTGCGATGCGGGAAAAATCCACCGCCACGCCGAGGAAGATGAGGAGGAAGGGTGTGAAAAACACCTTTCCCAGGAAATCCAACCTGGCGTTCAGGGGCTTGGAGGCGCCGAGGAGGGGAGCGACGACGAGGCCTGCGAAAAAAGCGCCCAGATATTCGCCCACACCTACGAAGGGTCCCAAGGCCGCGGCGGCGAATACGATGAACAGAATGAACGCCGTGTCCGCGGTGCCCGGAGCCTTGGTCTTCCTGATCACCAGGGCGGAAAACAACGGAAGAAACAGGATGATGGAGAGAAAGTAGGCGGCCTGGAGCGCCGCGGCCTTGAAGGAGGGAAGGGCGAGGGAGCCGCTGGAGAAAAAGCTGAGGATGAACAGCGAAAGGGCGGCGAACAGCCTGGACAAGCCTATTCCCAGTCTTCCGGTTTCGGCGGATTCCCGGGCGAGGATGTCGGGCCTGGCGGCGAGGGGGATCAAGTAGGAACCGGAGGATGCGAAAAAGGCTCCCATAAGGAGGGAGGACCTAAGATCCATCTTCAAGAGGAAGCGCCCAAAGCCCAGGCCGGTTAGGAAGGGTAGGAGGAAGGTCAGGAATCCGAAAGAAAGGGAAGCGAAGGGACGCTTCCTCACTTTCTCCAGGTCGAGCTCCGCCCCTGCTGCGAAAAAGACAAAGATGAGCCCGAGGGCGCCCAAGAACTGGAGCGACATGCCAAGGTCAAGGATCCCGAAGCCCTGGGGGCCAAGGATGACGCCGAGGATGGTTGTCGAGACTATGACTGGAATGCCCAAGACATCTGAGAACAAAGGTCCAAGCACGGCCAAGCCCATGACGACGGCGAAAAGGCTGGCGGGATCGTTGACCAGATTCATGGATACCAGTGTAAGGGTCCGGGGCGGGAAACGCAAGGGAAAGGCTAGAACTCGCCTATCTGCAGCACCTCGGGCTCGAGCGAACGGCCATAGGCCTTGAGGACCTTCTCCTGCACCAAGGAGATCAGGGACCGCATGTCCGTTGCCGTGGCTTGGCCAAGGTTGACGAAGATGTTCCCGTGCCGGACGGAGACGCCCGCGTCGCCGATCCTGCGGCCCTTGAGCCCCAGCCGGTCTATGAGGACTCCGGAGGGCATGCCGAAACTTCTGTCGTTCTTGAACATGGAGCCGGCGGAGGGGAAGTCGTAATGGCCCTTGGAAATCCTATCCTGGCGGCGGGAGCGCATGATGGAGGCGACGCGGGAGGCGTCGGAGGGGATTCCCGCCATGAGGGCCGAAAGGACGGTCCATCCCGCGTACGGCCCCGAAGGCTGGAAGGGAGAGCGCTTGTAGGACCAGAGCGCCCCATCCTTCGGGTCAACCGCGAGCTCGCGCACCTCGCCCCGAGGCGAAAGGGCGACCAAGCCTAGGATCGATGAGGATATGTCCTGGTCGTAGCACCGGGCGTTCATATATACGGCTCCCCCCAGGCTCCCCGGCATTCCGTAGAAATTTTCGACCCCCCCGAGGCCGCGGGCGAGGAATTCCATGCAGAGCCTGTCTACGGAAGTGCCTGCCTCCGCCCAAATTCCTCCCTCCGCGGGCCTCAGGGAATCCATCCCGCCGAGATGCAGCACGGCTCCCCTGATACCCTTGTCGCCCACAAGGATGTTCGCCCCTCCGCCGAGGATGAACCAAGGCAGACCTTCCCGGTCTAGGACGGCCAGGCAGCGGGACAACTCCTCGGCGCTTCGGACTTCAACGAAAAGATCAGCAGGCCCCCCAATGCGGAAGGTGGTGTGGAGGCGCATCGGTTCGCACAGCCTGACGCGCGAGGCCTCTATATTGATTTTTTGGCCGATTTGCCATAGGTTTTCCATGGTCTACACTATACTGATGAAGGCCGAGGACTATTGCAAGCCCAGGCCGACGAGGAATGATGATGACCCCGCTCAAACTGTTCAATTCTATGGGACGCGCGCTGCAGGAATTCAAGCCTCTGGAAGCAGGGAAGGTGGGATTCTACGGCTGCGGACCAACGGTATACAACTATGCCCATATCGGCAACCTCAGGACCTACGTCTTCGAGGACCTCCTCGTTCGGACCTTGAGGCGCTTCGGCTATGAGGTGACCCATGTGATGAATGTCACCGATGTAGGGCATCTCACCGGCGACGACGACACGGGGGAAGACAAGATGGTCAAGAGCGCCGAGGAGAGGGGCCAGTCTGTGCTCCAGATCGCCGCCTTCTACACCGACGCCTTCTTCAAGGACACGGACCGCTTGGGAATAGGCCGCCCCACGGTGACCTGCCGCGCCACCGAGCATATCCGGGAGATGATCGACCTGGTGAAGCGCCTCGAGGAGCGGGGATACACCTATATGGCTGGAGGAAACCTGTATTTCGACGTTTCCAAATTTCCCGCCTACGGGAAGCTTGCAAACCTGCGCCTGGAGGATTTGAAGGCCGGGGCGAGGATCGAGGTCGACGAAAACAAGCGCAATCCCCAGGATTTCGTCCTCTGGTTCACCAAATCGAAATTCGAGAACCAGGCCCTCATCTGGGACAGCCCCTGGGGAAGAGGCTATCCGGGATGGCATGTGGAATGCTCGGCGATGAGCATGAAGTACCTGGGAGAGAGCTTCGACATCCACGCGGGCGGGATAGACCACATTCCCGTGCACCATACCAACGAGATAGCCCAGTCCGAGGCCGCCACGGGCAAGCCCTGGGTGCGGTACTGGCTCCATGCGGAGTTCCTGGTGATGGACAAGGGCAAGATGTCCAAGTCGAAGGGAGACTTCCTCACCTTGGAGCGTTTGGTCGAAGCTGGCTACCACCCCCTGGACTACCGGTATTTCTGCCTGGGAGGCCATTACCGGAGCCAGCTTTCCTTCTCCTGGGAAGGCATGGACCAAGCCAAGGCGTCGAGGAAATCCCTCACGGACAAGATCCTCGAGGCAAAGGACGCGGCGGGGGAGGGCCCCCTGCCTTCCCTGGAGGAATTGGGCGTAGCGGCGAAGGCCAGGCTTGCGGGTTTCGACGCGGCCTTGTCGGAAGACCTTTCCGCCCCCCGGGCCCTCGCCGAGTTGTGGCAGCTGGCCAAGGATCCGGCCATTCCACCCCGGGAGGTTCTTGCCGCCGCCTATGATATGGATACGGTGCTGAAACTTGGCTTGGCGGAGGCGAGGAGGAAGGAGTCGGGCTTGGCCCCGGAAAGGATCGCAGAAATCGAAGCCCAGGTGTCCGCCCGCGCCATGGCAAAGAAGGCCAAGGATTGGGCGGCGGCGGACCGGATCCGGAACAAGCTCAAGGAAGAAGGCGTGATCCTGGAAGACAGCCCCTCGGGCACGACCTGGAAGACCCTGGACCCAGCGTAACGTAAAGGAAATACCATTGTTATCGTTAGGTAGGCGAGAGGACGGCATGGATTTCCGCGCTCTGTATGAGGCCAACGCGGGGCTCCTGCTTGGGATCGCCTTCCGCATCACCAACTCGGCGGAGGCCGCGGAGGATGTGGTGCAGGATGCCTTTGGCAAGCTCGTTGAGAAGCGCATGAGCTTTCCTACGCCCAACGACGCGAAGTATTGGCTCATCAGGGTTGTCAAGAACGCCGCCATCAACTTCGCCAAGCGGAAAGGCAGGGAGACCAAGGCCTACGAAAAATGGTGGAGGAGCGAAGGCTCTCCGGTGGAAGAACAGGAAGCGGGAGCCTTTTCCATCAAGGAAACGGGAACGGAGGCG
>JBFLXC010000024.1:0-23546 GCA_040757435.1 Spirochaetota bacterium | reverse complement strand
CTTCGCCGCCTGCGTCATGTCCATACGGGCCAAGGCCGCCAAGGCGAAGATTGAAATACTGACTCCCGATTTCATCGACATGGAGATGGACATCGTGGCGGCTTCCCGACCCGAGGTGCTCGCCCACAACGTCGAGACGGTGCGGAGACTCCAGAACATCAGGGACGCGAGGGCGAGCTTCGACAAGAGCCTTAAAACCCTCAGGCAGGCGAAGGAACGCGGCATAGGCACGACGAAGTCAAGCATTCTCCTGGGGCTCGGGGAAACCAGGGATGAGTTGAAGGAAACCTACGGCGAACTGAAGGCCGCGGGAGCCGATATCCTCGTCCTAGGCCAGTACCTGCGCCCAAGCCCCCAGGAGCTTCCCATCGTCGAATACGTGCATCCCGAGACCTTCAGGCTCTACGCCGAGGACGCCCGCGCCGCGGGCTTTTCCACCGTGGTCGCCTCGCCCTTCGCTCGGACGAGCTATCATGCTCTGGACGCCTGGGAAACCAGGCGGATAAAGGAGGGGAACCCATGAGGATATCAGGCCAGGGAAAGCCGCCGGGCTCCAAGCTCCTGCGCCTTGAGGCGGAAATCGACTACCCTTCTCCGGGATCTGCGGTGCTGCGCCGCATTAGGATCCACGGCGATTTCTTCGCCGTCCCCGAGGAGGGATTCGACCTCCTTGAAGCCTCCCTCAAGGATATTCCTCTTGAGGATTTCGCTCCGGCTTTCGAAGCCAGGGCTAAGGAATTTGGCCTGAGCCTCGCCGGCATCGACGGCGAGGCAGTCGCCGCCGTGCTTAGGAGTTCCATTGATGCCGCACAAAATCAGACTTCTTGAAACGGGTTTCGCAGACGCATATTTCAACATGGGCCTTGACGAGGCCATCCTCGAGTCCGTCTCCCGGGGGGACAGCCTCCCTACCTTGCGCTTCTACGGCTGGAAGCCCAAGGCCATCTCGATCGGCTATTTCCAGGGAGCCACGGAGGAATTGGACATCCGGGCCTGCAAGGCCGGAGGCGTGGACATCGTGAGGAGGATCACAGGCGGAGGGGCCGTATTCCACGATTCCGAGCTCACCTATTCCATCGCCATCCCCGAATCCCATCCCTTGGCCAGGGCGTCGATCCTGGACTCCTACGCCTGGATCTGCTCCGCCCTGGTCCAGGGCTTTTCCATCCTGGGGCTTAAAACCCAATTTCACCCCATCAACGATATCCTCTGGGAAGGAAGGAAGATTTCCGGCAACGCCCAGACCAGGCGGCTTTCCTGCATACTTCAGCACGGCACGGTCCTATTGGACGTGGATGTGGACGAGATGTTCCGCCTCCTCATGGTACCGAAGGAGAAAGCCTTGGGAAAAATGATCGCCGATGTGAAGGAGAGGGTTGGCTCCCTTACAAGGGCCTTGGGTAGGAAGGCGGACTTCCTGGAAACCCAGGCGGCCATGCGGGAAGGATTCAAGGCCGCCATGGACCTGGAGCTTCTGCCGGGGGATCCCTCGGCGGAAGAAGTCCGGAGGGCCCGCCTTCTCGCTAAGGAAAAATTTTCCTCCGAAGCCTGGATCTACAAGCGATGAACCTCGGCGGTATTCCCCGCCTCCGCACCTGCAGGCTTTGCGGCTCTCCTTCAGATTCCTTCCAGGCAGGGGGGAAGAAGACCCCCAGGACCTATTGGCGATGCCGCGCATGCGGTTTCGTGTTCCTCGATCCCCTCCATATCCCAGACAGGGCGGCCGCGCGGCGCAGATACCTTCTCCATCAAAACGATGAATCCTCCCCGGGGTACAGGGAGTATATGGAGGCCTTCGCGCGGCGATGCATAGCGTCTTTCGCCGATCCACGCCTTCCTGTCCTCGATTTCGGTTCCGGCCCCGGCCCCAAGCCCCTTCTTCCCTCCATCCTCGCGGGCCTGGGATACGAATGCGAGGCCTACGATCCCCTCTTCGCCCCAGGACCTTCCTGGAGGAAAAGAACGTACGGCTGTCTTGCCCTGCACGAAGTGGCGGAACACTTCTCCCGTCCAAGGCGCAGCTTCGCGGCCGCCGCGAGGCGGCTGGGTCCCGGCGGTGTCCTCGCCGTCAGGACCAGGTTCATCCCCTCTGAAGCCAACGCCTTCGGATCCTGGTGGTACAAGGAAGATCCCACCCACCTCTCCTTCTACAACCCCGAGGCGCTGGAAACCTTCCTCCACAGCCTCGGCTTCCGCGCCGAAGCAAGGCCTGATCGGGACATGATGGTCTTCCGCCTCCCCTGAACCCGGACAAGGACGGGCCTTGTTTTCCCCGCCCAGTGTGGTAGGATGTCCGGAAGCGTTCCCCGAGTCCCTGGCGCAGCCCGCCCGGGATGAACCGCCCCGCTGGAAGTAGAGGAGAATCCTATGTTGCTCCCTCTCATCCAAAACATTTCCCTCATGGTCTTCCTTGCGGTGATCTACCACTACGCGGAGAGGAAATTCCACGCAAGCCTAAGGGCGTACGTAGTAGCCAACGGGCTCTTCTTCGGTTTCGCCGCCATCCTAGCCATGAGTTCCCCCTTGCGCATGGCCGAAGGCATAATCTACGACTCCAGGACCATCATACTGGGCATAGCGGGAACCTTCGGGGGACCTGCCGTCGCCTTGCTCTCGGCCCTGATTTCCGCGGCCTTCCGGTTCTTCATCATCGGCGGAGGCGGCAGGTATGCGGGTGTCCTGACGATCCTCTGCGCCAGCCTCATAGGCGTCTGGGCCTACTACCTCAGGAAGCGTCGTCCCGCCTGGGGTTCCAGCCTGCCACGGTTCTGGCTCATCGGCGCGGCCATCCATGTCGCGATGCTCCTTTCCCAATTCCTCCTCCCTGACCGACGCTGGGTGTTCGTCCTTCCCAAGATTTGGCTCTGGGTGATGATCTTCTACCCTGTGGGCTACGCCTTCATCGCAGCGCTGTTCCTGGAAAGCGAGGAAAGAAGGGAAAACTTAAAGAAACTGGAGGAGTCGGAGGCGAGGTACCGCCTCCTCTTCAACAACAACCATACCACCATGCTCTTGGTGGACCCGAAGACTTCCCGGATCGTGGATGCAAATCCCGCGGCTGTGGCCTTCTACGGCTGGCCCAAGGAAACCCTCCTCTCCATGGAAGTCAAGGACATCAACACCCTGGGTCCCCTGGAAATCGAGGACCAGCTCAAAGCCGCCCTTTCGGGGAGCGCGAGCGTCTTCCATTTCAAGCACAGGACAGCCTCCGGGGAAGTCAGGAATGTGGAAGTGTATACCGGGCCCGTGGAGCTGGCGGGTTCGAGGCTGCTGTACTCCATCATCCACGACGAAACGGCCAGGATGGAAGCGGAGCGCAAGGTCATGGAACTCAACCAAACCTTGGAGGACCGGGTTCTGCGCCGCACCAAGGAGCTGGAGGAAACCAACAAGGAGCTGGAATCCTTCGCCTACTCAGTATCGCACGACCTGCGGGCTCCCTTGCGTTCCATCGAAGGCTTTTCATCCCTCCTCGCCGAGGAATCGGCATCCTTGCTTCCCCCCTCCTCGTCCCATTACCTAGAAAGGATCCAAGCCAACGCCACGAGGATGAGCGTCCTCATAGAAGACATACTCCGCCTATCCAGGATCGGCAGGCAACACCTTTCCAAGGCACCCCTGGACCTGGCCCCCATCGCCCGATCCATCGCGGAGGAGCTCGTATCCTCCGCGCCCCAGCGCCGGGTTCGATTCGACATCCAATCGCCCCTTCCCGCCTACGGCGATCCATCCTTGCTGGAGGTGCTCATGGGCAACCTGATCTCCAACGCCTGGAAGTTCAGCGCCTCCAAGGACCAGGCCTTGATCAGGATTTCCGCAGTGGACAAGGGCTACGAGGCGGCGTATTGTGTGGAAGACAATGGAATAGGCTTCGACATGGCCTACGTGGACAAGTTGTTTTCCCCTTTCCAGAGGCTGCACGGAGATAAGGAATATGCGGGTTCCGGCATAGGATTGAGCATCGTCAGGAGGATCGCCGCCCGGCACGGAGGGCGGGTCTGGGCCGAGTCCGAGCCGGAGAAAGGAGCCCGATTTTATTTTACCCTTGGAGGTCGAACATGATGAGCGGCTTGCCGGACAACTCCACCATCCTCCTAGTCGAAGACAATCCCGACGACGAGGAGCTGACGCTGCTGGCGTTCAGGAACAACCGCATCTTCAATTCCATCGTCGTAGTCCGCGATGGGGCGGAAGCCTTGGAATACCTCTTCCGGACCGGGAAGTACTCCACCCGGACCCTCTCCTCAAATCCCCGGCTCGTCCTCCTGGACCTTAAGCTGCCCAAGGTGGCAGGCCTCGATGTGTTGAAAAGGCTCAGGGCCAATCCTTCGACCCAGTATCTCCCCGTGGTGGTCCTCACCACGTCCAACCAGGACGAGGACATAATCAACAGCTACAAATTCGGCGCCAACAGCTTCATACGCAAGCCCGTGGAATTCATGAAGTTCAACGAAGCCATCAAGCAACTAGGGCTCTATTGGCTGCTTCTGAACGAAGTGCCCCTGGCCCAGTGAGGACTGCGTGCAAGACCCATCGCCGGCGATGCCCTACAACGCACCCCTGCGCTTCCTCCTCGTGGAAGACAGCCCGGACGACGCCTTCCTCCTCATCCACGCCCTCAAGTCCAATTTTCCCGTCTCCCATTTCGACGTAGCCTCGAACCGCGAGGAACTTGGGGGTCGGCTTTCCCAGCCCGTACCCTATGACATAATCCTTTCCGATTGGTCACTCCCCCAACTCGACGGCATAGGGGTCCTGGCCATGGCGCGCAAGGCGGGAATCGACGTCCCTCTCATCATTGTCTCCGGTAAGATCGGGGAGGAGACGGCGATACGGGCCATCAAGGAGGGTGTCTACGATTACATCCTGAAGGACAGCCTGGCCCGGCTCCCAACATCCATCCGCCACGCCCTGGCCCAGCACAGCCAAGACAAAAAGGCCAAGATCGACAACGACCTCATTTCCCTCCAGGCCGCGGCGCTCAAGGCAGCCCCTGTGGCGATGGAGGTGCTTGACCCCAATGGCACCATCGAATGGGTGAACGCGGCGTACGAAACCTTGACCGGGTGGAAGGGTGCGGAGGTTCTGGGAAGGGGGGCCAAGGAATTCGAGGATGCTGGAGACAGCTCCTGGATAGATGAGCTTCTTATATGTGAAGGCGAATATGAGGAAGTGCTCGTCAAAGGGAGGGGCAGGAAAAAGGACGGCCATCCTTATCTGGAAGAACGGCAGGTCCGTACCGTCCGGGACCAAGAAGGCCGCCTAGCCCATTACATTGTGATCCGCAAGGACAGCACCGCCCCCGAGCAGGAAAAGAAGGAGCTGGGCCTCGACCTGTCCTTTTCGGAGATGGCGAGGAAAACCCTAGGCCTCCACCAACTATGCGAGGCTTCCATCGCCTTGGCCCAGCAGGAAGTCCCGGAATGGTCCATGGGAATCCGGCTTTTTTCCGACGGAGCCAGCCACGCAGAGCGTTTCTACGGCTCCCAGGACCCGAAGCCAGGAACGCGCGATGCCGGGCCGGGCAGGATCTCCATGGAAAAGGAAATCGTCCTGGACAAGGAGATCCTCGCCTCAGTCCAGCTCAGCTTCCCTTTTGATTCGGTGCTGGACCAGGAAAGGCTGGGCAACAGGCTCCTATCCAACCTTGAGGTCTCCATGAAGGAGCTTGCCGCCACGGCGAGGCTCAAGGCACAGGTGAAGAATATTTCCTTCCTGAAATTCATAAGCCGGACCATCAACATCCACATGGACTTTGACACTGTCATGGGCTCGCTCCTAAGCCAGGCGAAATCCATCCTGGAGTGCGACGCCATCGCCCTTTATCTTGCTGACAAGAACCAGGAAACGCTGGAATGCATGGCCTCCAGCGGCTTCAAGACGAATCTCGTCTCCCATACCATCGTCAAATTCGGCCAGCCCAACATAGGCACCGCGGCGGAAGAAAGGAGGGTCGTCTCGGCCTACGACTTCGAAGCCGTGGATCCGGCCTGCGCCTTTGGATTCCTCATCGACAAGGAGGAATTCCGCTCCCAGCATGGCGCGCCCATCATTGTCGGCGGGAAGATCAAGGGCGCGCTGGAGGTGTGGTTCAGGAAAACCCTAAGGCCCGGCCCGGAATGGTTCGTCCTCTTCGACGCGATCGCGAACCAAGTGGGCATGGCCCTGGATTACAACGCCCTCTACGCGGATCTGCAGAAGGCATACCTGGACCTTGAGACTTCCTACGAGGCGACGATCGAGGGATGGTCAGCGGCCATGGATCTCAGGGACGAGGAAACGGAAGGCCATTCCCGGAGGGTGACCACCCTGTCCCTTTCATTGGCCGCGAAGCTGGGCCTTTCCGAGTCCGAGATCGCGCAAGTCCGGCGCGGAGCCTTCCTCCACGACATCGGGAAGATCGGCATCCCCGATTCGGTGCTCAAGAAGCCGGGCCCCCTCAACGATGAGGAATGGGTCCTCATGAAGGAACACCCAAAGAAAGCCCTGGAAATGCTGGGCCGTATCCCGTATCTGAAGGACAGTCTGGACATTCCCCTGTACCATCATGAGAAATTCGACGGGACGGGATATCCCTACGGGCTGGCTGGGCAAAAGATTCCCCTGGCCGCCCGGCTTTTCTCCATCGTCGACGTCTTCGACGCCCTCACAAGCGACCGGCCCTACCGGGGGGCATGGACCAAGGAGAGGGCGATAGCCTATCTTAGGGAGCAGAAGGGAAAGCATTTCGATCCCGAATTGATCGATGTTTTCATCTCTATGGTAGAATGAAGCCGAAGACCCCGAACTCAATCAGATTTTTCCCTCCCCTCCGGTTCGACCCCGCCACCTTGCGCATCTATGGGCTGAGCGTGCTTACGGGCCTGCTCAGCGGGATCGTGGTCGTGGCATACCGGGGAGCCATTTCCTGGACTGAGCATCTGCGGGAGTCCTACATGGAATCGATCAGCCGATCGGGGTCCTTGCTTGCGGCCTGGTTCTTCTGGGCTGTGGCCTCCGCCCTGGTGGTGGGGTTTTTAATCCAGAGGTCGCCGCTTATAAAAGGTTCGGGAATTCCGCAGGTCAAGGCATACCTCATGCGAAGGATTGAATTTGATTGGAAAAAGGAGCTCCCGTATAAATTCCTTGGCGGCGTCCTTGCCTTGGGTTCCGGGCTGTCCTTGGGACGCGAAGGCCCGTCGATCCAGTTGGGAGCCTTGACGGGAACAGCCATAGACCAAAAGCTCTGCAAGGGAGAATCCCGCCGTTATCTTGTGACAGCCGGCGCTGCGGCGGGGATTTCCGCCGCCTTCAACGCCCCCTTGGCGGGGGTTCTCTTCTGCGTGGAGGAGCTTCATAGAAGCGTCTCGCCCACCCTTCTCACCAGCACGCTCCTTGCTTCGTTTTTCTCCAATGCCGTCATGTGGATAAGCGCAGGCAACGAAAAAGTTTTCCCTTTCCAACTCCTGAGAACCCTTCCGCTGGAGCATTATTTTTCAGGAGTTCTCGGCATCGGCATCGCCGCGGGATTGCTGGGCAGTCTCTTCAACTCTGGCTTGGCTGGATTCCAGAAGGCCTTCGCGCGGATAGTGCCCAACGGCAGGAACCGCATCGTCGCGGCATTCGCCGTGGCAGCCGGCATCAGCTTGATCGCCGCCCCTGTGACAGGCGGAGGCGGAAGCATGGCGAACACCCTCTTCACGGCCTCCCCGGCTCTCTCCAGCCTTGCGCTCCTCCTTATCGGCAAGCTTGCGTTCACTCTTTTCTCCTACGCCTCCGGCGCACCGGGCGGCATATTCCTCCCCATGCTTTCAATAGGAGCCTTGGTTGGCGCCCTCGTGCACGGCGCAGCCCCTGAGAGTTGGAACATCCAATCCTATGGGCCCAATTTCATCCTGCTGGGCATGGCGGGGTTTTTTGTCGCCGTAGTCAGGGCACCTATCACTGGAGCCGTCCTCATAACGGAGATGTCCGGGTCCTTCGCCCACTTCCCCGCCTTCATTTTCGTTTCCATCGCCGCTACCGCTACCGCCGAATTGCTCGGAACCCGCCCCATATACGACACCTTGCTCGCCCAGCTTGCGCCTCAGGAAATCGAAGGCGAGGACAAATCGCCGGTGCACCTGCACATACCGGTGCAGGAGGAGTGCGCTTGTCCAAGCTGCGGCTCATTCCTTCGCCGAATGCCGGAGGGATGCATACTGGCGGCGGTTCGCCGGGGGGAGATGAAGTTTTTCCCCTCCGAGGCCTTGGAATTGCATCCTGGGGACATCCTTGAGGTGGTGGTAGAAAAAGGAAGGGCTTCCCGGCTAAAATCCAGGCTCCTCGCCTTGGCTCAGGGCGACAAAGAATAACCTAAGGAAAATGCCATGGCCGCATCCCATGATGCCGTGCCCGCCGAAGGCGGCGCCTCCGTGGACCGCCCCACGCCGGCCTTCATCACCCTCTCGGTGGTCTACGGGGCCCTCCTCATCGTCTCCAACATCACCGTCACCAAGCTGGTGCAGGTGGGGCCTTTCCTCATCACCGCCGCCTTTTTCACCTACCCTGCGGTGTATGTAGTCTCGGATATCATGACGGAGGTCTACGGCTACAGGCTCTCAATGAAGGCCATTTGGGCCAACTTCATCGCCCAGGCCGTGGTGACCTTCTTCCTCGGCGTAGCGGTCAGACTTCCGGGCATAGACCCTGCCGTCCAGGAAGCCATGAAGACGCTTTTCTCCACTACTTGGAGGATAGTCCTGGGTTCCCTGGCGGCGTACTGGATCGGCGATTGGCTCAACAGCCTTATTCTCTCAAAGCTCAAGGTCGTCCAGAAGGGGAAATGGTTTTTCCTCCGCGCGATGGCTTCTTCAGTGCCCGCCCACTTCATCGATACCGCCCTGTTCACCACCCTCGCCTTCGCGGGTATCTGGGGAAGCGGCGACATAGCGAAGAATGTAATCTCCGAGGGGCTTCTCGCGTCGGTGTACGAGCTCGCGGTCTTCCCGATTACCTTCTTTGCCGTACGGGCGTGGAAGAGGCGGGAAGGACTTGATGTGTACGACAGGGGCATACGCTACCGGCCCTTTTGATTTCGCCCATCCACTCCGTTGTGTGTATCTTAGGCTGATCAACTTCCAAGGAGATGCGCATGATCGAAAAATCCTTTCCCTTCGCCAGGACCGAGTCCAAGACTATGGAAAAAGTGATCGACGACGAGAGGGTCAACATAAACCATATCATCGTCCCTCCCGGGGAATCGGTGATGACCCATGTTTCCAACTCTTTCGTCCATCAGATTATCGTCCGGGGCGTCTTGTCCTTGAGCCTTGAGGACGGGCCCTTCTCCGACCATCCCGCGGGCTCGATTGTTGCCGTGCCCTTCAACATGAAGATGGCTATCGAAAACCGCGGCGCCGACACCCTGGAATTCTTCGTGGTGAAGGCGCCCAATCCCCGGGACATGCCGCCTGTGAAGGCGATCTGAGGAGTAGGACAGGGACTACATCACTCCGAAGCGGGAGAAGGCTTCCTGGGTGCTCATCCCGTTCTCCAATGCGGCCTTGACCTTGGATTCTCCCCTCACCTTTTCAAGAGCCCTGAGGAGGGCTTCCTTCTCGGCCCTGCGCGGTACGACGAGGACGCCGTCCTGGTCCCCGAAGACCAAATCCCCCGGCTCAACCCGGACTCCGTTGGGGAAGACCAAGGGACAGCGGTAGTCGATCACCCTTCCCCGCATCTTCTGGTCCTGGGCGTAGGCTCCGAAGGAAAACACAGGCAATCCAAGCCTGCGGACTCCCGCGCTGTCCCTATGGAAACCGTCAAGGACGGCGCCGGCGGCGCCCAAGGCCTTGGCCCTGGTGCTCATGAGCTCGCCCCAGAGCGCGTAGTCGGGAGTGGATCCTGTGCAGATGTACACTTCTCCGGGTTTGAGGCTGTCCAAGGCTTCGAACATGAGGCCGAAGGGCTGCGAGGATCTGCCCCTCTCCTCCGAAGGTCCTGCGCAATCCGCCTCCTGGACGGTCATCGCCCTGCCTGCCAGTATCCAGGCGCCGTCCACTGGCCTTATTGAGGGGGAAAGGAAGTTGCGCAGGAAGCCCATGTCGTCCAATACGTCGCCAATGACTGCGGTGAACAGTTCGTCCTTTAAGATGCGGAACAGGTCTTCGTCTTCGGTTGGCAATACCACGGCAGCCTCCTTTTCGGGGAAGTATATACTCCCGCTTCCGCGATTGCATCCTTGCGTATCGCTTCAGTCTGGTTTATCGCATCGATAGGATATCAAGCCGACAGGATGACAGGATCCGCAGGATCGACAGGATATAGATCCGACAGGTTGCCACGATGCCTAGCATCCACGGGATCGGACCTGCGGGTGGAGGCTCTTTCTCGGGCCCGGGCGGCAGGGTATCCTAGGCAAACCCCAGGCCGGGGTGAAGGTCGGGCGAAGAGGAGGGCGGCCGATGATGACACGGAGGGAATTCCTTAAGGGCTGCGCGGCTGTGGGCGCCTCGGCGTTGATGCTCTCCCTCCCCGGGAGGATGGGGCGGCTTTGGGCACAAGGCCAGCAGCCCCCCCCATCGCAGGCGTATCCTCTTCCGGCCAGGTGGCCCGACATCGTGGCCGTCAAAGGAGGCGGCCAGGCATCCAGGCTCGATAGGGCCTTGCGGGAATTTGGAGGAATGGGCGCCTTCGTGCGCAAAGGCCAGACGGTGGCGATAAAGCCCAATATAGGCTGGAGCCAGGAACCTATTGTAGCGGCGAACACGAACCCTGAGTTGGTGAAGCGCTTGGTGGAGCACTGCCTGGATGCTGGCGCGGCCAAGGTGTGGGTGTTCGACCATTCCTGCGACAATGGTCCAAGGAGCTATAGGGACTCAAAAATCGAAGCCTACGCGAAATCAGCGGGAGCGATCGTGGTTCCCGGAGACAGCTCATCCCTGTACCAGGCGGTTTCGATTCCCGGCGCCGTGACCCTCAAGAAGGTAAAGGTCCACGAACTCGCCCTCCAGGCGGATGTCTTCATCAATGTGCCCGTTTTGAAGGACCATTCAGGGGCGGGCATGACCTGCGCGATGAAGAACCTGATGGGCGCGGTATGGGACCGCGGGGAGTTCCACAGGCTGGGGCTCGACCAGTGCATCGCCGACGTTTGCCTGTGGCGCAAGCCCACCCTCAACATCGTCGATGCCGGCAAGGTCATGCTCTCTGGGGGACCGAGGGGATATTCCAGCAGCCGCTATGCGGAGCCCCAGATGCTGATCCTTTCGAGGGATATCGTCGCCGTCGACACGGTTTCCGCCATGACCCTGGGCAGGGTTCCTTCGGATTTCGGATATATCGCCATGGCGGAGAAATCCAATCTCGGCACTACGAAGATAGCCGATTTGGATATCCGCAGGCTTGGTCTATGAGACCAAAGGCTTCCGCAAGGGGCGGGAATGTCCTGCGGCGTGCCCGGTGGGTGGCGGCGGGGATTGTTTTCTGCGTCGCAACCTTGGGATTCCTATTCCCTGCCCTCTGGGCGGAAATGCCTATCCGCGTTTTGGCTGCCTGGCAGTTCGCTCCCTCCGGATTGCGCGGCCTCCAAGGATTCTGGCTGGTTGCGTTCCACGGCGCCGTCTTGTCCGCCGGGGCGGCGGGGATCGCCCTCTTGGTTTCCTTTCTTGCCTTGCTCCTTCTCTCCGCTTTTTTCGGACGCTGGTATTGCGCCTTCCTCTGTCCCTTGGGCTTTCTCCAGGATGTGGCGGCCTGGGCGGGAAGGAAGCGCAGGGGGTATGTAAAATCCAATCCCATCCTGAGAGCGTCCGCCCTTGCGTGCTTCATCGCCCTTGGAGTTGGGGGTGCACTGGGCCTTGCCTCCTGGCTGGAGCCCTGGTCCTTGGCGGGGCGGTTCTTCGCCTATGATGTCCAGCCTTTGGCGAGGCTTTTGCTCCGTGCCGATTCTCCTCTCCTGCCCTGGGGTTTTATTGCGGCCTCGGGTCTTGCGGCCGCATTGATTATCGGGACGGCGGCGTTTCGCGGGAGGTGGTTCTGCAACAGCCTTTGTCCCGCCGGTAGCTTGCTGGGGCTGTTGAATCGAAAGGCGCCCTTAAGGCTCCGGATCGACCCGGGAACCTGCTCCTCCTGCGGCCGATGTTCCTCCGTATGCCTCGCGGATTGCTTGGACGGGAAAAACCGCTTCCTGGATGCTTCGCGCTGCGTGTACTGCCTTGAATGCGTGGGAGTCTGCCCCACCGGGTCAGTCCGCTATGGAAGGGGGATCCGAGAAAAGCGAAGAGGACAGGATGACAGGATTTCCACGATCGACAGGAAGAAGAAAGGACAGGATGACGGGATTTCCATGATCGACAGGAGGGAAAAAAGACAGGATGACCGGATTACCAGGATCAACAGGGTGGAGAAAGGACAGGATCGGGCGATGGTGACCAGGGCGGGATTCCTGGGATTGATCGGCACGAACTTAAAAATCGCCGGCAGCGCGGCGATAGGCATATTCCTTGGCGTCGGCGGCGCCGCTGCCGCGCGGAGGATAGCCGGTGCCCAAGACTCCGGTGACCGTACCCCACCCGGCGCCGTCTCTCCTCCAGGTTCCCTTTCCACCCACCGCTTCGCCGAAACCTGCACGGCCTGCGGTCTCTGTGTCGCCCGATGCCCCTCCAAGATCCTAAGGCCTTCCACCGGACAATTCGGCCTAACCGCCCTGTTCGCCCCTCGGCTGGATTACGATGTCTCCTATTGCCAATTCTCATGCACCACCTGCCTTGACCTCTGCCCTTCGGGCGCGCTTGTCAAATTAAGCCCGGAGGAGAAGCAAAGGACGAAAATCGGAGATGCCACCCTGGTGCGGGATCTTTGCATAGTGATTAAAAACGGGACCAAATGCGGAGCCTGCGCAGAGCATTGCCCCACCGGAGCGGTGCGCATGGTCAAGGGCGCCTCAGGCCTGCCCGAGCCGGTGTTTTCGACTTCCATCTGCATCGGCTGCGGAGCATGCCACCATGCTTGTCCTGTCAAACCGAAAAAGGCCATCACGGTATCCGGCCTCGCCGTCCACGAGGTCGCTGAAAAACCGTCGGAACGGCTGTTCGATCCTCCCGACCCCCCCGGATCGCCCGTACCGACCCATGATTCCGGGCTTTTCCCCTTTTAGCCGCCCGAGGATGGATCGAGTCAAAAGCGGTGTATACCGAATCGAAGACTGCAAGGATGGGATCGGCCAGGCGATTCGCACCGGGAACGAGATGCCTGGTCCCCGGGCCTCGGAAGCCGATGGGCAAAAGCTTGGAGTATCCTATCTTGATCCAGAATAATCCTGAAATCCTGTCAAAATTCCCATATTCCCGCACTCGGAGGCGCCCTTGGCAAATAAAAAAAAGGCCGTCGTTTGGACGGCCTTTCGATCAGCTCCCCCGCGGTGGTTCGAACACCGGACCCAGTGGTTAACAGTGGCTCGGGAGCGCTTTCATCACGTTGCACCTAGTTATGGACGAAGCCCTTAAGCCTTACTATACATGGACTTACGCCACCGGTCAACTTCACTTGTTTTCACCTGGTTGCACCTGGAGTGGACCCAAATTCAAACATTTGAGTCCAATTTGAGTCCAGTCCCGATGGAGATAGTAAGCATTGTTAAGGTATTTTCCGTGTCGGGAGATCCTGATGGCGAAGCCTCATCCACCGACCTTGTCCCGATGCGGATGTCGATGATGGATGTCCGAGACGTGGGGATGCCGATGCTCCCTTTCCTCGTGCTCGTGTTCGTGGCCATGGCCGAAGATGCGAACGAAAAAGAGAAGTGACGCATACTCGTGATCGTGGTGCCCTTCCTGATGGCGATGCCAGTGCGTGTGGACGGCCTGGGGATGGACATGGCCGTGCGCATGGCGATCCCCGAGAAGGAGACCCCAGGAGAGCCCCATGAGCCCGAGGGGGACCTCGCCGAGCAGGATCGCCGCAAGAGCGAGGCCGAAGAACGGGGCCGAGGAGAAGAAGACCTGGGCGCGCGAGGCGCCGAGCCCCTGGGCCGAAGCGATATAGCGCACGATGCTCGCCCCGTACGAGAGCGCGCCGATGGCGAGCGCGCCACCGAGCGAAGCCAAGCCGATCTCCGCTCGTCCTTCGACGAGAAGGCCCATCGTAAGATTGACCATTCCCGCCGCGATTCCCTTGATGAAGGTGCTGGTCTCCGGCGAAAGGCCATCGATCAGGGCGGTGAAGTGGTTGTCGAAACCCCAGGCAACGCAGGCACCGGCCACCAGAAGGCCAGCCGTCAGCGTTGAAGTCCCTCCCTCGATCGAGAGTAGGGTGGAGGCGGCGAGTTTTCCGACTGCGGCAAGAGCGCCGCGCTTGGTCATGGTATCGCGGAAGAGGAAATGCCCGAGTATCGCCGTGGCGACAACCTCCATGTTGAGCCAGAGGGAAACGGAGGGGGAGCTTGCGCTCGAAGGCCGAAGTGGAGGAGAACAGGACCGGCGACGCCTCCCGCGATGATCGAACCGGCAACGTAAAGCCGATTGCCACTGTTGAGCGTCAGGATCCTCGCCTTGAACCCGCGCAAGGCCCATGGAGCAAAGGCGATCCCCGCACCGAGGTAGAGAAGCCCCGCTAGGCTAAAGGGGCCAAGCGTGCCGAGAAGGGATTTGCTGAGCGGCGTCGCTGCCCCGAACAGAGCTGCGGCCATAATCGCAAGCAGTATCGAGGCACGCATGGTTCCAACTATATCCAATTAAGGCCGAGTGGGAACATTCCCCAATACAGGAAGGAAGCGGGACCGAATCAGGCACCGTAATGCGATTGTGGCGGCTAAAATGCGTGCTTCGATACCAATCTCTTGCATTCCCAGCCCCCCGCCGACGACTATCACGAGACTCATTATTGCGACGGCTTGGAAGATGCGCGAGGCAGGAATTGCGCGCTTTCGTCCGGCAAGGATCAGCGCGACCAAAGCGAGCGGATTCAGCCAGAGCAGGTTCAGGTTCCACGCGGTCTCCGAATACCCGGCGAGAAGCCAAAAGGCGCATATCGCCACGGCACCGAGGAAGCTGGCCGAGAACAATCCTACGTCGAATACTCCCGCCAACCAGCTTGAGGGAAAGAGGGATGCGATGATGGCGAGCGCTCCCACGATGAGGATTATAATCCAAGGCGCTGGTGTGTATGGCGACTCTGCGCTGTTCCGGGACGTATATACTGTTATCGTCTCGGTCACGGCCGGACGGCTGCCCCCCGCGTCAGCTATTACGCTTGCGGCGGTCAGATTTCTCAGGTGTTCGGGCAGGAACGGCCCCACTTCCAAACCGCTCCTCTCCGCGGTCGGGCCCAGCAAAAGATCGATCCCAAGGGCAAGCCAGGGCCTATCAATGAGCGCCCGGCGGAGGTGGTCGCGCATCGTACCATCCAAGACGCCAGATCCTCGTTGAGAAGCCGGAATGAGTTGAACCCCGAGCCGGTCCCATAGGCGAGTCGCGCAGTTCTCGGTGAAAAAGCGGTAGTTGTAGGTATTCCGATCAGGCCGGACATCCTCTTCGAGCGCGGCGATGATTGCGGTGGTTTCCTCACGTCCGAAGGCGAGTACTTGTTCGACTATAGTTCGATCCTCCACCTGGCTGTAAAATTCGTAGGCATCGGCGGTACGCAGGCGTGCGGCCATGAAGGGCATGTTGCCAACCAGCATTCCAAGCGCGAATCGCAAGTCGAAGGGCTTGGCGGAAAGCCCGTAGTTGTAAAGCAGGTCCGGTCCGCCATTGGGATAGCTAACCCTGATTGCTGAATGCCCGAACGCCGAGTAGAGTGATCGACCGGGCAGGATGGTAGTAAGTGCGATTCTGGGCGCTTCTTCCGACGTAGTATGAGGAGTTGCCAAAGGCTCCGCAGTCGCGTTACCTAGATGGGCGCAAAAATACAGGATAAATATGACGGTTTTAGTCCACGATTCTGCCCTCGACCTCATCTGTAGCCCAGTACCTGTTTCCTGAACGCTCACCTGGCCCCCTCCACTCATACCTTGACAAAGGATTGGATTGGCAGCATATTACATTCAAACGATTACTTAATCAAGCAATCGTTTACGCAAAGGAGCTATGGCATGAGCGAGGATCTGTGTAGTCAGCATGGAGTTACCTGCGCGGGGGATGCAGAAGCGCTCAGGGCTTCACTCCTCGATATCGCGGGAATCTCCGAGCTTTTCAAAGCTCTGGCGGACGAGACCCGAACGAAGGTCCTGCACCTTCTCGGGCAGCGAGAACTCTGCGTTTGCGATTTGGCTTTCCTCCTGGAAATGAGCCTGCCGGCGGTCTCGCACCACTTGCGGTTCCTCAAGGCGCTTCGCCTCGTCAAAAGCAGGAAGGAAGGAAAAATGGTCTTCTATAGCCTCGAAGATGCCCACGTTCTCGCGCTCATCGAGCAAGCACGGGAACACTACATCGAGCTCACCTAACGGAAAGGAAGGGAATATGGCCAAATACACCATTCAAGGCCTCGACTGCGCTTCATGCGCGAACGAGATCGAGTGCGAACTGAAAAGAACGCCCGGGCTTGAGGACGCCCGTCTGAGCTTCGCCGCCGGGGTCCTGTACATCGACGAGTCCCAGGAATCACGCGCGCGGGAAATCATCGAGCGCATGGAACCGGGGGTAACCATTACCTCGTCGCGTTCGTCTCCCAACCGAGGAGCTGGACACGAACATGCGGCCGACAGCGGACATGATCATGACGGCGATCATGATCACGGTCACGATCATGGCGGAGAGACCTTCGGAAAGGGCACGCTGATCCGCATCGGCATCGCCGCGGTGCTGTTCGGTATCGGCACCTTGTTCAATGAGGCGTTACATGCGACACCCTTCTCGGTCGCCGAGTACGCTGTCCTGATCGCGGCCTACGCGCTTGTCGGAGCTCCGGTCCTTTGGTCCGCAGCGAGGAGCATCGCGCGGGGGCAGGTCTTCAACGAGATGTTCCTGATGAGCATTGCGACCATCGGGGCGATCGTGATCCACCAGCTCCCGGAAGCCGTTGGCGTCATGCTCTTCTACTCTGTCGGTGAATACTTTCAGGACAGGGCGGTCGACAAGTCCCGCCGTTCGATCTCCGCCCTCATGGACCTACGTCCTGATTTCGCGAGAGTGGTGGTTGGCGATGAACGCCGCGAGGTGAGCCCCGATGAAGTCAAGGTCGGAGATTTCATCGAAGTGCTCCCCGGTGAGCGCATACCGCTCGATGGCTCTTTGGTGGAAGGCTCTTCCTTCGTCAACACGGCGTCGCTCACTGGCGAATCGGTGCCGCGCAAGGTCGAGTCGGGCGACGGTGTCCTGGGAGGATTCGTCAACGACGAGGGAAGAATCGTCGTCAGGGTCGAGAAGGAATTCAGCCAAGGCGCCGCGGCCAGGATTCTCGAACTCGTGGAAAATGCATCCTCGCAGAAGGCTCCCACGGAAAAGTTCATCACGCGATTCGCTGCTATCTATACCCCAGCGGTCGTCGTCATCGCCGCTCTCATCGCCCTTATCCCGCCACTCGTGGTCCCCGGCGCCTTGTTCGAGGATTGGGTATACCGGGCTCTCGTCATGCTGGTCATCTCCTGCCCCTGCGCCCTGGTCATCTCGATTCCGCTTGGCTACTTCGGCGGAATTGGCGGGGCATCCAGGAATAAGCTTCTCATCAAGGGCGGCAATTACATCGATGCCCTCACGAAGGTAGACACGGTGGTCTTCGACAAGACCGGCACCCTCACCGAGGGAGTCTTCAACGTGGTCAAGGTCGTGACGCGCAACGGCTTCACGAAGGAAGACCTTCTCGAATGGGCGGCCGCGGCTGAATCGAGTTCCTCGCACCCCATCGCGCGCTCGATCAAAGACGCCGCGGGCGGCGTGAAGGACAAGGCGAGCGATATCGTCGAGGTGAAGGGCCATGGAGTGCTTGCGAAGGTAGAGGGCCGCAGGATCGCGATAGGCAACGACCGCCTGATGCACCGCGAGAACATCGACCACGCGGATTGCGATACCGAGGGGACGGTCGCCTTCGTCGCGGTCGACGGCGTATACGCGGGACACATCGTCATCTCGGACAAGGTCAAGCCGAACGCGGCCGCCACCGTCGCGGAACTAAAAGCCCTCGGCGTACGCAAGGTCGCCATGCTCACCGGCGACGACGAAACCGTCGCCAGCAAAGTCGCGGGCCAGCTCGGACTCGATGCCTTCTACGCCGAACTCCTTCCGGATGGCAAAGTCGCGGAACTCGAAGCTCTGGAAAAGGATCCCGCTAGAAGGGGCGCTGTGGTATTCGTCGGCGACGGCATGAACGACGCCCCCGTGCTCGTGAGGGCGGATGTCGGCTTCGCGATGGGAGGACTCGGGTCCGACGCGGCTATCGAAGCGGCGGATGTCGTGGTCATGGACGACCATATCGCGCGCATTCCTCTCGCCATCCGGATCGCGAGATTCACCCGCCGCATCGTCGTCGAGAACATCGCCATGGCCTTGGTAGTCAAGGGAATCTTCCTAAGTCTTGGAGCCCTCGGCGTGGCGAACATGTGGGAGGCTGTCATTGGCGACGTCGGCGTCTCTATCTTGGCGGTCCTCAACTCGGTGAGAACATCGGGATATGCCCGCAGACAGCGCGATGGCGCAGCGAGCTAACGCCATGGACGAACAACTCGAAGAAACCGCTCTCGTGGATTTCCATCACCCGTCGATCAGCGACCTCGTCTCGCGCCGTGGCTGGACCACGCTTGACGAAAAGACGAAGATACGGAGCGTCTACGACTTCGTCCGCGATGAAATACTCTTCGGCTACAACATGGACGACGCGATTCCGGCCTCCAAGGTTCTGGCGGATGGATATGGGCAATGCAACACCAAAGGAATCCTCTTCATGGCCCTCCTCAGGGCGGTCGGCGTCAGGTGCCGTTTCCATGGCTTCACGATCGACAAGCGACTCCAAAAGGGAGCGTTGATCGGCCTGTGGTATCGCCTCGCGCCAGAGGAGATCGTGCATAGCTGGGTAGAGCTGTTCTACGATGGACGATGGATTGACATGGAAGGCTTCATCCTCGATCTGCCCTACTTACGGAGCGTCCAAAGGATAGCCTGCGAAAAAACCGGCGCCTTTTGTGGCTATGGCGTAGCCACGAGCGCCATCGAATCGCCCCGCGTCTTTTGGGACGGAAACGCGACGTACATCCAGAAAGAGGGCATCGTCAGGGACTTCGGCATCTACCCTGATCCTGATTCCTTCTTCAAGGATCATTCTCAACCGATGGGATCGTTGAAGCGCTTGGTATTCATGATCATCGCTCGTCGGGCGATGAACAGGCAAGTCTCCAGAATAAGAGCGCGCCAATGAAGCATTACGGGTTCGCGTCGTCACTGTTCTACGGGGCGATCGCCGGCATTTACGATCTCCTCGATGCGGCGCTCTTCAGGACTCCTGCGCGCAATCCCAGAGTTGGCTTGGTTCGCATGCTTCCGCCCGAGATTCGCTCGGTCATCGACCTTTGCGCTGGAACAGGCGCGAGCTCCATCGCAATCGCCATTTCAGATGAAGCGCGTCGCGTCGTGGGCGTGGATCTATCCGCGAATATGCTTGGAATAGCTTACCGCAAAGCGGAGAAGGCGAATGCTCGGAACATCGAGCTTCATAGAATGGATGCCGCCGCGACGACCTTCCCGCCCGCCTCATTCGACGCGGTAACCACCTCGCTCTCCCTTCACGAGTTCCCTCCCGATCTACGAGATAGGATCATGAAGGAAATGAGAAGACTGGTCGTCAACCAAGGACGACTCTACATCATCGAGTGGGAACGCCCGAAAAGGGGATTGGCGAGATTCATCTTCGGTATCTTTCCCCTATTGGTCGAGCCGAGCGGCTTCAAGGACTTCCTTTCACTAGACTGGGAGGCCTTCCTAAGTAAATATGGCTTCGAGCTCGTACAAAGCGAATCGTTCTCTTTCACGAGGCTACTTATCGCTCGCGTAATTGAAGAGCAGTGAGAGCAACGCATCATACATCGCTAGGTGCAGATCCCTATTCTATAACCCGCCGTAAATGATGAAGCGTCGCTATGCCACTCATTGTGCAAGTATTTCTCGGAAATTGCTGGATGATGTCTCCTATCCGCAACGAATCACTGGAAGATGGCATCACGGTCGAGCGTCCCAAGCAAGTTCGTGCAACAGGTTAGGACGCCAGAGTAGGATTCCATCCAGGTGAGGAGCTCATTGGTCTGCGAGCGCTCCTAAGAGTGCTGGACCTGGGTGCGGTTCAGGAAAGGCTATCGGCCTTATCAAGTAGGAGGATCGCCTTCTCGGCTTCGGCTTGTCTGAAGGCCTGGGCGATGGCCTGCTCGGTTCCGCCTACCCACATGCTCAAAAGATCGAAGGCCCGGAGCTGGATACATTTCCGATCAAGGGTATCGGCACGGTAGTGTGCGGACTGAGTCTCGCTCGTGCCCGGAAAGCCGTGGCAGCGATGCTCCGATAGAGCGAACAGATGCGTCCAAGCGAGTACTAGCAGGTAACTTTCTAGATGTCCCCATATAACTTGGCCCTGAAACGCCCTGTGGGTATAGACGAACAGCCTGCTCCATCAAGGGGCAGGCTGTTGATCATTTCAAGAAGCTGTAACGGGACCTCATGTAGCGCGCCCACGGCTCGAGCTCCGGGTGCCGGTCCGTCGGGACGTAGCGAAAGAGCTGTTCGGTCGGGATGTACCTGAACTCGTCGGGCATGAGGAGTAACGTGGGCCAGAGCTCGTAGAGGTCACGGGAGAACTTGCGGTAATGCGGTGAGGTGATAGACCGGAGTTCCCGATTAGCCCCGACGGCGATGTGGACCACGATGACGTTGTCGACTGCGGGGATGCCGACCTCCAGGATTCGGGAGGCAAGAAGCTGATGCCGGGCAAGCTGGTACATCGGCTCATAGAGCAGGTACTCGATACGCGGTACAGCTTCTAGGTTGAACGGGGTGAAGGGGCCATAGAAGATCTCTCGATAGGTATCCGCTCTATCGCTACCATCCTGCCTGAATCTTGCGTACTGAGAAGAATAGCTCTCCGTGAACTTGACCTCGCACAACATGAAGACCTTGCGGTCGTCCATGGTTTCGAAGCACATCGCGGCGTCGATGGAAGTGGAGCCGGCCCCACGAATGCGGTTAGAGCTGACATGGGACTCTTCCCCAAGGTAGTTGATGTCGCCTTGCCACTCGAAGGCGATGAAGGCGTCTTCTTCCACGGGGAGCATGCGCTTGATTTCAGGGAAATGGGGGCGGAGGAAGTCAGCCAGGGCCTCGGGTCGGTTCCGAAACGGGAAGAGTGTGTTGACGCAGAATATCTGGCTGGAACAGGTATGGTTGGTCGGGAGGCCTGGCAGTGCGGCTCCATGCCAAACGATGCCAAGGCGCTCAAAGGTGGCCAGGGCATCGTCCCGGATTTCGTGGAACAGGTTGTAGGCGGCGAGCTCAAGTGGGAAACAGAACGGGTAGATGCGGCTCCGGTACAAGCCCGGAGCCCTGGCCTCGCGCGGGAGAGCCTTACTGGTCAGCTTCCACTCCAACTGCATCTTCTTGGCGACGGAGAGGTAATTCACGATGAAGTCCTCCCCTATGCCGTAGCGGCTATGCTAGCAGCGTTCTTGAGCACTTTTCGCGCGTAGGCGACCATGCGCTCCACGCCGTCTGCGGTATTGGCCTGGCGGGCCTTGGCAAGAATCCAGTCCTGATGCTTGGGCGTGAAAGCGTCTTCGTTGTCTTCGAGGATCGAGCGGAGCTCGTCATGGAGGCGATTCATCTTGGTGATCTCGTCTTCGGGTTCGGGCTCGGGTTCTTTCACAGGAAGAGGCTTGGCCGCTGGCGTGAAGGGCTTCGGGTGATCCACAGCAATGGTCACATTCATTGTAGGCTGGTCAGGTATGATCGGAAGAGATACAGGGTTGACCGGCTTATCCTGAATACCAACGCTTTCAGCATCGGGAAGCTCGGCTGGGTCGTAGGGCATGCCTCCGAGTTCCGATGGGAACGCGAGTCTGAACCCCTGACTTACAGCAACCTTTTTGAGTTGGAAACGGGGCATCTTGGACCAGAAGGACGTCGGCTGGCCGTCACGCTTGCGTTGGACGCACTCCTTCCAGTAGACCTCGTGCACGAAGGGCGCGTGCCAGTCCTTACGGTGAATCTCGACGAAGGCCTTCATGTCCTCGCCCTGGCCTTCAACCCAGGCTCGCCAACCGTCCAACTGACCGGTACGCTCAGCGCGATCGAGGTAGACTTGGTAGCCTACGACGATGGACATGCGCCGGTACTCGCCTTCGCCATAGACCGCAACGTGGATCTCACGCTTGAAGGGGTTGAGGCGGAAGGCTTGGGCAACCTCGATGAACTGGAGCTTCTCCTCCTGGGTAAGCTGACTCGCGAGGCCAAAGGCGGTCAAGTAATCGAGCAGGGTCTGCTTCTGGACCTCGGTGGTGGGAATCGGCGGCCCTTCGCGGGGCTGGCTGGGGAAAGCTGATAGTGGGGACATTGGAGACCTCCTGGGGGTATGGATCTCCAATATCAGTAGAAACTGGATGCTTCACTGCGCAAAGGTAATCGTAGTGCGGGGTCCCGCGAGGGAATCCCCGATGAATGGCAAAAGAGCGGTAGACGTTCATATGTAGTATTTCAGCCTTAGTTGCGGGCTGTAAACTCAAGGTATTCGTGGCCCCGTGGAAAGACAAACGCGCGACACGGGCGGTCTCCATCGATGTCGGATCGACCAGCGATGATCAATACAGGTTCCAGACAACAATAACGTGGATCGGCATTGATACTGAGCATTTGAGCTATATCAGTTGCACTCGGCTCGACGGAGTCAGCAGGATGGTAATGCCACTCACCGACGTAATAGGATCGAACTCGGTCATACCAGCGCTTGGTGAAGAGCGTCTGCAGCCCAGCAATCCCTCGATGAAACCAATTCTTGCCTTGAGCCGAATCTTTGGGCGGAGAAAGAGCATCTGTCACAAAGACCATAAAACCATCAGCGGAATAATGACCGACGAGGACGCCTCCGGTTTCAATGTAATCCGCTCGCCCACACTCACTGTTTATTTGCCGCCAGCTTTCAGCCGTTATATGGAGTGAGAATCTACGACAAGGCGTACTCCAGTTTTGCCCTCTGCTCACATTACCCTACTCAAAGATGGTTGCTCCCCATCAGCACACTGGTTGAGCTTAACGGGATGAAGACCCGGAATACCTTTGTCAGGCGCTTGTTCTAAGACGAGAAGACCATCCATTTCCATTCCCTCGAGCAATCTCTCCAAATGCCGTACGACGGCTACAGCCGCAAGCCATACATCGTCGCAGCGTGCCGGAAACAGAGGCGACCAACAACCAGCTCCTTCAAGGGTTTCTCCAGAGGTTGTCCATTGTGCGCGCTCAAGGTCTAGCCATGGTTGCAAAGCAATTTGGAAATCCTTGACGAGCCTGTAACGATTTTTGTGTAAACGGCCGATTCATAGCGGCACACGGTCGCCATAAAGAATCGCGAATTGATTCAGGGCTACACCCCAATCCCGTATCGGCATTGTCCACTTCTTGGAGATATTC
>JBFLXC010000023.1:0-25407 GCA_040757435.1 Spirochaetota bacterium | reverse complement strand
GCCAAGTCCGAGAGTCCCTTCGATTCCGCCAGGCGCACCCTGGAATTCCACAGCTCCAAAGCCTTCCTCATGTCTTCGATTTCTTTTTGATGCTGCTTCAGATCCGTGGCGTACGCGAACATCAGGTCCCTGGCTCCGGCTTCGTCGAGTTTTGAAAGTTCTTCAAGGGAAATCATTTGCGCATTTCCTCCAGTTTACGGGCTATCTTTCCGCCGAATCTGTCCAAATCCACCACCGCCCGGACATGGTCGGCACGGCCGACCAATTCGACTTCGTCGTAGGCTTCCACCTTGAAGGTGATGAGCCTTCCTTCGACCTTCACAACCTCGGCTACGATCCTCACGCGCATCCCCTTGGGAGTGGGTGCCAGGTGGTGGACCGCGATGAAGGAGCCTACCGTGGCGTGGCGGGGAGGGAGGTGGGGATCCACGGCCATCCGGGAGCTCTCCTCCATGTGCAGCACCATGGCCGGCGTGGCGTAGACGGGCACTCCTCCGGAGCCTAGGTGGGAAGCGATGTGGGAATCCTCGACAACCAGTGTCTTCTCGTATCTCATGCCCTGGACTATGTCCATGCCCTACCTCCTGCGGAACCGAGGGTCCCGGTGAGTATAGCACGCGGCGGGAGGAGATTGGAGAGGGAGGCGAGTATGAATGTGAGGGCGGAGATTTCACTTTTCAGCGGCGGCGGGGCTATATTATCATTACTATGAAGATAAAGAATTATAGCGTCCGCGGGCTCGGCCCCGCGATGCTCCTTGGGGCGGTCCTCCTCTTCTCCTGCGGTCCCGGCGCGGGCACCGCGAAGGCCGAAGGAACCGGCACCCTCAAATTACCTACCTTAGGAGGTCCTCTCGTGGTACTCACCGAAAGCCAGGCGGACTTGGTCTGCTACATCGAGCCCACCGAAGAACTGAAGAACAGCCTGACCCCGGAAGAATACGAGGTCCTCGTCCAGGCGGGGACCGAGCCGCCCTTCCAGAACGCCTTCTGGAACAACCACAGGGAAGGGATCTATGTCGACCGGATAGACGGGACTCCGCTCTTCGCTTCCTCCACCAAGTTCGATTCAGGCACCGGCTGGCCCAGCTTCTGGAGTCCCATCGACCAGGACGCCGTCGTCCTTGTGGAGGACAGGTCCTACGGTATGTACAGGATCGAGGTTCGTTCAAAAAGCTCAGGCGGCCACCTGGGGCATGTGTTCAAGGACGGACCCAAGCCCACGGGCCTCCGGTACTGCATAAACTCCGCCTCCCTGGCCTTCGTGCCCAAGGAGGAGATGGAAGCGAAGGGATACGGAAAGCTTTTGGTCGAGCTGGGGCTTTAGGCGGCGGGCCTTGGGCATAGTCTCCTAGGCCTTGGGTCTCCACACCCTGCATCGGTTCCTTCCCGCGGCCTTGGCGTCGTACAGCGCCAGGTCGGCGTAGTGGATGAACTCATGCAGGGAATTGTGGGGCGCCGGAATTCCCGAAAATACTCCGATGCTGATGGTCGGGCATGTTTCCTTCCCGTCCACGTCGGTCCGGGGTATCATCTCCCTTAGGCGCTCCGCAACCACCAAGGCTTCGCGGGTAGACGTCTCCGGCAGGAGGATGACGAATTCCTCCCCGCCGAAGCGCACCAGGTAGTCCTTCGTCCTCAGGCTGTGGGTAATGGCCTGGGCGATCGCAACCAGCACCTTGTCCCCGAAATTGTGGCCTTTGGTATCGTTCACATCCTTGAAGAAGTCGATGTCCGCCATGAGGACCCCGAGGGAGCTGTCGTTCCTCAGGGCCTTGAGGAAGATTTCCTGTCCCACCGTCTCAAGTCCGTAACGGTTCGCCACGCCGGTTAGGCCGTCGGTCCTGGCTTCCTCCTTGACCAAGGAGTGTTGCCTGGCATGTTCCACCGCTATGGAGATATGCTCGGCCACATTGGAGGCGATGCGGGCGTGGCGGTCGTTGTAGAAGCCCGCTACTCCGCTGTCCAGGGAAAAGAGGCCAATGGACCGTCCTTCGTAGACCAGGGGTATCCCCAGCCATGAACGGACGGGATTGTCCTGGTCAACCTGGATGAACCCGTTGAAGCAGCCGATAACGTCGTTGCAGATCATGGGCCTTCTGGACGAGATGGCCTGGGCCGAGGGATTGTCCACCCCTTTGACGGGGAACTTCAGGGACTTGACCGTTTCCGGAGGGTATCCGTAGGAGCCGATCACCGTGAGATCCGTACCGTCGTAGGATTGTACCGAGGCCCTGTCGAAGGGTATGACCTTGTGGAGGTGGGCGATGATGCGGTGGATGGTGTCGTCGAAGTCGAGGCTCTTGTTGATGGCGAAGAGCAGGTCCTTGAGGGAGTCAATTTCTATGAGGCGCTCGCGGATTTCCTCCTGGGCGGCGTGGAGGCTGGAGATGTCCTCGTCGTGGATTATGACGAGGCTGGGGGCGCCTGCCGCATCCCATTCCAGGGGTCGGATCGAGACGGAAAGCCAGAGGGGTTCTCCCTGTGATCGAAGGAAACGGTACTGGCCCTGGACCCGCTCGCTGTGGCCGCGGAGGACGTTGGACAATTGCTCGAGGTAACCCTGCCTGTCCTCCTCATGCAGCCACGGGGCTTCTTCCCGGGACAAGAGGGCTTGGGGCTTAAGTCCGAGGGCGGCCAGCCGTTCGCTGAGCAGGACGCGCCCGCCAGCGTAGTCCAGGATGGAAAAACCATTCTCCACCACCAGGGTCTTGGTCTTTTCCTCAGAGAAAATTGCGGTTATGATCGAGAATGTGGAAGAAGGCATCGCAGAAGTATAGCCTTGCTTTTTTTTCTAGACAATACTTCGATGCGGAGCTGCCATGGATGGGATTCCCCGCGCGGAAGCCGCGCTCACTACCCTTTACGGCGCCCTGCAAGCCCGTTTGAGGAGTCCTGGGGACCTGCGGCGCTTGGGCGGAGCCCTCAAGAATCTGCAGAGGGGGCTTACGGGAGACAGGACCCTCGCCGGCTCTGGGTACTTTTCCACCAGGGATTTCCTCGACATCTACCTCCTCTACTATTGGCCTGTTTCGTTCATGCAGGCGTCCTACGCCCTGGAAGAGTTGGCCCGGCGAGGCGTCCTTCCGGAAATAAGGACTGTACTGGACCTCGGGGCCGGCCCGGGCCCCGCTAGCTTCGCGGCCTTCGCCCGAGGCGCGGAAAGCTCCCTTCTCCTGGACGGTTCGGCGGAGGCGCTGCGGTTCGCCGCGGACCTGTCGGAATCCACAGGGTTCGGAAAGGTAAGGACCGAAACCAAGGATTTGGAGAATGTCCTTGCCTTGCACTATGGGCCCTTCGACCTGATCGTGGCTTCCCACTCGATCAATGAACTGTGGAAGGGCCTTCCCGACGCTGTCGAAAGGCGGGCCGCGCTGCTTTTAGCCGCTGTAGATAGTCTGGCTCCCGGCGGAGTCCTTCTCGTCCTGGAGCCTTCAGCCTCTGCCACGGCGATTCCCGCCCTGAAGGTGCGGGACAGGGTGCTGTCCTTGGGAGCGGGCGGAGGGTTGCGGTGCCTGGGTCCCTGCCTTGACTCCAGCCCTTGCCCAGCCATCAGGGCGGGGGAAGGCCGAAGCTGCCACTCCACGTGGCCGTGGAAACCGCTTCCCTTCGTGGAAAGGCTTGCGGCCCATGCTGGGCTCGACCGGGATTCGGTCAAGTCGACATGGTTCGCCCTGGGAAGAGGTACCCTTCCCAGATCTTCCGACGCCTTGGACGCAAGGAATGGGCTGGAAGAAGCCAACTACCTGCGGGGGCGCATCATCTCCGAGGCCATGCTCAACAAAGCCGGCCGGATCAGGTATATTGCGTGCACCGGACCCGACCTGGCCACTGTGTCAGCCAAGTCCGGGGATCCCTCCACGGCCGCTTCGGGCTTCCCTTCCCTCGCCCGCGGGGATATCGTCGGGCTGGAAAACCTGGAGCGGCGGGAGGGGGACCGGAGTTTCGGCCTTCTCCAATCCTCGGGCATGAGGCGGGAACTTTCGATCCGGGAATTCGCCGCACAGGCGGCAAGAGGAGAGGCATGAGCGGCGGTCCTGTCATTGTATCCATAGTAGGGTGGTCCGGCACGGGAAAGACAACCTTCATTGAAAAAGCGATAGAAGAGTGCGCGCGGAGGGCCATCCCCGTCGCCGCCTTCAAGAAATCCCGCCACCCGGCTGACCTTGCGCCGGATGGGAAGGATTCGACCCGGTTCCACGCCGCCGGCGCGGACCCCTCGGTTTACCTGAGCGGCACCGAAATGCTGCTCCTGGGCTCTCCCCCCCCGTCCATGGACGCCTCGACGCTGAAGACCCTCTCCCCGAGGGCGGCCATCATATTCTGCGAGGGCCTCGAGGTTCCAGGCGCCATACGCGTCCTTGTCTCCGGCGAGGAAACGGAAGAAAAGGCCCTCAAGCGGCCGTTGGGGGACGTCGACGTCCTTGTGGCCCGATCCGCCGCCCTCCGTGCCGCCGCCGCCGGAAGAGGGCTCGCCGCCTTCGATCCTGGATCGGCGGCGGCCTTCATCGACCATATCGTCTCATAGCTGTCCAATCTACAGTTCCAAGGGAGGAATATAATGGCTGAGGAAGGAAAGGATATCCGAATCTATTGCGACGGCAAGGAACTGCCTCTTGTTCCCTTCGTATCATCCCTTTTCTACAACACCCTGGAGGCGATGATAGGCAGCCTCAAAGGCGCGGAGGAAGCCGAGTCGATCACCATCACCCTCTCCAAGCCGAAGGCCTAGAGCCGAGGGCCTAGAGCCCCGGTCTCGGCCGATCACCGCGCTCCGGCGAGGTTTCGCATGCGAAGCCTCGAAGGCCCTGGACCGGGGTGAAAAAAAAAGGCAATTTATGGGGTCTGACCCCATAAATTGCCGCTGAAAAGATCCAGCCTTATTTTAGGAACAAAGGCCTCTCGGTGTAGTGGGTGTGGAGGAGGTGGTGGGCCTTGTGGCTTCCCGGCGACTCCAGGTACTCGGTGTACACTTTCTTGATGAAGGGATTCTGGTGGGAGCAGCGGTATTCGGTCTGCTCGTCGTGGTCGTAGATGCCCCGCATCCTGAGCTTGCGCACCTCGTCGGTGGCGCCGTAGGGCTGGCCTCCGCCGCCGATGCAGCCGCCTCGGCAGGCCATGACTTCTATGAAGTGCCAGGGGCTGTCCTTCCCCTCGTCCCGGGCCGCCCGGACCGCGTTCAGGACCTGCTCTATGTTCCCCATCTGATGGGCCACGGCCACCCGGACATCGATCCCGCCGATATGCACCGAGGCTTCCTTTATGCCCGAGATTCCCCGGACGGCGGTGAAGTTGACGTCCTTGAGCTCCTGGCCGGTGACGAGGAAGTAGGCCGAGCGCAATGCCGCCTCCATGACGCCGCCGGTGGCGCCGAAGATGGCGCCCGCGCCGGTGTAGGGGCCCAAGGGGCTGTCGGGCTCAGAGTCCGGCAGGTTGACCAAGTCGATGCCGGCCTGCTTTATCATGCGTGCCAGTTCCCTGGTTGTTATGGATACATCCACATCCTGGTATCCCGAGGCGTACATGGACTCGTCCCTGTGGGTTTCAAACTTCTTGGCCGTGCAGGGCATCACGGAGACTGAGTAGACTTTCGCAGGGTCCACACCCGCCTTTTCGGCCCAGTAGGTCTTGATCATGGTGCCCATCATCTGCTGGGGGCTCTTGGCGGTGGAGAAGTTGGGAATCATGTCGGGATAGTACTTCTCCATATAGTCCACCCAGGCGGGGCAGCAGGAGGTGATGAGGGGCATGGACTTGATCTTCGTCGCCTCGCCCATGCCGTTCTTGAGGGCGTCGGTGAAGCGCTTCACGAACTCCGTCCCCTCCTCCATGATGGTCAGGTCGGCGGCGAAGTTGGTGTCGAAGACTGCGTCGAAGCCCATGCGCCGCAGGGCGGTGTAGATCTTCCTGGTCAGGTTGACGCCGGGAGGCAGGCCGAAGGCTTCGCCGAGGGCCACGCGGACCGCGGGGGCGATCTGCACGACGCAGGTCTTGGCGTCCTGGCCGTCCTTCATGAGGGCGTCCCACACCAGGTTGGTCTGGTCATTCTCGTAGATCGCGCCCACGGGACAGTGGGCGGAGCACTGGCCGCAGCGGATGCAGGGGCTTTCGCCCAGCTTCACGTCCGCCGCGGGCGCGATCCGGGTGGATTCGCCTCGGCCAAGGAACTCGATGGCCCAGACATTCTGCATCTGCTGGCAAACCGTGACGCAACGGCCGCAGCGGACACACTTTTCAGGATTCAGGATGATGGATCCCGTGGTGTCGTCGGTGGGAATTTCCAAGAGCCGCTTGGCGAAGGGTTTTTCCCTGATGCCGAATTCCTGTGCCAGGGTCTGGAGTTCGCAATCCTGGTTCCTGGGACAGGCCAGGCAGTCGTCCGGGTGGGTGGACAATATCAGCTCTATGACCGTCTTGCGGATCTGGACGAGCTCGGGATCATTGGTGATGATCCCCATGTTTTCCGCCACGGGGGTGCAGCAGGACCTCAGGAGCTTGTTGCTTCCCTCGACCTTGACGACGCAGATGCCGCAGGCGGCCCAGGGCGCCAGGTCGGGGTTGTAGCAGAGGGTGGGTATCTTAACGTTCGCCTTCTTGGCGGCGTCGAGGACGCTGGCGCCCTCGGCGACTTGCACCGTAATGCCGTTTACCTTGCATGTGATCATGGTTCTTTCTCCCCGTCCTCAGCGCTTGATGACTGCGCCGAATTTGCAGACTTTGAAGCACTCGCCGCACTTGATGCACTTCGCCTTGTCGATCACGTGGGGCTGTTTCTTTTCCCCGGCGATGCAGGGCACGGGACAGCGCCTGGCGCAGAGGCCGCAGCCGATGCACTTGGCGGGATCGATCTCGTAGACCACCAGGTCCTTGCATTTCCCGGACTTGCACTTGTGGTCCCGGATATGCTCCAGGTATTCCTCCCGGAAATGCTTCAGGGTGGAGAGGGTGGGATTGGCCGCGGAGCCGCCTAGGAGGCAAAGCGAGGCCTTGGTCATGGCCTTGCCGATCCTTTCCAATTTGTCCAAGTCTTCCTCAAGGGCCGTGCCTTTGGAGATCTTGTCCAGGATGTCGTACATCTGCTTGGTGCCGATCCTGCAGGGAGCGCACTTGCCGCAGGACTCGTCCACGCAGAAGGCCATATAGAACTTGGCGATGTCCACCACGCAGTCGTCCTCGTCCATGACAATCATCCCGCCCGAGCCCATCATGGAGCCCAGGGCCGCGAGGCTCTCGTAGGTTATGGGCTCGTCGAGGCTTTTTTCTGTGATGATGCCGCCTGAGGGGCCGCCGGTCTGGACGCCCTTGAACTTCTTGCCGTTCCTGATGCCGCCGCCGATGTCGAAGATGATCTCCCGCAAGGTGGTGCCCATGGGCACTTCCACCAGGCCGGAGTTGTTGATCTTTCCGGTGAGGGCGAAGGTCTTGGTGCCCTTGGATTTTTCGGTGCCGATCTTGGCGAACCATTCGGCGCCCTTGGCCATGATGGCGGAGACGTTGGCGAAGGTTTCCACGTTGTTGATCACCGTGGGCTTCTTCCACAAGCCTTGGACAGCCGGGAAGGGAGGCTTGGGCACGGGCATGCCCCGCTTTCCTTCCAGGGACTGGAGCAGGGCTGTCTCCTCGCCGCAGACGAAGGCTCCCGCGCCGAGGCGGATCTCGATGTCGAAATCATAGCCTGAGCCGAGGATGTCCTTGCCCAGGAGCCCCATGGCCCGGGCTTGCTCGATGGCGATCTTGAGCCGCTCGATGGCCAGGGGATATTCGGCCCGGATGTAGACGTAGCCCTGGCTGGCGCCTATGGTCTTTCCGCAGATGGCCATGGCTTCCACGACGGAATGCGGATCCCCTTCGATGGTGGAGCGGTTCATGTAGGCGCCGGGGTCTCCTTCGTCGGCGTTGCAGACCACGTACTTGACCGGATCGGGCTGCTTGCGCGTGAGATCCCATTTCATCCAGGTGGGGAATCCGGCGCCGCCACGGCCGCGGAGGCCGGATTTCTTCAATTCCTCGATGATGTCGTCGGGCTTCATCTGGAAGAGGGCCTTTTCCAGGCCCGTGTAGCCTTCACGGGCGATGTACTCTTCGATGTTCTCGGGATTGATGACTCCGCAGTTGCGGAGGACGATGCGGAATTGCTTCTGGTAGAACTCGATGTCCTCGATCTTGACGTTGCTCGCGGCCTTCTCGTCCTTCTTGTACAGGAGGCGCTGCACCTCCCGGCCCTTGATCACCTGCTCGGAGATGATCTCAGCGGCGTCCTGGGGCTTCACTTCCACATAGAAGGATTCCTGCGGAAGCACCTTGACGATGGGACCCTTCTCGCAGAAACCGAAGCAGCCGGTCTTGACCACCTGCACATCGTCCTTCACACCCTGGGAATCCGCTTCCTTTATAAGGCTGCGGTATATCTCGTCCGCCCGGGCGGATTCGCATCCGGTGCCGCCGCAGACAAGGATGAAGTTTTTCTTCGCCATGGCCTTCTCCCTCTATTTCTTGACAATGTCGGCCGCAGGGCGGTCGAGGATATGGTTGTCCAGAAGGACATGCTCCACCAGGTGCTTGGCCACCAAGGGCTCCGCCATCTCCTGGGTCATTTTCCCATAGATCACCGTGGGCATGTCCGGAGCGACGACTTCCACCGTGGGCTCCACGTAGCACAGGCCCATGCAGCCGGTCTGGCGGATGATCACCTTGCCCTCCAGGCCATGCTTCTGCACGGATTCAACGATCGCGTCGAAGGTCTGCTTCGCTCCCGCCGCTATCCCGCAGGTTCCCATGCCGACGATGATCTGGATGTTCTTTCCCTCCACATCACGCCGCGCCAAATCTTGGCGTTTCGAATCGCGAAGCGCCCTGAGTTCGTCGAGGGTCATCCTTGCCATAGGCCAACTCCTTCGTTCACCGATCTTGCGTTCCGGTTCATGCTTCTTCCTGCGACCGCAGGAATTCCTTCAGGAGGGCCAGGGAGGAAACTTCCTCCAGGCTCCCCAATATCTCAATAAGCTCGGTCTTGCGGATCTCGTAATCCTTCAGGACCGTCCCGCTTTCGTCCTCCAGCCTTCTCCGGATACTCATCCGGGGAGCGCCGGGAAGACACAACAGGGAAAACAGGATATCCGCCATGCTTCCCATGGGCGGACAGTCCACATGGCCGCGCAGGAAGGTGAAGCCCACCGCCGTTCCCCGGCCTGGGGCGGAGCGGAGGGAAAACCCTCCCCCCGTCATCTCCGTCGCCTGCTTTAGAAAGGGAAGGCCAAGGCCCACCTTCCTGCCTGGATGCTTTCCCGGCTCTGAATAAAACGGATCCAAGACCCTGGCCTGCAACGCCTCGTCCATTCCCTTGCCATCGTCGGATATGAGGACGTCCAGGCGGAGCGGGCTCTCCGCCACCTCGACACGCAGCTCCGAGGCTCCCGCCTCGCAGGAATTCTGGACGATGTCGAGAAGGAAATCCTCGATGGAATAATGGCTCAAAGGTTCCGGTACTTGGCGATGATGTCGGGCAACTGCTCCTTGGTGACCTTTCCGTAAACCTCGTCGCCTACCATGAGGACGGGAGCCAGGCCGCAGCAGCCAAGGCATCGGACCTCATCGATGCTGAAAAGACCGTCGTCCGTCACTTCCTCGCCCGAGATTCCCAATATCGACCGGGTCTCGTCCACAAGGTCCTGGGCGCCCTTGAGGTAGCAGGCGGTGCCCATGCAGATCGCGATGCGGTGCTTTCCCGGCATGGTTGTCTTGAAGAAATGGTAGAAAGTGATTACCCCATAGATCTTTGCCAAGGGGAGCCCCACCATGCGGGAGAGCTTTTCCGCCGCGGGACGGGGAATGAAGCCGAACTCGTGCTGAATCTTATGGAGCATCATGATGAGTCCGCCGGGCTTCTTGCCCCATTCTTCGATGAAAGCGTTCAGCTCATTCGAAAACTCGATCGTAGCCGCAGGCATTCAGGATACCCCCTTGTGCGTCTAAATAAGTAGAACTGTATCGATAAAAATATATTCGGAGTATATGAGGTCTTCTGCATTTAGGCAAGCCCTCCACCCCCCATGGGTAGAAGAGATGCAATGAATTGATATTTTATTATCAATTTGAACCGCGCCCAGCCCTCTTCGGTCCGGGAGGGTTCCACCCCAGGATGATGACCCCAAGGAAAAAATCGAGTATCATAGTGGGAGGATCCTCGCAGGGTCCGGAGGTACGGCAATGAAAGATACCGCCAGGGCGAGCGAAAGCGCCGTCGCCAAGAACGCCAGGGGAATACGGCTCACCGAGAAGGGGGATCATGGTCCGGCCATCGATCTCTTCGACGAAATCCTCAAGGAAGAACCCGGCCTCTCCGGCGTGTTGTTCAACCGGGCGGAAGCCAAGCGGGGCTTGGGAGATCTGGAAGGGGCCCAAGGGGACCTGCTCCTCGCGCTTGAACTGTCGCCCGGCGAACCGGACTACCTCCACGCCCTGGGCATGGTGGCCTACGAGAGGGATGATTTCCCCGCGGCCCTACAATGGTACGACAAGGCCTTGGAGGCTGATCCCAACCATGGCGCGGCATGGAACGACAAGGGCATCATCGCCTTCCGTGAAGGCAGGTATCCCGAGGCGCGCCGGTGCTTTGAGAAGGCGTCGTCCTTGGAGCCCGACTCCTACGACGCATGGTTCAACCTCGCCGACACCTACGAGGAACTTGGGATGAAAAGGGAGAGGGCCAAGGCCTTGGAGCAGCTCAAGCGGCTCGGGGGCGGACAGGGGGGAGACGAGGATTGAAAGCAGGCTCGAAGATCGGGAACTACATCCTTGAGGAAGAATTGGGCCGCGGCCTTTCAGCCTCCACATGGAAAGCCTCCCTCGCCGCTGAACCGGGCGCCGCTGAACCGGGCGCCGCAAAGGCGGGCGTGGCGGAGCCGGAGGCATCGGCAGGCCAGGCTCCGCGGAAAGCCGTCCTAAAGATCCTGGATTTCACCTCCACCACCTCCTGGAACACCGTCGACATTTTCCGGCGGGAGGCCGACGCCCTTCGGCACCTGTCCCACCCCGCCATCCCTCGGTATTTCGACAGCTTCGAGGATGAGGCTGAGGGCAGGCTCAGGTTCGTCATCGCCATGGAGTATATAGAAGGGAAGAGCCTCTCCTCCCTGGTGGGTTCCGGAAAGAAGCTCACAGAAAAGGAGATCGAAGGGATTTTCGCCCAGCTTTGCGACATCCTCGCCTATCTGGGCTCCCTAAGGCCTCCCATTGTGCACCGGGACATCAACCCTCGGAACATAATCCTCAAGGAAGACGGAGCCATCGCCCTGGTGGATTTTTCCGGCGTCCAGGACGCCATCCGCTCCGCCCTCTTCCCCGGCGCCACCCTGGTGGGCACGGCGGGCTACATCCCCCTGGAGCAGGTGGGCGGAAAGGCCAGCCATAGGTCCGACCTGTACGGCGCGGCGGCGACCATCGTGTTCCTCCTCACCGGCAGGAACCCAGCGGAGCTTCCGACCCGCAGCCTCAAGGTCGACCTGGGGGGGCTCATGGACATATCGCCAAGGATAGAACCCATCCTCGCCTCCTGGCTCGAACCTGACGTGACCATGAGGACCCTGACCGCCGAAATGGCTTCGAAAATCCTCAGAGGCTTGCTAAAGCCCGCCCCCCCCTCGCCGCCCGAATCCGGAACGGATATTTCCCGGGACATCGATTTCGACGAAGTCATGAGAAAACCCCTCGCGGCCTTGAGGAACAGGCTTGCGGAAGCTACCAAGACCGAAAGCCCCGTGCGGTACCCCGATACCCTTCCCTCGGATTCCAAGGTCATCGTGGAGAGTTCCGAGGAGGGATCCAGGATAGTCTTCCCCCGGATGTCCTTGCGGGCATCAACCGTTCCGGGTGCCACCTTCTCACTGTTCTGGCTGGGCTTCGTGGCCTTCTGGACCTTCATGACCTTGAGGATGCGGGCTCCCCTCTTCTTCCCCTTCTTCAGCATACCTTTCTGGATCATAGGGGCGGCGATGTTCAAGTCCACGGTGAGCCCCCTGGTCTCCACAAAGGAGATCCTCCTGTCGAGCCACGGAATTTCCATCAAGGTCCGGAGCCTAGTCTCGGAAAAGGTGGATACCTGGCCCCTGTCCGACCTGGGAGGGATAAAGGTCCTGCCCTCGAAGACCCAAATCCAAGGCTATCCCTCCAAGGAACTCGATATAGCAGCGGGCACAGGCCATCAGCGCCTGGGATTGGGCCTGAGCGAAAGGGAGCTTCTGTACCTGGAAGCTTTTATCAACCGGGAAGTAGACCGACTGAGCCAAAAACAGGGTTCGGGAGAAAAGTAAGGAGCCTAGCGTGAAAATTGCCTTGGTCCAGAACCATCCCGCCTTCGGCGACAAGAAAGCCAACGTCGCCGCCTTGGCGAAGGCGATAGAATCCGTGGACGCGGATCTCTACATCTTGCCGGAGCTTTCGTACTCCGGATACCAATTCGTCTCCAGGGAAGAGGCCTTCGACCTGGCGGACCCACTCACGTCGCCGAGCATCGACGTATTCCGCGAGCTCGCGGCGAAGAAATCGGCCTGCCTGGTGTTCGGCTTCCCCGAGCGCAGCGAGGACAAGGTGTACAACTCGTCCCTCGCCGTTCTGCCGGAGGGCAGGGAATTCCTCTATAGGAAGACCCATCTCTTCTACAAGGAAACCCTGTTCTTCAGCCCAGGCGACCTGGGCTTCACCCTCTTCGAGCACCAGGGAGCCAAAATCGGCATGGCGATCTGCTTCGACTGGTTTTTCCCCGAAAGCTTCAGGACCTTGGCGCGCAAGGGGGCGGACCTAATCGCCCATTGCTCCAATCTCGTCATGCCCTATTGCCAGAAGGCCGATTTCGCCCAAGCGGTGCAGAACAGGATCTTCATAGCCACGGTGAACAGGATAGGCGAGGAATCCCGGGACGGGGAAACCCTAAGGTTCACGGGAGGCAGCGTCCTCGTCTCACCCAAGGGAGAATACCTCCTCCAGGCGCCACCGGACTCGCCGGCCGTCGCGGCGGCGGAGATCGATCCCCGCCAGGCCAGGGAAAAGAACATAAATCCCTACAACCACGCCTTCGACGACCGCAAGCCCGGATTCTACCTCTAGTCCCTCAGCCTTCCTTTGAAGTGGGATCCCGGGGCCTCAGGATGAGGTTGAGGGCGATGCCGAAGATCGCCGCCAGCCCAAGGCCGGAGAACTTGAGATTCCCTATGCCGAAGGTCGCCCCGCCCAGCCCGAGGACGAGCATGGTGGCGGTGATGATGAGGATCTTGGGGTTTTCGAAGTTGAGCCTGGCGTCCACCATATTCTTGATGCCGATTGAAGAAATCATGCCGAACAGAAGGATGGATATGCCTCCGATGACGGGGGCGGGTATGGTGCCGATGAGGGCGGTGAACTTGGGAACCACCGCGAGGACGATGGCGAAGGTGGCGGCGATGCGCATGACCAGGGGGTTGGTGACGCCCGTGAGGGCCACGGCGCCCGTGTTCTCCGAATATGTGGTGTTCGCCGGGCCGCCTAAGCAGGCCGCCACGGTGGTTGCGATGCCGTCGCCGATGAGGGTCCTGCTGATGCCCGGATCCTTGATGAAATCCTTTCCCACCACGTTGCCTATGGCCAGGACATCCCCGAAATGCTCAACGATGGTGACGATGGCGATGGGCAGTATGTAGGTTATGGCCTCCGCGGAGAACTTGGGAAGCATGAACTTAGGAACGCCTATCCACCCCGCCTGGACGACGGAGCTGAAATCCACCAAGCCAAGGATGGCGGAGAGCAGGTATCCCGCGATGAGGGCCACCAGGACGGGAAGGTTGGAGAGGAACTTCCAGCCCAACTTGGGAAAGAGGATCTTGGCAGTAACCCCGGCCGCGAAGGTGAAGAGGGCGACCGCCCAGCAACCCCCGGAGCCTATCATCTCCGCCAACGCGGGAGAGTTGGTTCCATTGGCGTTGGATATGGCCACCGGCGCGAGGATGAGGCCGATGAGGACGATCATGGGGCCGGTCACGTGCGGCGGAAGGATCTTGTGCAGCGCCGCATGGGGCACGTAGCGGAAGATGACCGCCACAACCACGTAGAGGAGGCCGGCTATGGCCATGCCGCCCAGAGCGTAGGGAATCGTGGCGGGGTTCTTCTGCCCGATGGCGATGATCCCCGGTATGAAGGCGAAGGAGGAGCCTAGGAACACCGGGACCTTGAACTTGGTGACCACATGGAAGATCCAGGTTCCCACGCCGGCGGCGAAAAGAGTCACCCCCACATCCAGCCCCGTCAAGATCGGGACGAGCACCGTGGCTCCGAACATGACGAAGGTGTGCTGCAATCCCATGACGAGCAGCTTGGCATCCAATCTGTTCTGCTTTTCCATTCCCCGTTATCCTCCTTCAGAAAACGTTAAAATTCGGGGAAGTATACGGCAAGTTCGCCGGCGGGGAAAGGGAAAATGGAATGGAAAAATACATTTTTATGCAAATCCCCGGAAATCCCTTATTCTTTCAGTAAAGAAATAATTCCTTGACAATTGGAAACGGCGACCCCATAGTGTGTGAAACAAACGGCGTTGCCGTTTCGGGACAGGGCGGAATGCGTACGGTGACTCTACAGGAGCTGCGGTCGTATCGGAAAATCCGGTCCCGCGACCACGGCATCCAAAACCTTCCACGCCTTCCGACCCGTGCCAGAAAGCCTTGGGCTTTCTCATTCTTTCTGGAAGGAAGGCTGCAATGAAATCCAAGATCTCGTTGCTCATGGCCTGCTTCCTCCTCCTGTCTGCCTCCCTTGCGTTTGGAGCGGGCGAAGTGACAAAAACCGGGACCCTGGCGGGTTTCACGGGCACATCGCTTACTCTCTGGGTGGCAGGCCAGGCCGGGGGGCATGTGGAGGAAACCTTCATCCTCCACGGCAAGACCGAAGTCAAGCGTCTCGATCAGGAAATGGCGTGGCTGGACATCGCCAAGAAGGGCTTGGCTGTCACGGTGGTAGCCAAGGATGGGTGGGCGGAGAAGGTCCAGGTCCCTTTCTACGGCCTCGAAGCCCAAGGCAAGGGAATCAGGACCGACAAGCCGGGGCTGTACGGCATCGTGGACGTCCGTTCCAACCTCACGGATTCCATTCTCGCGGCCCCCTCGGAGAGGAAGGACCAGGCGGGAAGGGTGATGTCCAAGGTTGAGCTTGTGGAGCTGGAGCCTGAGCTGGACGAAGCCTGGGCGCTGGCCAAGCCCAATGAAATCATGATCGGCAACATCGGCGTCATAGAAGGATCCGCCTTCGTCTCCGTGGACGGGATCCCTCTCACCGTGGTCTACGCCAAGGATGGGAAAGGCACGTTCATCGAGCCCGCGGGAACCTCCTGCATCGTGGACTTCAGCAAGAACACCACCACGATCAAGTTCGACCAGAACCTGGGCAAGAACTACGCCGAGGCGTCGGAACGGGTGAAGATCCTCTTCAGGAAGCGGATGTTCCGCGAGACCGCCACCGAGATCACCTACCTGGAGCTTGATCCCCACGCCCTGGTGGAAGTGAACGGCAAGGCCTCGACCATCGGCCATGCCCTGGACGTGGCCAACTTCTGGCTCATCCGCTGCAACACGGACAACAGGCTCGTCCATGTGGACGCCTATTTCGTCGACAGGCGCGCCACGGTGAAGAAGGTCGCGGAGGGCGAACTCGCGGTGGACGCGGGAGCTCCCGTTTCGGTCTTCCTCTCCCCGGGCCTTACCTTCATGACGGAACACGGCGAAGGCGACCTTGCGGCCTTGTCCGAAGGCATGGACGTCCATGTCACCACCGAACCCGCCGAGGGCTACAAGGCGGTCATGATCGCGGTCCACCACTGATCGGCAAGGAGGATACACCTATGAAAAGAAGCTTATTGCTTGCGCTCGCCCTTCTGACCCTCCTGGCGGGTCCCGCGGTGGCGCAAAAAAAATCGGGCGGAGACATGCTCTACGCAACCTTCTCCGACCCTCTTTATCTCGTCCCCTTCATCAACGCGGACTCGGCATCCAGCGACGTCTGCACCCTCATATTCTCGGCCCTCCTGAAGTACAGCCCGACCCTCGAGATTGTTCCCAACGTGGCCAAGAGCTACGAAGTCTCGAAGGACGGCCTCACCATTACCTTCAAGCTGAGGGACGACGTGTTATTCCACAACGGCCAGAAGATGACCGCCGAGGACGTGAAGTATTCCTACGACCTGATCCGCGATCCCGCGGTCAACTCGCCCCGCCGCATGGACTACGAGGCGGTGAAGGAAATCACCACCCCCGACCAGTACACCGTGGTCTTCAACCTGTCCAAGGTTGACGGCGTCATCCTCTCCTACTTCACCTCGGGCTACATCGTCCCCAAGAGCGAAATCTCCAAGTACGACAAGACGAAGCTCAAGGAGTCGGAGTTCGCCCGCAAGCCCATAGGCAACGGCCCCTTCAAGTTCGTCGAGTGGCTGACCAACCAGAACGTCAAGCTTGAGCGCTTCGACAAGTATTGGGACGGTCCGGCCGGCTTCGACCGCTACATCTTCGTCAACTCCGGATCATCCGCCACCGCCATGGTCAAGGCCGAGAAGGGCGAGGCCAACCGCGTCTTCGTCCCCGAATCCGACGTGGCCAGGATGAGCGCGATACCGGGTCTCAATGTCCAGCGCTATGTGGGCCCTGTATTCGACTGCGTGGTGTGGAACACCAAGAGCGTCTTCTACGCCGACAAGAGGGTCAGGCAGGCCATGAGCTATGCCATCAACACCCAGCAGATAGTGTCGGGCATCTACAAGGGCAACGGCCGCGTGGGACTCTCCTCCTTCGTGCCCACCAGCCCCTACTACAATCCCAACGCCAAGCGCTACGCCTACGACCTCGCCAAGGCCAAGGCCCTTTTGGACGAGGCGGGCTGGAAGGTCGGGAAGGACGGGATCAGGGTCAAGGACGGGCAGAGGTTCAAGATCTTCATGATCACCAACAAGGGCAACATCATGCGGGAGAAGATCCTCCAGTACGTACAGAGCGCCCTCAAGCTGGTGGGCGTGGAAGTCGAGGCCCAGATCCTTGAGTGGAACACCTTCCTCACCAAATACGTCGAGGTAGGCAAGTTCGACGGCTATGTGGGCGGATTCTCCACTGGCCTCACGGCCAACCACGCCGCCTTCTACCACAGCGACGTCAACAAGGGATTCCTCAACCGAGGCCGCTACTCCAACGCCGAGGTCGACGCCCTCTTCGACAAGATCAAGGAAACCATCGACCTCAAGGAGCAGGCGAGGCTCGCGTGGAAGGCCCAGGAGATCATCTCCGAGGAGGTGCCGTACACCTTCATCATCAACCGCACCCAGGCCTACGCCTATGCCAAGAATGTCCGGGACGTGAAGAGCTACGACCTTCTCGGCTGGTTCAATCCCGAAAAGAGTTACGTGGAATAATGGTCCTGCGGGTCTAGGCGGAACGGCGCGGGACGGGGGAATTCGACCCCGCCCCGCGCCGGGTCCGCGCTTTCCCCCGCCTAGCCCGCGAGCCGACCGCGAAAGGAGCCTCCGGTGTGGTCTTTCATCCTGCGCCGCTTGATCCAGGCGATTCCCCTCCTGTTCATCATCACCGTCATCTCGTTCCTCATCATCAACCTGGCCCCTGGAGACCCGGTCTACATGTTCGTCAATCCTGACCAGGTGAGCCAGCAGGATCTGGCGCTTATACGCCAGCAGCTGGGCCTGGACAAGCCCCTGCCCCTGCGGTACGCGATCTGGCTGGGCAACATCCTGCGGGGCAACCTAGGCAACTCCTTCTACTACGCAAGGCCTGTTGGGAAAGTCCTCATGGAAGCTCTTCCCAACACCTTGGTGCTGGCCCTCTGCGCGACGATTTTCTCCTTCGCCGTGGCCATCCCCGCGGGGATAATCTCGGCCTTGAGAAGGAACACCGCCTTCGACTACACCTTCTCCACTATCTCCTTCATCGGTGTGTCCCTGCCCTCCTTCTGGTTCGGCCTTCTGATGATCCTCGTCTTCAGCCTGCGCCTGGACTGGCTTCCCACCTCGGGCATGTACAGCCTTTCGGTCCAAGGCTACGACTTCTGGGACAGGGTGCGCCACCTTGTCCTTCCAACCCTCGTGCTCGGCATGGGCACCATGGCCTCGAAGATGCGCTACATGAGGTCGGCCATGCTTGAAGTCATACGCCAGGACTACGTCCGCACCGCCAAGGCGAAGGGATTGGCGAGCCGGGTGGTCATAGGCAAGCACGCCTTGCGCAACGCCCTCCTGCCGGTCATAACCCTCCTGGGTTTCATAGTCCCGAGCCTCGTGGGAGGCGCCGCGATCGTGGAGACGATTTTCGGCTGGCCTGGCATAGGCAGGATCGCGGTCCAGGCGGCCTTCACCCGCGACTATCCGCTCATGATGGGCAACCTCCTGCTCTCCTCCACCATGGTCATCCTGGGATCCCTGTTGGCGGACGTGCTCTACGCGGTGGCGGATCCCCGCATCCGCTACGACTGAAGGAGAGGGATATGACAGGCATCGAAACAAGCAGCGTCAGCTCCGCGGAATCCCTGGAATACTCCGACACCTTCGGAAAACGGATGAAGATCCTCTGGAACAGGTTTAGGAAAAATGCCTTCGCCGTGATAGGCCTCTGCACCCTCCTCTTCCTCTACCTTTCCGCGGGCCTCGCCTCGCTGGTGGCCCCCTACCCGGAAGGCGGGGATCCCCGCTACGATATCTTCCTCATCGACCTTAAGCCCATGGCCAGCCCCTACCAGGTCATCCTGCACGAAGACCTGGTGGTGGTGATTCCGGAAAAGGGCGAGGCCTTCTACAGGGACGTGACCCAAAAAATCTTTCCCGCAGGCCCTGAGGTCATCTCAAAGGCCAGGGAGGGAGGAAACTATCTTTTCGACGACGAAGGGAAGCCCGCGAGGTTCAAGCCCAACCTCATGGGCAGGGACGAATTGGGACGGGACGTGTTCTCCCGCATCCTCTACGCCGCACGGATATCCCTCACCATAGGGTTTGTCTCCGTGGGCATCTCCATCCTCATCGGGACGGTCTGGGGCTGCCTCGCGGGGTATTATGGCGGAGCCGTCGACAACATCATGATGAGGATCGTGGACGCCATCATGTGTATCCCCACCTTCCTCCTCCTGGTGACCGTCATGTCGGTGCTGAAGCCCAACATCTTCAACGTCATGATCGTCCTGGGACTCACGGGCTGGACGGGAATCGCCCGACTGGTGCGGGCCGAATTCCTCTCCCTCATGAGAAGGGACTACGTGGAGGCGGCAAGGGGCATAGGGGCCAAGGACAGAAGGATTATTTTCCGCCACGTGCTTCCTAACGCCATGGGTCCCATCATCGTGGCGGCGACCATGGGGGTCGCGGGCGCGATCCTGGCCGAGTCGGGCCTTTCCTTCTTCGGCCTCGGGGTCATGCCTCCCGCGGCGAGCTGGGGGAACATGCTCACCAACGCCCAGGAGCTCAACACGATGATAAACGCCCCATGGAAGGCCTTCTGGCCGGGCTTGATGATCTTCGTGACCGTGCTCTGCTACAACTTCCTGGGCGACGGGCTCAGGGACGCACTCGATCCAAGGCTTAAAAACACGTGAGGAACAGGATGGGCGATTCAGGCGGCACCTTGCTGGAAGTAAAAAACCTCCGCACCCATTTTTGGACCGAAGATGGGATCGTCCCCGCGGTGGACGGGATTAGCTTCGCCGTGCGGGAAGGCGAATTCCTGGGCATGGTCGGGGAATCGGGATGCGGTAAGAGCGTCACCTCCCTTTCCATAATGGGGCTTTTGCCCAAGCCCATGGGGCGCATCCTTCCGGAGAGCAGGATATTGTTCGGAAGCACGGAACTCACGGAACTGCCGGAACAGGAGATGAGGAAGATCCGGGGCAACAGGATTTCCATGATCTTCCAGGAGCCCATGACCAGCCTCAATCCCGTGTTCAAGATCGGGGACCAGCTGGCTGAGGTCTATAGGCTCCACAGGGGATTCTCCAAGGAAGCAGCCTGGAAGGAAGCGGCTTCGGCGTTGAAGATGGTGGGCATAGCCAGGGCGGAGAAGATCGTCCACGAGTATCCGCACGCCCTCTCGGGCGGCATGCGCCAGCGGGCGATGATAGCCATGGCCTTGGCCTGCAGGCCGGCCCTCCTCATCGCCGACGAGCCCACCACCGCCCTGGATGTCACCATCCAGGCCCAGATCCTTGAACTCATGAAGGAATTGCAGGCCACCTTGAACACATCCGTGCTCCTCATCACCCACAACCTGGCGGTGATCGCAGAGACATGCTCCCGGGTCATCGTGATGTACGCGGGCAGGATTATCGAAGAGGCGCCCACCGCGGAGCTCTTCGACTCGCCCCTGCATCCCTACACCCAAGGCCTCCTCCACTCCATCCCCTCGCTCTCCCATGATCGGGAAAGCCTGGACTCCATCCCGGGGATAGTGCCCAACCTTCTCAATTTGCCCGAGGGCTGCCGCTTCGCCCCCCGCTGCCCCAAGGCCATGGACATCTGCCGCGCCGAATATCCCGGCATGCGGCGGGCGGCCGGGGGAAGAAGGGCGGCCTGCCATCTGGTCCAAGGGGAGGCTTGCGAATGAGCGCCCTCATCACAGTCAAGAACGTCAAGAAGTACTTTCCCCTAAAAACAGGAATCTTCCGCCGGGAAACCGTCTGGGTGAAGGCGGTGGACGATGTCAGCTTCGACATCCAGGACGGAGAGACCCTGGGGGTGGTGGGTGAATCGGGCTGCGGGAAATCGACCTTGGGCCGCACCATCCTGAGGATGCAGGAAGCCACCGCGGGGGACATTTTCTTCGGCGGGGACAACATAGCCGCCCTGGACAAGGAGGCCTTGAGGATCAAGCGCAGGGAGATGCAGCTCATCTTCCAGGATCCCTTCTCCTCCTTGAATCCACGGATGACCGTAGGCGACATTATCGGCGAACCCTTGGAGATCCATCTTTCCCTTGAGAGGGAAGAGCGGAAGAAGAGGGTTGAGGAGCTCCTGGGCGTGGTAGGCCTTTCCCCCTACCACCTGCGCCGCTACCCCCACGAGTTCTCCGGCGGCCAGCGGCAGAGGATTTCCATCGCGAGGGCAATAGCGCTGAATCCGAAATTCATCGTGTGCGACGAAGCGGTGTCCGCCCTGGACGTTTCGATCCAAGCCCAGGTCATCAATCTTTTCATGGAGCTGCAGGCCAGGCTCAGCCTCACCTACCTCTTCATATCCCACGACCTGTCCGTGGTGCGGCACATCTCGGACCGGATACTTGTGATGTACCTCGGAAAGGCCATGGAGCTGGCCGCGACCCCGGAGCTCTTCGAATCGCCGCTGCATCCCTATACCCGGGCCCTCCTTGCCTCAGTCCCCGTGCCCGACCCGCACAGGAAGGTATCCCGACGACTTCTGACCGGCGACGTTCCCAGCCCCATCAATCCTCCCTCCGGCTGCGTCTTCCACACCCGCTGCCCCCAGGCGATGGACATTTGCAGGAAGGAAACGCCGGCGACCAAGGAATCGACGCCTGGGCATTTTGTCGCCTGTCATCTATATTAGGGAGAATGGTCCGCGCCCTCGTATCCTTGTCCCTGATACCTCTCGGCATTTTCCTCGGGTGGCTTTTAGAGAGGCTTCTTCGCAAAAAAGCCGCCCCGCTCCCCTCCATCCTCCAGCGGATCGCCATCATAGGAATCAATCCCGTGGCGGTGGCGGGTTCGGTGTGGGGCTTGAGGCTTTCAAATTCGGGCTTGGCCGCCCTCCCCTTCGCCGGCCTCGCCACCCTTGGCCTGGGATTCCTGGCAGGCCACGGGGCGGGCAGGATCCTCAAGCTTGGGAATGACCGGGGAACGGTCCTGACCCTCTCGACGGGGATGACGAACATTGGGAGCATAGGGGCCATCGTAGCCTTCATCCTTCTGGGCGAGGGAGGGTTCGCCCTCATACCCTTCTACAAGGTGTTCGAGGAATTCTGGTATTACGGGATCTGCTACCCCTTCGCCGCCCAGGCGGGGAAATCGCAAGGATCCCCTATAGGACGCCAGGAGAGGAACCTGGGATCCCTCCTCAAGGACCCTTTCCTCTTCATGTCCCTGGGTGCCATGGCCTTGGGCCTGGTCCTCAACGTTTCCGGGCTCCGAAGGCCCCCCTTCGTCAAGGACTTGAACGGCGTCCTGGTGCCCGTCGCGACCTTCCTCCTCCTCGTCTCCGTGGGGCTCAAGATACCCAGGGGCAGGATGAAGGTGCCCAAGCCCATCCTGGCGACCTTCCTGGCGATACGCCTTATCGTCCTTCCCCTCGTATCCTACGGGGCGGCCTTCGTCCTTGGCCTTGCGGGAAGGGCGGATCCCACCGCCCTGCGCCTGGTCGTGCTCCTATCCTTCATGCCCACGGCCTTCAACAGCCTCATACCTCCCTCCCTTTACGGCCTGGATTTCGGCCTCTCCTTCGGGCTATGGATCGTATCGAGCCTGACCCTCCTAGGAACCATACCCCTTCTTTGGGCGATCCTTCCCTTGTTCTGATCCTTGCCTTTCCCGGTCCGCGCGGTTCGGGGCCCTTGGTTCCGCCGGGGCGCGCAATTTCCTTGCGCCCACCGGCAAAGTGCGTTAGGATATCCGGAGTAAAGATACTTAAGGAGGTATCATGAAACGCATAGCCCTAGCGCTCTTCATCGCCCTTCTCTCCCTGTCGGTCTTCGCCCAAGGCGGACCGGCGGAGAAGAGCGTGACCCTCACCTTCATCGAAACGTCGGACATCCACGGCATGGTTTTCCCCTACGACTTTGTCAACGCCAAGCCGACCGCCACATCCCTGGCCCAGGTGGCGAGCCTGGTGGCCGAGGAGAGGGCCGCCAATCCCAACGTGGTCCTTCTGGAAAACGGGGACTCCCTCCAGGGCAGCCCGGTGGTCTACTACTACAACTTCGAAAAGACCGAAGGACCCCACATCTGGTCCCAGATGCTCAACCATCTCAAGTACGACGCGACCAGCGTGGGCAACCACGACATCGAAGCCGGACATGCGGTCTACGACAAGCTCTACGAGGAGCTCCAGGCTTCGGTGCTCTGCGCCAACGCCGTGAAGCCCGACGGGACGCCCTATTTCACCCCCTACGCGGTAGTCAACAAGGGCGGCGTCAAGGTAGCCATCCTGGGCCTTGTGTCCCCCAAGATCCCGGACTGGCTCCCGCCCCAGTTCTGGACCGGCATGGAATTCGAAGACATGGTGGAAAGCGCCAAGAAATGGGTTCCCATCATCATGGAAAAGGAAAAGCCCGACGTCCTTGTGGGCCTCTTCCACGCCGGAGTCGACTACACCTACGGCAACGTCACCGCGGATACCAAGTTCAATGAAAACGCCTCCCAGCTTGTCGCCCAGAAGGTGCCGGGCTTCGACATCGTCTTCGTGGGCCACGACCACTCCGGATGGGACGGCCTGGGATGGGATCCCGCCGCCAAGAAGAAGGTCGAGGTCAAGGACCCCAACGGAAAGACCGTGTACATCTTCGGCGCCCTCAACGCGGCCCGGAAGGTTCCCGTGGTCAGCATGATGCTCGATTGGAACGAGGGCACAAAGGCCTGGGACAAGCGCGTCCGCGGAGCCCTCGTCGACGTGGCGGCGTACAAGCCCGACCCCGAGTTCATGGCTAAGTTCGAGCCCAGTTCCAAAGACGTAAAGGCTTGGGTGGACAGGCCCGTAGGCAAGATGAGCGGCACGATCACCACCCGGGATTCCATGTTCGGGGATTCGGCCTTCGTGGACCTGATCCACAGGATCCAGCTCGAGCTGTCCAAGGATCCGGCAATGGGCCTGGCTCCCGCCGATATTTCCTTCGCCGCCCCGCTTTCGGCTGACGCGAAGATCCCCACCAGCGCCGACGGCACCCTCTATGTCAGGGATATGTTCAACCTCTACGTCTATGAGAACTTCCTCTACACCATGACCATGACCGGCCAGCAGGTGAAGGACTTCCTGGAATACTCGTACCAGTTCTGGTTCGACACCATGCCCAACCCCGGCAACCACATCATCAACTTCCAGAAGGACAAGGAAGGCAAGCTTGTCCTGGACAACAGGACCAACATGCCGCTCACCGCCACACGGTACTACAACTACGACTCCGCGGCGGGCATCAACTACGTCGTGGACGTCAGCCAGCCCGCGGGCAAGCGCGTGAGCATCTACTCCATGGCGGACGGAAGGGTCTTCAATCCCGACTCCACCTACACCGTGGCCATCAACTCCTACCGCGGCTCCGGCGGCGGCGGCCACCTCACCAAGGGCGCGGGAATCGACGCCGAGACGGTGAGGACCATGAAGCTGGTCAACGGCGCCACCACCAAGGACCTGCGCTACTTCCTCCTCAAGTGGTTCGAGGGCCAGAAGGACACCGTGATGGTCGCCCCGATAGGCAACTGGGAAGTCATGCCCGCGGCCTTGGCCGCCATCGGCATCGCCAACGATTATCCTCTCCTCTATCCTCCCAAGAAGTGATCGCTGACGGTCTTTGACCTCGCCGCCCGGCCCCTGCGCCGGGCGGTTTTTTTATTCCCCCGGGAGATCCGCCTCGAAGTCCAAGATTGCTTTTCCCCAAGGGAAATGGTATTTTATCCTCCGTAGACGATGCCGCCGCCTGAAGGGGAGCGGGTCGTCGCCGCGAGGGGCGTATGCCGCCGGCGAACAACAGAAGGGAACGCGCACCGCGCTGGCGTTCCGGTTCCCCAGGAGGGAAATATGAAAAGCAACAAAATGTACGTGGACATCGGATCCATCCTTGACGATGTATTCGAAGCCGCCAAGGATTTCGGCGAAAAGATGAAGAATTTCGGCCCCGACTTCGAGGGCTTCAAGCCCGGCGGCCCCATGGGCTGCAGGGGAGAGGGAGAGGCCTCGGGCGGCGTCCATGGAGGAGCGGCGGGCGGTGCCTGGTTCGACGCCCAGAGCGACGAAAACGCGGACTATTATCCCAACTTCTCCTATCCCCCCATGAACATCTACCTCACGGGAGAGCGCAGCATCGTCTTTGAGTTCGCCGTGGCGGGCTTCGAGGAAAAGAACATCAGCCTCTCCTTCCAGGGAGACTACATGGTGTTTTCGGCAAAGATCGAGCTGGAGAATCCGGCCGACGGCCTCAGGTACTTCAAGCGCCGCCTTAAGCTCAAGGACATTGAGAAGCAGAAGTACTACGTTCCCGCCGACAAGTTCGACCAGGAGAAGGTCAAGGCCCTCTTCCGCAACGGCATCCTCAAGGTGACCGTTCCCCCCAAGGAAGCCACCCAGGGCGCGGAGGGCATCAAGATCGAAATCGTGAGGGAAGGCGAATAACCGCAGTCCAATTTGATCGATGAAGGGCGGCGGGCGGAAACCCCACGCGCCCCTACAAATTTTTGGGCCCACGGTTTGGTA
>JBFLXC010000022.1:0-25968 GCA_040757435.1 Spirochaetota bacterium | reverse complement strand
CCAAGGCGATACGATACCGGAACATTTAAGGCTACCGCCGCTTAAAACCTCCTTGCGGCGCGGACTTGGAAATCTCTTTCGCTTGACTGAGGATTCAGGGCGGATGCCAAAACATTTTCATCCGTGTAGATGCTCAGGTTGAAAATGACGATATAGGCATATTTCTTATCGCTGGTTCGAATGGAGGAGGACCAGTACGCCCCTGAATAATCGGTGTCGTTGAAATCTCCGAGACCATTTTTTGCAGGTTCTCCGCCATCCAGACCAATTCCGTACGGCTCGGCAAAAACCAATCGTCATAACCCCCGGAAACCAAGTTTGCGCAGTAATGCGCGGCCTCGGTCTCAGTGCTGGCCGCTGTCAGCGTCTGGGTATTCTCCAAGCCCTTGCCGAGGTCAGTTGTGGTGCTCACATCCAAATACCATGGGCCCCACGGTTCCACGGAATTGGTGCTTGCCGGCGCCGCTTCCATATAAACCCATTCAGGATAGGACCAGATTGTATTCAAGTCTTTGCCATAAAAAACCAATCCGCCCCCGGGGCCGACATCGCCCAAATTGTATGTCTTAACCCATTGGGCATAGAGCGTGAGGCTCGAGTCATTAAGCGTTACATTGGCCTGCTGCCGATACTCCATACCTCCTACCCGGTCAGGCACGGTGTTCCAGCTGATGAATTTATAGCCCTCCCGGGTAATCTGGCTGTCCATGAAGGCGAGTTGTTTAGTTTCTGCCGGATTGAATTGTATCGAATCGATGCTTCCCGTTCCGCCATTTGGATCGAAATGCAAAAACAGCCCTGCGCTCGTCCATTTTGCGTAAAGAGTGATGTCCTGGGAAACCGTGTCGACATCGAAATCCCAGGCAGAGATAAAGGTGGATTCCTTGTACCATCCTTGGAAGGTATGGTCAGCTTTGGTCGGATCCGCAGGCTTGGTAATCTTGCCGCCCTCCTCGACCGTTTGCTGCGATACCAGGCTGCCCCCGTTGGCCTCAAAGATGATCGTGTACTCCGTCGCCCCGTCGCCATCAGGCGCACCGCCTGGAAGCAAATCGCAGCCGAGGAGCAACAAAACCAATGCCGAAACGCACGCCACAACGCATATTTTAAAATTGTAAGAATATCGTAACCCTATATGGCGTAGAAATAAAGTGCAAATTTTCTCTTGTCGATCCTGGGATCCTGACATCCGGTCCTATTGGCTTTATCAAAGGGATGACAGGATGCGAAGGCATGGAATACTATGGCTCAAGCCGAAGAGAGGATTGAAACGTGGCCAATGAGTACGTGCCGCCCTATTCCATAACCCCAGCCATAGTCGCCCACGTGGCGGAGATATCGGAACAGCTCGGGCGGCTATCCGCGCGGCCGGAAACACCGGCCTTGCTAAGGCTTCGCCGGGAAAACAGGATTCGAACCATACGGGGATCCCTGGCCATCGAAGGCAACACACTCACGGAAGACCAGATTACAGCCATACTGGAAGGCAAGAGAGTCTTGGCTCCAGCCAAGGAAATAAAGGAAGTCCGAAACGCGATCCTCGCCTACGACCAGATTCCCTCGTGGAATCCGCATCGTATCGCCGACCTGCTCAAAGCCCACTCGATCCTGATGAAAGGCCTCTTGGACAAACCAGGCGCATTCCGAACAGGAGCGGTGGGCATCATGAAGGGAAGGGAGGTTATCCACCTTGCGCCCCCCGCCGAACGAGTGCCCGCGCTGGCAAAGGAATTCCTGGCCTGGCAAAGAACCTCAAAGGACCACCCTCTGATCACAAGCTCGGTTTTCCATTACGAGTTCGAATTCATCCACCCCTTTCCCGACGGCAACGGAAGACTTGGCCGACTGTGGCAAACCCTGATTCTCTCCCGCTGGAATCCGCTCTTCAGGCTCATCCCCGTGGAAACCATGATCCACGAACACCAAAAAGAGTACTACCAGGCCATCAACCAAAGCACAGCAACGGGAAACTCCACCGCATTCATAGAATTCATGCTGAAAATGATCCACAAGGCCTTAAGCGAAACAGCGCATGTGTCGGAGAAAATGTCGGAAAAAATGTCGGAGAAAATCCTTCGCCTCATTCAAGCGAAGGAGACGATAACCATAGCCGAAATGGCGGAACTGACAGGCGCCGCGACCCGCACCATCGAGAGAACCCTAAAAGCCTTGAAAGAGGAAGGACGCCTCCAGCGCATCGGCCCCGCCAAAGGCGGAAGATGGAAGGCGGCGCAATAAGAGAGGGGAATGAACCGTCGACAATGTGTCGACAGATGAAAATCTCGTCGATCCTGAATTCCTGTTATCCAGTCTTATTCCCTACCAGCTCCGAAGAGTGCGAAGAATCCGCCGCCAGGACAATGTTGTCCATTGTGGCGATAGACGTCATCATGGCAATATCAAAGACAGGAACCGAGTTAGCGGCCAAAGGTTTCCCCGGACTTTGGATGCTGCCCCTCGGCTACTTGTTCTATGTCTCAGGTTTCATGCCAAAAGCCCTCGGCGTTGTCCTTATGGTAGGAAGCACAGGATATGTCATCCATGCCGCCCTAAGGATAATGGCCCCCGCCGCATCGGAAAAAGCCATGCTTTTGTCCGTCGCCGCGGAAGTAGCGACGATCGCCTGGCTTTTGGCCGCGGGAGTACGGCGCAATGAATAAAATCGGAAGGGCAACTATCGCGATCGCGATATTCATGGCCTTCGCCCTCCCGGGGCAGATCTTCGCCCAATCGGGAGAGGGATCAGGCGGCCTTGATTTTTCCATAGGCGATATATGCCAGATCGCCGGCGGCGCGGTGGCCCTGGGTTTCGGGCTTTGGCACTTCGCCGTACCGGAGTTGTACGGCTGGCAATCCTACGTCCCCGAAGCCCCCGACACCCTGGTGGACGCCGTAGCCGCGACCAACTTCTTCTTCAGCCTTTCCTTGAGCATTTTCGGGGCGGCCAACGTAGCCGCGCCCTTCCTTGGAGACTCCTCCACCCCCGCGGGACGTTCCTGGCTCTGGGCCAACGTAGGGCTCTGGACAGCCCGCGCCCTGTATCAGATCATAAAACCCCAGGGCACCCACAACCCCGCCCTGCAGTGGGGAATGACCGGAGCCTTTGTCGCCACGGACCTCTTGTTCCTGGCGGCGGCCCTCTCGGCGACGGTGATGTAAGCTTGGCGAAGCAAAGGAAGCGATCGTGAGGAAACTGAAAAGCCTAGCCCCCGGCCTTTTGCTGTGCCTGGGCATCGCAATCCCCGCATGGTTTCTCGGAAAAGCCGTGCCGATAATCGGAAGCCCGGTTTTCGGGATCCTCTTGGGCATGGCCATCGCCTCGGTCTTCTCCTCGGCCTTCTCCAAAATCCGGCCGTGGCTGGATGATGGAATCAAGTACACGTCAAAGAAGATCCTCCAGTATTCCATCATTTTGCTCGGCTTCGACATGAACCTCTTCAATGTGCTGAACGTGGGCGGCCAATCGCTTGCGGTGATGCTCTTTACCATATCCTCGTCCTTCATCGTCGCCTACGGGGTTGGAAAAGCCCTCAAACTGGACGGGAAGACAACCACCCTCATAGGCGTGGGCACCTCCATCTGCGGAGGCTCGGCGATCGCCGCCACGGCTCCGGTGATCCAGGCCGAGGACGCCGAAGTGGCCCATGCCATCTCGACCATATTCCTCTTCAACATCGTCGCCGTCTTTCTCTTCCCGCCCCTGGGCCGCCTTCTTGGGATGAGCGACGAGGGCTTCGGCATGTGGGCCGGCACGGCGATAAACGACACATCCTCCGTGGTCGCGGCCAGCTCGGCCTGGAGCAGCGCCGCGGGAAACGATGCCGCCCTTAAGTTCGCCACCATCGTCAAGCTCACGCGGACGCTGATGATCGTACCCATCGTGCTGGCCCTGGCCATCTACAGAACCCGGAAAAGCGCGCGGGAGGAAGGCGGCGCCGGATTCCCCTTTGCAAAAGTCTTTCCGTGGTTCGTCCTGGGCTTCGCGGCGGCGGCCCTGCTCAACACCTTCGCAGGCATTCCCGCGTCCGTGGCCCGCGCCCTCTTCACCCTGGGAAAATTCATGATCGTCATGGCCATGACGGCCATCGGCCTCAACACGAATATCAAAAAACTCCTGGCCAACGGCTTTGGGCCCATCTTCCTAGGGCTCTGCTGCTGGCTCGCCGTAGCCTCCACATCCCTGCTTGTGCAAATGCTTACGAAAATGTGGTAGAAGATTTCCCCATGCCTTGACGAAGATGTTTGCGATCATTATAGTTAACAGTGTTAACAAACGCGAACAATGTTCGTAATCAAGGATGGATACCATGATCGGAAAGGAAAAATCCGCGGCGATGCGGAGCCTCGTTTTTCTTGCGGCGTTTATGATGATTCTCGGGCCTTCGGCATTCGCGGAGCCAAAGACCCAAGGGCCTAGGTTCAGCCTCGTCCTTGCGCCGGGGAAAGCCTACAAGGCTTCGGGCGGCTGGTTTATCTTCAGGTATCCCGTGTACCCCCAGGTCGCCGCGTGGGTGGAGAGCCTGGACGGAACGTACATGGGCACCATCTATGTCACCGGCAAAGCGGAGAAGAAAAACTGGATCGCAGCGCCCGCCTCCGGAAGGCCCGAAGCCCTTCCGGTCTGGAGTCATTTGGATAAGGAAAAGCTGGACGCCGTTACTGCCGCCACCTCCAAAGGAAGCACCTTGCGCGACTCAGACCTGGCCGCAAGGCTGAAGCCGGGGACCTACGTCGTGATGCTGGAAACGAACAGAAGCTACGATTACAATTCGACCTATACAAAGGGCGCATCCGGGGTGAACGGCCAGCCTTCCATCGTCTACAAGGCCCTGATACAGGTGGGAAAGGGCGCCGCCACGGCGACGTTCGAACCCATTGGCACCAGATCGGTGGACGGTAGGGATGGAAGCATCCGACCCAGCCTGGAGGGGATCGATACGGCCCTTGAGCTCTTTTCCGCCCTAACCGTGGAATACAAGGAATAAGCGAATGACAGAGATGGACAGGAAGGCAGAGCGCCAGGCTAGGAAAATGGAGGCCGCGCGGGCGGAAATAAAGGCCGCCGCATGGACCCAGGTAGCGGAGCGGGGCGCCGCCTCCCTCTCGTTAAGGGCTGTGGCCGCGGCGATAGGACTGAGCGCCCCTGCCCTTTACCGGTACTTCCCCAGCAGGGACCATCTGGTAACCGCCCTTGTCATCGACGCCTACGATTCCCTGGCCTGCGCCCAAAACAAGACCCTCCATGCCCTGGAAGGGAAGCCCTGGGACGAAATCCTCCTCGGCCTTGGCCGCGCCTACCGGACCTGGGCCTTGGGCAAGCCTGCCGCCTTTTACATGATCTTCGGCGCCCCCATCCCCGGATATGCCCAACCCACGGAAGAAACCACTCCCGCGGCGGGAAGCTCCCTTGCCGCCCTGATCAAAACCCTGGTTATGGCAAAGGAATCAGGCGATCTTGTCCTCCCCCTTGCGCCCCCCGCCGCCCCAGGACTCCACGCCGCCTTTGAAGCCTGGAGCGAAGCGGTCCACCAGGCAGACCCTGAAATCCTCTACCTTGCCTTTTCCATCGCAAGCCGCGTCCAAGGCCTTACCCTGGCCGAACTGGGCGGCCAATTCGCCCCTTACCTGCGCGACTTCTCCTTGATCTTCGACCGGGAGCTGGGCAGGATCGTCGGGGAGATCAAGGGCAAGTAAAGGTGCCGGCCCACCTAGGTTCCGGAGAATCCTGTTGATCCTGCCCTCCTGTTATCATGTCCAATCTCCTAACCGGCGGAAGGCAGAGAAATCGCACGTAAGATTCATGGCAAATTCACAAGGGCATGGGAGCTTAATGACGCCTGAGGAGGGCACACACATGCGAACTGCACTATCGATCCTAAGCTTGATCCTTATTCCCCTAGCCCTGGCGGGAGCGGCCGACCTGACCGTTGAAGCCGCCTTCGACCTGAGCGGCGCCAAGGCTACGGAAGGCTCCTTCAGTCTGAAAAGCGGCGGAGCCTCGCTGCAGAAAGAACAAGTCGACGCCGCCACCGGCGCCAGCAAATCCAAGGGTACAGCGCTCTGGAACACCTTCCGGGTGGACCCAAAGGGCAAGCCAGCCATAGGCTACGGCCTCCATGGACTTTTCAAGTTCGGATTCTCATCGGAACAACAATTCAAGGCCGACCTCCCCTCGGCGCGCAAGACTCAGGACGGCGCCATTGTCATAGAATATTTGCATCGTGGAGTCGCCTATCAGCTTAAAAGCGAAGCTTCCGGCATTTTTAGAATTCCCGGTCCCGGATATATAGCCAGGAAAATAGGCTATATAGACACGAAGGGAGTCAACGTCATCCATCCGGACTTCTCCTCCAACGGACTCGTCTCAGGCATCGACTATGCGAAGGTTTGGGATGAAAAAATCGCCGACGGGAAGGTGATCGGAGGCCAGCAAAATCAAAAAACCGGGAAGGTCATCGCCGACGAAGGGAATTCCTCCATGTACCTATGGACGGGAACAATCCAGGCCAGCCTTTCGGGAACATGGCTGACCTTGAAGGGCGAGTTAAACGCCGAATGATGCGCGGACCCCTTCAATTCGGCTAAAAATGCATTAGAATTACCGCCAGAAGCACAAAATATTTTCCACACCATATCTCCTTTCCCCCAAAAGCGAGGTTGATATGAAAGTTTCTGGCGGTTTCTACGTTGAGCGATCCAAATACGGCATAGGTCCTTATCTGCTGGTGCGGCTCATCCTGGAGCATTCGGAAGTGCCTACGGCCGATGCCATCAACAGATTCGCGGAAGAAATCGTTGACAGGATTGTGGCGGAATTTCCTCCGGCCTACTTGATCAAGACAACCCTCGAACTGATCTACGGCAAGCTGACTCCCACCATCGCGGGCCACGACAAGGGCGCAGGCACTATTGTCGAAGTGCGGGCTCCCGCGGGAGGCGTGGGCGTTCCGTACTCGAAAGTCTATCCCCGAGACAATTCAAGCCTCGCTCCGCCCCAAGCCGAGGGAGTCATCTTATACAAGGACTCCCAATTCCGAGGAGAATGGCTGTTCCTGCCCTACGAGGATTGCCCTCACTTGAGCGCCTACGGCTACAACGACAAAGTCTCGTCCATCCGGGCCAACAGGGGGAAGCGGTTCCTGGCCTTCGAGCATGCGGACTACAAGGGCCGCTGCCTCCTCGTGGAGGGCGACATCCCCCAGGTCTCACGCTTTGGATTCCACGACTCGATTTCATCCGTAAAAAGACTGCCCAATCCCAAAGGCGTGACGCTTTTCAAGGATGCGCGCTTCGAAGGCGCGTCAAGCTTCTTCGGCTCCTCCGTATCCCACACCAGTTCCGTGGGCCTGAACGACGCGATCTCGTCGGTCAAGCTCCACTACGGCGCTCGGTGCAAGGTGTTCGAACACGCGGATTTCAAAGGCAAGTCCATCGACATCTACTCGGACTGCGCCAACCTGGGATCCTTGGGCTTCAATGACAAGGTTTCTTCGATGCTCGTCTACTGACGCAAGCGTGATTCAAGGAAATCCACCGCTCTCGCCAGCACATCGCGGACCTCCTCGTTGTCCTTGAGCCAATCAAAGTAGGCGAATTCCTCGGGCAGGTCGATGAACTCCGTGGGAAGCCCCGCTTTCCTGCGATCCTCGACAACCGTGCCCATGAAAGCGTTGCACCGGGCCCAGTAGCTGCCCTTGCCGGCCCGCACATACAAGAGTTCCATGCCGTCGGGAAGGGTCACATTGCTGGTCTTGAGCCAGCCGGTGTACATGAGGGCCAAGGCGCGGACCTTGTTTCCATATCCCTGGGTCAAGAGGGAAGGCAGCATGGTTATCTCGTAGCCGTTGGTGTACCAGGCCATCCGCTTTGGATCCATGCCCAGGGAGGGCCCTGAGGATTCGATCCAGTCGAGCAGTCGGGGCGTCATGGCGGTGGGAACGACGAAATCGGGCACCAGGACGATCATGCCCCGACTTGCGATGTTCGCCGCCATGGACACCACGGGCGGATAATTCCGCATCGGCCGTCCCGTGCTGTTCATGAAGTGCGTCCTGGACTGGGAGACAAGCCATACCACCACCGGCGCGGGCGCTGCGAGGTCTTGGGCCGGCCACCACACATCCACGAATGCATCAGGCGCCATCTCAATGGTGGCGCAGCGGGCTTTTTCCCACCCCGGGCTCTTGAGCGAAACAGGCATGTTGTAATCCAGGCCGGGCTTGGCCAGGTCCGCGGCCAAGCGATCGGCGGCGCTGACGGTCTTATACGAGTTGAAAGGCTGGGCGGAAATCATCGCGCCTGCGAGCGCCAAGGGGATTAAGATAAAGATAGAACGGAGATTTTTTGGATTCATATTCGCCTCCAGGGCAGAACATCCATAGCTACAATTGTAAGGGATTGGCTAAATAATTACAAATTATAAAAATAATTGGGAACGAATGGAGGATTTAATTAGACAGGATGATGCAGGATTTCCAGGGAGGGCAGGATTTGGAAGGTGATTTGTCACACTCTTTTGATCCTACGTAGTTTACTTTACTCCTGTAGATCCTGCCCATCCTGTCATCCCGTCAAATCGGCTCCCGGGCCGCGCCCTAAAGGTAGCGGAAGAAACCCGAGTAGTCGTTGGCGACGCCCATCTGGTCCAGGGCGGCGGAGATTTCGCCCCGGTGGTGGGTGTAATGGTTGAGGACGTGGAAGATCGTGTGCCAGGCCAGGCGCTCCTGCTCCTCGCCCTTGTAGTTCTTGAACTCGATGGGCTTGAGAAGGTCTTCGGCCTTCACTTCCTGGGCGAAGGCGACGAAGAGGGAATCGATTTCCTTCATCAGAGTTGAGAGCTTGGCCCAGTCGTTTCCGGCTCCCGCCTTGATGGCTTCTACCTCCTCGGCGAGGATGGGCGCCGAGAGGGAAGGGTAGTCGCCCAGGGCTTTGTAGCGCTTGAGCCAGACCACCTCGTACCAGAAGCAATGGTGGATGGTGCCCAGGATGGTCTTGTAATAGGTCCCCGTCTCCTTGGACAGGACCTCGGGGCTTGCCTTGGACAGCACCTCGATGAGATTCAGGTTAACTCCCCGGTTGTACTTAGCCAGGGCCAGTAGGACTTCTTTCATAACGGCTCCTTATTGTTTCCCTCCCTAGCTTAACGCTCCTCGGCGCGGGAATCAAAACCCCGTGATCAAAAAATCGATCGCGGAGAGGATTTCCTGGGAATTCGGGACGGACTCCAAGACCAAGGGACCCAAGTCCCTCTTGTTGACAGCCGCCATCTGGGGAGTCAAGGCAAGATAATCAATGCCTCCAACCGCAACCGTCGGCGTAAGGCGCGCGATAGCCAGCCCAGGAAACCGGGACATTAAGGCAAGGGGAATCACGAGCCTAGAAGCAAGGGAGTCGAGCAGGGGAGATTGGACATCCAAGAGGAAGGGATAAAGGATCTTTGAATGCGGATTTCCATTGGCATAGACTCCGAAGCGACCCATCAGAACGTCCTGGAGGAGTCGCCGAAGAGGCCGAATTTTTCCACGTGGTCATTGTAGGAAGAGATGGAATCGGCGTTTTCCGCAAGCCAGAGCTCCCGCTCGGCTTGGGCGACCCGCTCCGCCAAGGCCTGTTCCAGCACAGAAGACAGGTTGATCTTGAACTCCTTCGCCTTAGCCAGAAGATCTCCGTTGACGCTTAGGTTCGCCGCTTTCTTGGGAGCCCCTAGATCGAATACACCCCGTAAAGCCATTGGTCCATCCTTTGCTCGATATGCGCATAATATATGCGCATAAAATTACCGCGTCAAGGATTTTATCCTTTCGATCCTGCCTCTCCTGTTATCCTGTCGTAATCCCCTACCCGCCGAAGCTCATTTGATCCCCGAGTGGGCGAAGCTTTCGATGAATTGGCGCTGGAAGAAGAGGAAGAGGAGAAGCAAGGGGGCGATGACAAGCAGGGTGGCGGCGGTGACGTCGCTCCACTGGGCCCCGGTTTCGTAGGACATGGCGAAGATTGCAAGGCCCAGGGTCAAGGGGCGCTTTTCCACGGAGTTGATCATGACCAGGGGCCAAAGGAAGTTGTTCCACTGGTAGGAAGAGGAAATGAGGCCGAAGGCGATGTAGACAGGCTTTAGGAGAGGCACGTAGACCCGGGCGAGAAGACGCGGAAGACCGCAGCCGTCCATCCTTGCCGCCTCCTCAAGCTCGAAGGGAATGGTCTTGATCGTTTGGCGCATCAGGAGCGTGCCCAGGGAAGAAGCGAAAAAAGGAAGGATGACCCCCAGCTTCGTGTCCACAAGGCCGAGCTGGCCCATGAAACTGTAGTTCGGCATGATGAGGACGTCTGGAGTGATCATGAGCTGGGTAAGGAAAAGCATGAAAAGCACATTTTTGCCCCAGAAATTGAGACGCGCGAAGGCATAGCCCGCCATGGTGATCAAAAGGAACTGCACCGCCAGGGTCCCGAAGACCATCACGATCGTGTTCGCGTAATACTGCCCGAAAGGCGCGGCGAGCCAAATCCTCTTGAAGTTGCTCAGCGTGGGCCAACTCAAGGAGAAGAGATTGATGGCCTTGTCGGGGGGGATCAATGCCGTCCTTATCATCCAGATGAGTGGAATCATGTAGACAATGGCGAAAAGATACATGAAACCGAACACCGCGCCCTTGCCCAAGGATCTCTTCATGCCGCCCCCCTCAACTGTAGAACGTCCGCTTGTCTTGGACAAAGAACTGGATACCCGTGACGATGAGAAGCATGGCTATGAGAACCACCGTCATGGCCGCCGCCTTGCCCACATCCCAGAAATCGAAACCCACCTGGTAGATGTAGAACAAAAGCATGTTGGTCGCGTTCCCCGGCCCCCCCTTGGTCATGATGTAGAGATGGTCCACGATCTTGTAGGCGTTGGTCAGCGTGATGATAGTCACGTAAATCGTAGTGGGCTTCAAGAGCGGCCAGGTGATGCTCCAGAAACTCTGCACGGGCCCGGCTCCGTCCAGCTTTGCCGCCTCGTACAACTCCCGGGAAATCCCCTGCAGGCCTGAGATGTAGAAGATCATCACATAGCCGGCCTGCTTCCAGATGAGCATCACGATGAGAGCCCAGATGGCCGTGTCCGCGTTTCCCAGAAGCCTCAAGTCCGGAAAGAACCGGCCCGCGAACCCATACATCGGCGTGTAGATGAAAAGCCAGATGTCCGCCACCGCCACCATGGGAAGGATTGTGGGGTGGAAGAACGCCACCCTGGTCAGGCCCTTGCCAAACCTCACCTTGTTCGCGAAGAGAGCCATGGCCACCGCCATGGCGATGCTGATCGGGATCGTGCAAACCGCCACCAGCAGATTGTTCATGAAAGCCTGCTTGAACACGCTGTCCTGCAGGAGATCCGCGTAATTCCTCAAGCCGACGAAAGCCGGAACCATGACGGAGAGATTGTCCTCGAAGAAACTCAAGTAGAAACTCTTCGCGATGGGATAAAGGGTGAAGAGCGAGAGAAAGATGAAGGAGGGCAGGATAAGGCCCCAGGCGAGCAAGGAAACCTTGAGTTTTTTCTTCCAAACCTTTGAAAAAGCCATTTCAATCCTGCCCTGATCCGAAATTATTTCTTGTACTGCTTGAGGATGGCGTCGGCCTGGGCTTGGGCTGCGTTGAGCGCCGTCGCCGCGTCCTTCTGGCCGGTCATGATAAGCTCGATCGCATCGTCGAGGATCTTCTGGACCCGGCCCTGATCGTATACGGAAAATTCCGCGTGGCCGAACTTAAGCTGGTCCCGGGCCACGAGAGCCTGGGGGAACTTGGACGCGTATTCCTTCATCCTCTCGGTCTCGTAGGCTGCGGGCCTCGTGGCCACATAGCCCGTGTCGATGCTCCACTGGGCCACCCTCTCGGGATTATTGGTCATCCATTTGACAAAAGTAAAGGCAGCCTCGGTCTGCTCCTTGGGAACGCCCTTGAAGAGGTAGAAGTTGCCGCCGCCCGTGGGGGAACCACGGGAAGTGCCCGCGGGAAGCATGGCCACGCCGAAATCAAATTTGGCGTTCCTGCGGATATTGGTCAGGTTTCCCGTGGTGTGGTAGATCATCGCCGCCCGCTGCTCAAGGAAATCCGTGGGCGTGGTGGCCCAGGCGGTGGTGCCCTTGGGCTGGTAGCCCTTGTCCGAAAGGCCCTTCCAGAAGGTGATGCCCTTTATAGTCTTGGGGTCGTTGAAGTAGACCTCGGTTCCATCCTGGTTCATCAGGTTGAAGCCGTCCTGCTGGGTGCAGAAGGTCTGGAGCATCCAATAGGCATAACCCGCCTTGTCCGAGGGGATCTCGATACCGTAGCGGACGGTGGAGTTGTTCTCAACCTTGGTGAGCTTCTTGGCATAATCCTCAAGTTCGGCCCAGGTTGCGGGAGGCTTGTTGGGATCCAAGCCAACCTGGCGGAAGGCGTCCTTGTTGTAGTAGAGGACGATGGTGCTCCTCTGCCAGGGGATGCCGTACGTCTTGCCCCCGGTCTGCGCGTTCTTCATGAAGCCCTCGTAGAAGCCCGTGAGCCAAGCCTTGTCCTCGGGGGTGACGCAGAGGCTGTCGTAATCCTGGATGGCGTTCATGGACATGAGGGAGAACAGGTCTATGGAGAACATGAGCGCCACCGCCGGAGTGTTCCGGCCCTTGATCGCCGCCTGGACCTTCGTCCTAGTGTCGGCGTAGGACCCCGAGTACACGGGGTTGACCTTGATGGTCGGGTTTTCCGCGTGGAACTGATCGCACAAGGCGCTTATGAGCTTGTCCGGACCCCCTCCCACCGCCACGGGGAAGTACATGTCCAAAGTGACAATCTTGTCCGCCGCCGCCAGCAGATACTCGTTCTGCAGCAGGGGCGCGGCCGTGAAGCACAGTGCCAACGCCAGGAGCAAACCTACTCTTTTCATACTTCGCCTCCCTTCAAAAATTAAATAAGACTGTTTTCTAAAAAGGATTTTCCAAGCCGAAGCTTGTCCAGGTCCGTACCGATGTTGTACTCCAGGACAAGGCTCAAGTCCCGCCCGGTAGCCTTCGCAGCCTTGAGGACCATGGACCAGTCTATGTTTCCCTCTCCCAAGGGGGCGTGCCTGTCCCTAAGGCCATCGTTGTCGTGGATGTGCAGGGCATGGAGCCTGTCCCCCAACGCGCCCAGGAGGGTTTCGATATTCCAGCCGTTGATGTGGGCATGGCCGACATCTACCACATAGCCCACTTCGGCGGGGAAGCCGTCCAGGAATTCGATGAATTGGCTTTCCGTGAAGAGGGAAGCGGCGTTGGAGCCTATGTTTTCCACCAACAGAAGTTGGCTGAAATCCTTGTTGAACGCCACAAGCTCCTCCAGGCTTTTCCGGGCCCGGGCGCGGCCGATCTCCTTGGAAAAGCTGGGATCGGCGCACCAGCCCGTGTGGAGGACCACATGGCTCGCGCCGATCTTGGAGGCCAGGAGGATGGAGGCCTTGTAGGATTCCAGGACGGCGCCGCGCAGGTGGGCGTTTTCGCTGGTCAGGTTGGCGTCCCATACGGGTACATGGACGGAGTACCCGACATTCCTTCTTTTCAACATGGAGGCGAGCCCGTCGATCCTGAGATGGAAGTCATTCCAGCCGGCTCCGTCGAGCATGAGCTCGATGTTCCCAGCCCCGTGGTCAGCAAGGCTGTCCACATTCGATTCGACCTCGGAGCCGATGAGGCAAAGCTCGGAATAAAAGACGCGCATCCTCCGCTCCTTTATCAGTATTATTGAATAATTCAATGAAAAATTATATAGTTTTCAATCCGATGGTATACCTTGAATCTTCATATGTCAAATAATTTGTTGTAATTTGATGAAAATATTGGAATTTTATTGAATATTCAATAAAATTTAAATTTATTGATTGCGTGAAATTCCATTTGAACGTATTATCAAGGCGTCATGAAGCGGAAAACCAATCCAACCCTGAAACAAATCGCAGAACTCTCGGGGTTTTCCCAAGCCTCCGTATCCATGATCCTCAACCAAAAGAGCAGCGCACCCTTTTCCCAAGAGACGATACGCCTTGTCCTTGAGACCGCCGAAAGGCTTGGCTATACCAAGCCCTCCGGGGCGAGCCCCATGGCCCAGCTCTCGGGCAAGAACATCATCGCCGTGCTCTGCCCCAATATTTCCAACCCCTATTACTCCACCCTGGTCCAGGCCATTGAGCAGGCGGCCTTCCAGAAAAACTTCCAGATCGTCACCCTCAACACCTACCGCTCCCCTGAGATCGAAGCCCGGGATCTCTCGGTCCTCCAGGAATCAAGGATCGCCGGCATAATCTTCGCCATGCCCTCCCAGGCCCCCGAAGCCTTGGAAAAAGTATCGAAGCGAATCCCCGTGGTCCTCATAGGGGACAAGGGTTCGGCGCTGAACATCGATACGGTCGAGATGGACAACTACGGCGCCGGAGTCCTCATCGCCCGGCACCTCATCGGGCTTGGCCACACCCATATCGCGTATATATCCACAACCCTGGACGCGGCGAACAACATGAGGATCCGACGCCTGAAGGGAGTGGAGGAAACCTTCGCCGCGGAGTGCCCGGTCTCCAGCGTGCGCGTGATCTCCCGAGGCATCGTCCCCTCCGAAGAGCTGAACGACCTCTTCATCGAGCACCACCTGGGCTTTGAATTCGCCAAGGAAGGGATGAAGGATACGAGGATTACCGCCTTCGTGGGAGTGAACGACATGGTGGCCTACGGCATCATCGACGCCTTGACCACGGAAAAATGCCGGATCCCGGAAGACTACAGCGTCTGCGGATTCGACAACATCTTTCCCTCCCGCCTATCCCCCATCTCACTCACCACCGTGGACAACTTCATCGTGGAAAAAGGCCACAACGCCTTCTCCATCCTCTACAGCAGAATGAGCGGCATAACGGACGCCCAGCTCGCCCCCCACACCATCACCAGGGTGGAATACTCCCCCCGCCTCATCGTCCGGGGTTCCACTTCACGGACCAAAGCCTCCCGCTGAGCCTTACTTGATCGGTATACATAATGTGTATATAATTTTGGTGGAGGATTGCGATGATAAAAAAACTCATCCAGCATGGGAACAGCGCGGCCTTGGTGATCGACAAACCGATACTTGAATTGCTCAATATATCAATGGATACACCCTTCGAACTCGCCACTGATGGTAAGAACCTCATCCTCTCACCCCAGGCAGATGGAAACGGTGACCAAGATATACTCAAATCCCTGGAGAAGATCAATAAACGCTACGGCCAAGCCCTGCGCCGCTTGGGGGAATGAGCATGATCCGCTTCCTGACTCTGGCGGAGGTATTGATGATTTACGAAGATCAAATGCGCAGGTATGGAGGCGCGTACGGAGTGAGGGATATAAATCTCTTAAGTTCCGCAGTCTATATGCCCCAGGCGACCTTTGGGAAAAAATACCTCCATCCCACCATACCCGGGATGGCAGCCGCCTATGCATACCATATTTGCGAAAATCACGCCCTCCTAGATGGAAATAAAAGAGTCGCCTTGGCTTCGGCGCTGGTCTTCCTCGATATCAATGGCTTCGATTTTGAAAGTTCCGAAGATGAAATCTATGAAACCATGATGGAAGTCGCCGCAGGAAAGATGAGCAAACTCCACCTCGCCGCCCAATTCGCCAAGTTTTCAAATAAGCGGACCTGAGATTATCTATTCCTGTCGATCCTGGTTTCCTGCTATCCTGTCTTTATGGCCATGAAATTAGGCACCTGCTCGTGGAACTACGATTCCTGGGTGGGCCTTGTGTACAAGGAGCCAAGGAAGAGGGCGGCGGAGTACCTGGCGGAATATGCCCGGACCTACGATCTTGCGGAGGTGGATTCCTGGTTTTACAAGCTGCCTACCCGCAGGGAGGCGGAAGAATACGCCGCAGCGGTGCCTGGGGATTTCACCTTTGTCTGCAAAGCGCCCAGGGACATCAGCCTGACCCATTTCCGGAGCGACCAGGACTTGCGCAATCCGGCTTTCCTATCGGCGGCGCTGTACAAGCAATTCCTTGAAAACATTGAGCCCATCGCCAGGCAAACCGGTGCGGTGGTCCTCGAGTTCGAATACCTCAACAAGACAAAGATGCCAAGCCGCCAGGCCTTCATGGACCGGCTTGGAGTCTTCCTGTCCGAGGTTCCCAAGGATATTCCCCTGGCCATAGAATGCCGCAACGGCCACTGGCTGGACGAAGCCTGGTTTTCCTTCCTCGTCCGGGCCGGCGCAACATGTGTGCTTTCGGAAAAGCAGTACCTGCCGCCTATAGCAGACCTGGCATCGGCCTATGGTCGCCTCCTTGGTCCTGCCGTGGTGGTCCGCCTCCTGGGCGGCGACCGCAAGGCCATGGAGGAGAAAACCCAAAACCGCTGGGACGAAATCGTGGAACCCCAGCCCCAGCTGCCCAGGATAGCCGCCACCCTCAAGGACCTGGCCGGCGAGGGGAGGACCGTCCTTGTGGACGTGAACAACCACTTCGAAGGCTCGGCTCCCAAGACCATCGAGAGGCTGAAAGGGTTTTTGCTGGAAGGGTAAGGTTCAGGTCAAAAGGCTGGAGATTCCATAGAGTGGAAGATTCGTCAGCCAGGATTCTTCGCGGTATGGCGATAGGGAAGTCCGAAAGCTGCGCCGGGGACTGAACTTATCTCGATATGCCTTCAAGCTTTTGGATTGAAGGTTTTCTGACGCCTTGACTTCGATCGGATAGATCAAATCCTCGTGTTGGACCAAAAAATCAACTTCTCCCTGGGAGGTGGCGCTGGACCAATAGAATAGGCCGAAATCATTGCGAAGCCGAATTTCCTGGGCTGCGTACTGCTCCGCCAAAGCTCCCTTGGCTTCCTCGAAGAGATCGGAACCTTCCAACAATGTACGCAAGGGGATTCGGGCATGGGCGACGAGCAAGCCTGTATCAACCAAGAAGAGCTTGAAGGCATTCCCCTCCTGGTAGGATCTAAGAGGGATGCCCGGCTTGGAAACCCTGTTGACCTTGAACAACAGCCCCGCATCGCAAAGCCACTGGATGGCGGTTTCGTACTCTCTTGCGCGGGCTCCCTCGCGGACAAGGCCATAGGTGAATTTTCGTTGCTCCCTTGCAAGCTGGGAAGGAATGGAATTCCAAACCGCCCTGATGCGCGGAACGATCGATGGCTCGGCATGTTTAGAGAAATCTTGCTCGTAAGCCCTCAACAATTCGAATTGTGTGTCTCGAACCAAAGCCACGTCTCTTGTTTTTGCGAAACGGTCCACGCAGGCTGGCATGCCGCCAACGCAAAAATAGTGCTTCAATAGATCGATCAACCTATCCTTGAACACATCCGCCATGAGCCAGTCTTTTTCGCGGATGAGTCTGGCAGCTTCCTTTTCTCCCATGGCCCAGAGGAATTCCGCGAAAGACATGGGAAACAGATCGAGAAATTCCACTTTGCCTACAGGAAAGGAAACGTTCTTATGCATCGCCAATCCGAGCAAAGATCCTGCCGCGGCGATATGATACTCCGGCGCATTCTCCGCAAAATACTTGAGGGAAGCCAGGGCGCTTGGATTTTCCTGTACTTCGTCAAAAATGATGAGAGTATTCTCTTTATCGATAGGACAGCCGGCTTCAATCCTAAGCCCGGTCAATAGGCGCTGGACATCCAAGTTGGATGCGAACAGCGATGCCATCCTTTGGTTGGCTTCGAAGTTTATGTATGCGACGTTCTTGTATGCTGTTCTGGCGAATTCCTTAAGCAGCCAGGTTTTTCCAACTTGGCGGGCCCCATGCACTATAAGGGGCTTTCTATCCGGGCGGTTTTTCCATGATTGAAGATCCACAAGCGCCATTCTATCCATGCTGTGATAATAGTGGAGAGTAAACACAAAAGTCAAACGACTATTGTGCAGTATAAACACATTTATTAAACGACTTTTGTGATCAATAGGGTAATGTGAATGAATGGGACAGGACGACAGGATTTCCAGGGTATACAAGAAAAGTCAACTGTTATGGGGTCAGACCCCACGTTGAGTCACGTTGAGTAGGAAGATTTTTACTTGACAGCTCCCAAGTGGGGTTTATAATCAAAATTGTTAAGAATTGGTTAAGATAGAAAAACCGGACATGGCCTTCGCACTCTGCCATGGCGGAATCGCAACAAAGATATTGTGCGGCTCGAAGCACATCCAACGCGGCATGGAGAGAGTAAATGCTAGAAATCGTCGATCTGGTCATGAAGTACCCCTCGGGCCAGGAAGCCCTCAAGGGAGTCTCCCTTGCGGTGCGGGACAACGCCGTGGTAGCCCTCATAGGTCCCTCGGGAGCTGGAAAAAGCACCCTCATCCGCTGCATCAACCGTTTGGTGGAGCCCACCAGCGGGAAGATCCTCATCAACGGCACCGATGTCTGCGCCCTGGGTAAAAAAGACCTGCGCCTGCAGCGCCGCAAGATAGGGATGATATTCCAGGAATACGCCCTGGTGGATCGCCTCACGGTCATGGAAAACGTCCTTTCCGGCCAGCTGGGCTATGTAGGATTCTGGCCCAGCGCCCTGCGCAGGTTTCCCAAGGAAGTTGTGGCTAGCGCCTACTCGATCTTGGAGAGGGTGGGGCTCTCGGAATTCGTGGACAACCGGGCGGACCAGCTTTCTGGCGGACAGCGCCAGCGCGTGGGCATAGCCCGGGCCTTGATCCAAAACCCCGAACTCCTCCTGGTGGACGAACCCACCGCCAGCCTGGACCCCAAAACCAGCCGGCAGGTGATGCGCCTCATAGTCGAATTGGTGGAGGAGCGCAATCTCCGTTGCATAATCAACATCCACGACGTCATCCTGGCCAAGCAGTTTTCCCAGCGCATCATAGGACTGCAGGATGGAAGGATAGTCTTCGAAGGCAAGAGCGACGAACTGGATCTTTCGGTCTTGAACACCATCTACGGCGAAGAGGATTGGAACATCAAGAAAAACGGAGCCCAGGATGAGGAAGACGGGGCTGACATCCTGTCCATGGGGAATTGACCATGGAACAAACGAGGACGACCTGGCGCAAGAAGCATAAGATCGAAAGCCCCTTGATCCGGTACGGGATTCTTGTCTTAGCCCTCATATATCTCCTCGCCGCCGGATCGGGAATAACTGTGAACTCCGAGCGGATCGCCATGGGACTTTCCAGGGTATGGAAGCTCTTCTCGGGATTTTTCCATCCCGACTTCCAATCCCGCGGAAAATACATAGTCCAAGGCATTCTGGAGAGTGTGGCCATGACCCTGGCCTCCAGTGTCTTCGCCATGTTCCTCGCCATTCCCATAGCCCTGGGAGCCTCGCGCAACATTGTGCCCAAGGGAGTGTATCTTGTCTGCCGCGCCGTGTTGATGCTGATCCGCAGCATGCACGTAGTCATCCTCGGCATCATCTTTGTCATCATGTTCGGCTACGGACCCTTGGCGGGAGTGCTCACCCTGATAGTGAACGGCGTGGGTTTCATAGGAAAGCTTTTAGCCGAGGACATTGAAAACATCCAGGAGGAACAGCTCGAAGCCATCCGCGCCACTGGGGCGTCCTGGCCAAAGATAGTGACCTACGCCGTATGGCCCCAGGTGGCCACGCGGTTCATAGGGCTTTCAATCTACCGAGCGGACATAAGCTTTAGGCAATCAACAATCATCGGCATCGTGGGAGCGGGCGGCATAGGCGCGGTCTTGGATACCGCCATGGGCCGGTACGATTTCAACACCGCGGGGGCCATACTGCTCGTGATCATCATCATGGTGCTGATCACCGAGTATGTATCCAGCGCAATTCGAAGGAGAATCGTCTGATGCCCATCCAGAAAATCAACGACACCCTGGTGTGGAAACGGTTCACTCCTTTGGATAACCGCCGGCGTTTCCTTATCTTCCTAAGCGCCCTGGTGGTGTTCCTTGTGGCATCCGCCTACATTGGCAAGCAGACCATGTGGGAATTCGTCTCCGACGCCCCTGCCCAGATCAAGGACTTTCTTGGAAGGATGTTCCCTCCGGACTTCAAATACTTTGGCCGCATAGCCCCCGCCCTCTGGGACACCATCACAATCTCGGTCTTCGGCACCGGCGTCGCGGTGGTCATTTCCTTCGCCTTGGCCATCCTGGCGGCAAAGAACACCACGCCCAACAGCGTGGTTCGGATGGTAGCCCTGACCATCATAGTGGCCTCCCGATCGGTGAACTCCATGATCTGGGCCCTTCTCATAGTCCAGATTGTAGGGCCTGGGCTTTTAGCCAGCATCCTAGCCATAGCCATCCGCTCCTTGGGCATGCTTTCCAAGCTCATGTACGAGGCGATCGAGGAAATCAACCGAGAGCCCATTGAGGCCATTACCGCCACGGGGGCGACCAAGGCTCAGGTCTTTGTCTACGGATACTTGCCTCAGCTCATGCCTTCCTTTGTGGGGACTTCGGTCTACCGATGGGAGAACAATATCCGGGAATCCACCATAATCGGCATCGTGGGCGGCGGCGGCATCGGGCTTTTATTGAATTCCGCCATCAACCGGCTCGCCTGGAACCAAGTGATGTCCATTCTCATCGCGATCTTCTTCACGGTCGTGGTGGCGGAATGGGTATCCGCGAAAATCAGGAAATCAATAAGCTGACATTGATAAGGAGGAGAGGATGAAACGAAGCGTCGCAATCGCATTGGTTTTTGCCATTTTGGTGGGAAGTGTCTTCGCCCAGGCGAAGCAAGGTCTCTATGGTGAACTGGATCCCCAGTTTGTGGATAAAAACGGGGATATGATCGCCGATCCCCCCACCGATCCGGGGCAACTCCTGGATCCTGCCACCTTGGTCTTCGCCTACGCCCCTGTGGAGGATCCGGCGGTCTACGAGGAAGTGTTCGTGGACTTCCAGAAACACCTGGAGAAGAAAACCGGTAAAAAGATCCGGTGGTTCGCCGTCACCAGCTATGCCACCCAGATCGAAGCCATGAGGGCCGGACGCCTCCATGTCTCGGGCTTCGCTGCGGGAACCGTGCAAGACGCGGTCAACACCGGCGGTTTCGTTCCTATGGTCATCATGGGAACCGCGGATGGCATGACCGGATACAGGATGGCTTTGATCGCCAACAAGAAATCAGGGATCAAGACGATCAACGACTTGAGAGGGAAGACCATCGCCTTTGTGGCTGAGAGTTCCAACTCCGGATACAGCGCTCCCCGGGCCATTCTCTACGACAAGTTCAAGATGCTTCCCCAGAAGGATTATAAAGTGGCCTTCTCGGGCAAGCACGACAACTCCATCGCCGGGGTGTTCAACGGCGACTATGACGCGGGGGCTATCGCAGACTCCGTGCTCTCCCGCATGGTGGCGGGGAACAGGGTTCCCGATCCAGCCACCTGGATGACCTTGATCTTTGAATCCGAGGTTTTCCCGCCCACGGCCTGGGGTGCCTATTATCGCCTCAAGCCGGAATTGCAGGAGAAGATCCGGGACGCCTTCCTCACCTACGACTGGACCGGGACCTTGCTGAAGAAAAACTGGCCTGAAAATGACAGGTTCATTCCTGTGAGCTACGCCAAGGACTACGCCATCCTCAGGGCGATCCGAAGCGGCAGCGAGGCGGTGGAAAAGCTCCTGGGCAAGTGAGCATGCGTGGCGAGGGCTTTTCCTTCATTGGAGGAGCCCCGCTTTCTTCGTTGGCAAGGACGTTCCATGCAGACTATTGTTCTTGGGTATTCCGGGGGCATCCAGACCGCGGAATCCTCCAACACGAGTCTAGTCGTCACTTCTGACTCGACCAGCCTTCTGGTGGATTGTTCGGGGAGTCCTTGCCAGGCTCTTCTCTCCCACAGTATTGATCCCGACCACGTGGACGGGGTGCTTCTCACCCATGCCCACGTGGATCATCTCTATGGTCTTCCTTCCCTTTTGCACAATCTTTGGCTCAGAGGACGGAGGAAGAAACTTCCCATCCTTGGCTCCGCCGCCACACTTGAGACCGCGAAGGCTCTATGCGGCGTGTTTCGCCTGGATAAAAAGCAAGCGTTGCGCGATATACTCGTCTGGTCCGATTCAATCCGTAGGATAGGGGACATTGAAATAGAGGCCTTTAGCGTATTCCACAGACCTCTCGTACCTACCCAGGGCTATGTTTTCACCCAAGGGGCTGAAAAGATTTCCTTCTTTCCCGACAGCGCTGCCCAAGAGCCTTATCCAGAGTGCGCCAGGGGTTCCTCCCTTCTCATCCATGAGGCCGGCGGGCTTGATGTCTCGAGGGAGTTGCTCAATGGGGAAGGCCACTCCAGCGCCCTGGACGCCGCCCGTCTGGCCGCGGCCCTTGAGGCGAAGGAATTGCTTTTAGTGCATCTACCCCCGGGCCGCGGCCTCCAAGCCGAGATGCTGGCTGAGGCTCGATCCATCTTCCCCGCCTCCCGCTTGCCTTGACGGAAGACCTTCGATAGGACAGGACGACAGGATTTCCAGGATACACAGGAAAAGTCAATAGTTATGTTGTTATGGGGTCAGACCCCACGTTGACCATCCTGTTTATCGTGCAGATCCGGTCATCCTGTCCTTTTCGATTTTCCACCCTCTTGACGAAAATTTTCATTTTCGATATTAAGTAAGTAAACGTTCACTTACTTAATATCGAAAGGCTTCGATCGGCCGGGAAGGCGCGCGCTTGGCGGCGCCGGGGCGACGGGGCGGGAAAGTGGACTGCCGGAGGGCGCGATGGAATTCAAGGGAAAGTGGGCATTGATCACCGGAGCCAGCATGGGGCTTGGGCGGGCCTTCGCCGAGGAGTGCGCGGGGCGGGGGATGAAACTCCTCCTCGCAGCCCTGCCTGACAGCGGATTGCCCGGACTGGCTGAGAGGCTAGGGAAGGAATACGGCGTCGAAACCCAGTGGCTCGAAGGCGACCTGACGAACCAGGAAACCTTGGACAGGCTCAAGGAGAAGACGGAAGCCGAAGGAATCGGCATCGACCTCCTCATCAACAACGCGGGGATTGGAACCGTAGGGAGATTCATGGACCATAGCCTTGCGTACCACGAGGCTACCATCGAACTGAACACCCTTTCCCTGGTGAGGCTGATCCGGCGCTTCCTGCCCGAGCTCCGCGCGCGGAAAGCCTCGATCCTCAACGTGGCGAGCCTGGGAGCCTTCTTCCCCATGCCCACCATGCCCATCTACTCGGCAACGAAAAGCTTCGTCCTCCATTTCAGCCTGGCGCTCCGCGAGGAATTGGGCGACTCGGTGGGGATCAGCGTCCTCTGCCCCAACGCCATCAGGACCACGGACGAGGTCAACCGATATATCGACAACCTGGGCTTCATCGCCCGCCACGCCTGCTTTTCCCCTGAATGCATCGCCAAGGCGGGCTTGGACGGAGTGGCGCGCAACCAGGCGGTGATAGTGCCCGGAGCCATCAACCAGGTAGTGGCCTTCCTGTCCCAGGTGGCTCCCCGGGCCTTGATCAACAAGACGATCCGCCATTACTGGGGAACCTTCCTGAAGTGCCAGCTCGGGAAACATCAAACATCGATCGGCGCGGCGTCCGGGCCAGCGCCCAAGGCCGCCCACGGAGCGATGGCAGTCGCGGCGCCCGGCGTCGTGCCTGAGGTCGTGGCAAGCGCCCCGAGGCAGTCAGCGTGAAGGCTACAGACTCACAGCCCTCCATAGCCATTCTATATTTCTCAGGCGCCGGCGGGACGAAGCTTGTGGCGGAATTGCTGGGGGGGCTTTTGGCCGCGCGGGTTCCTGGGGATTGCCGGGCATGCTCCATCCATGAGGCCGGCGCCATGGAAGCCGCCGAAAAGGCCGGTTTCCTTGTCTTCTGCTATCCCACCTACTTCCTCAAGCCCGCCCCGGCGATGGCGGAATTCATGGCCTCCTTGCCGGAGGGCGGCGGCGGTGGGCGCGGGGCCGCCCTTTTGACCACCTACGAACTCTATACGGGAAATTCAAACAGGTATGCCGCGAAGCTCCTGGCCGGGCGGGGCGTAGCCCCGGCCGGCTCCTTCGGAGTCCGGGCTCCGGGAACCGACGTCACCTGCGTCCTGCCTGACTGGCTCTGCGGATGGTTGTACCGCTTCGAAGACCGCTTCCCGGAGAAGCTGGCTGAGATCGCCCGCAGGATTTCGGCAAAGGCGGGCCTTCCCTCAAACGGCGGAAAAATCCCGGCCCCCAAGTGGTACACTCCGCTCTCCTGGCCTCTGCAGGTGCTGATCCTTGACGGATTCATCCATTGGAAATACCGCATGAGGGCGCTCCCGGAGCGCTGCAACGGCTGCGGGCTCTGCATACAAGCCTGCCATCGCGGATCCTGGCGGCGCGCCGAAGGGGGCCTTGTCCACGACGGGGATTCCTGCGATCTCTGCCTGCGCTGCCTCCACCATTGCCCCGGCAAGGCCATCGTCCTCAAGGAAGGCCTCAAGGACAACCGTCGCCTGGACCAAGCCTCGTACCGTCGGCTCATGCAGGAAACAAAGGAAAGATTATGAACAATAAAGCCCAAGAGAAGAGGATGGGCAGGCCGGTCAGGAAATCCGGAGAGCCCGCCACACCCGAGAGGATCCTCGACGCTGCCATCCTGCTTTTTTCGGACCAAGGCTACGAGCGCACGTCGATGAAGCAGATCGCCCATGCGGTGGGCCTGACCGAAAGCGCCATCTACCGCCATTTCAAGGGGAAGGAAGAGATCCTGGAGGAAATCATCGCCATGACCGAAAAGGCGGTGACCCAGCCCATCAGGGATGACGAAAGCCGCCCCGGCGGAGCCTCGGTATTCCGAAGGCTCTTCGAGGCTCCCGTGGAAGCCTTCGGAGAGAATCCCCGCGCCTTGCGCATGAGCCGCATCTTCTTCACCGAATGCCCGCACAACGAGAGGATGAGGACCTACCTCAAATACGCCATGGAGGAAATGGCGGACATCGAAGTGGGGCGGATCCTGGAGGAAAAAATCCGCCAGGGACGGCTCAAGCCTTGCGACGCCGGGACGCTCGCCCACCTTATCAATGTCATACGCTACCAGTGGTGCTACCAGGTGGCGATCCTGGACAAGGACGAGGCTTTCGATGTGGAGAAGCGCAAGCGGGAGCTCGAGCCTGTGGTGGAATATTTCGAAAGACTCTATGCGCGCGGCGGGGCCGGGGAGGACTGACATGGACCATGCATCGTTCGAGGAAAGGCTGGAGCGGAATCCGCTGCGGGCTTGGGTACGCGAACAATTCGAAGTGAAGCCCCTGAAGGATATCCTGGATCCCGGACCCATAGGGCGGGCCCTTCATTACTGCTCCCGGAACGGGACGGGCACGGTCTTGATCCACAAGTACTTTTCGCCGGGGCGAATCGACGCCGTGGATCCCGATCCCGCCCTTGTGGAGGCTTCCCGGAAAGCCACGTCAGGCCTTCCGGTGGACATCGTCCAGGGTTCCCTCGTCGATCTGGGCTACAAGGATGCGAGCTTCGACGCGGTGTTCGTCCTGGGGGAGTTGCACAACTATCCCGAATGGCGGGACTGCGTGGCGGAGATCGCCAGGGTCGCCAAGCCCGGGGCTTTCCTCTTCATCGAGGAGCTTTCCGCCGAGTCCTTCGAGTTCGGCCTCGGCAGGTACTTCAAGGCCCGGACCGAGCATGATTATCCGGCGATGCTTCGACGCGAGGAGTTTCGCGCCTCTGTCCAAGCCGCTGGCTTCGATGTCCTGCGCTTCCGGGAGCTCAGGCCCCTGGGCATATTCTCCTACTTCGTCCTCGCGGCCCGTAAGGTGGACAGGGGGTCAGACCCCAAAAATTGAATAAAGGGACAGGACGACAGGATTTCCAGGATTTGCAGGAAGTCAACTTTTATGGGGTCAGACCCCACGTTGACCATCCTATTTATCCTGCCGATCTTGTTATCCGATATGAAGTGACCTCCGTCAAGGACTGGGAAAAAGAAATTTCTCCCCGCCTAACCCTCCTGCGGCAGCCCAATGAGAAGAGGAACGATTCTGCGACGATTGATCAGTCTGATATGCGC
>JBFLXC010000021.1:0-26752 GCA_040757435.1 Spirochaetota bacterium | reverse complement strand
CTACGATGAGATCGGCGCTGAGAACATCCTAGGCGGCATCGATTCCGCCTTGGCCCGGGCCGAGGAGATCAGGGCCGGGGAGTCCAAGGCCAAGGGGCGCAGGCGGGGTTAGGGACGCTTTCCCGCGTGACACTTTCCCTCTCCCCATTGTATAAGATCGCCATCGCGTGCGGCGATGGTGGAATTGGTAGACACGCTAGCTTGAGGTGCTAGTGCCGAGAGGCATGGAAGTTCAAGTCTTCTTCGCCGCAACGTTTTCGACTAAAAGGACGGAGCCATCCACAGCGCATCGGCTCCGTTTTTTTATTTCCCTTGATCAATACAGACAGGATGACAGGATTTCCAGGGCCTTCGGCACAGGATTCCCTAGGCGCTTAGAAATTCCTTGAAACGGAGGGCCAGCCGATCCGGATCTGGTCTGTCCTTGCGCCTCTGGGGCGTCCTTATATTCCAGCCGTCCAGTTCCTGGAGCCCATGCTTGAGCATTGGACCGTCGCGTTCTATCAGAATGTCCCTTCTCACATGCACGCGGCTATCCTGATCTATGCCGATGAAGTTTTGGTCGTAGGCGGCGTGGTGGATCTTGCAGAGGGAGAGGCCATTGTTGATGATGGGAATTCCTTCTTGGTCCGAATCGCGGATTATATGCGCCGCGTCGAGAAGTTCAGGATGATGAAGGTTGCAGATAGCGCAATGTTCATCGTAGGCGTGTATCACTTGTTCCCTGAATGCATTTTGATGGAGCCGCCGCCTCGTTTCCACTGTCACATAACGCCGGACATCCATCGGCGATTCAATGAGATCATCCATTGCATGACCTGGGCGCAGATCCTTGTATGCTGGTTCGATCATAGCCTTAACGCATAGAGAAGTTGGGAAGTCCTGTATGATGATCAAAGGCCAGACTGCCTGGTAGTAATGGTTGTATACCTCGATGAAATATATGAGCGGGGTCCTTGTGCGCATTGCTTCCCGAAGGCCTCTGTTGTCCCGATGGTTGGGGTCCTCACCGCGATAGGCGTAAGTCCAGGTTCGGTCGCTGTTGAATGAATCGAGCTTATAAGGCCCATTTAATCGAGTGGTGATCGATATGGGCATGGAAAAACCCTGGGGGAACCATATTCCTGTCTGGCCTTTTAGCGTTATCCTCCTGTTCTGGAAAATAAATCCCTCCGCTAGTTCTTTTCCGGAAAATACGCTTCTGCCGCTTGTCTCGCGCTCCGCAAGCCAGCGGAAAGCCGCTAGCCGAATGTCCAACTCTTCTTTCATTTTATGCTACTATACGATCGCTTCATCGACTGCGCAATGAAAATGTTGGCATGGAACAGGCTTTTTCCCCCGGCTCAGTAGTACACCCTCACCGGCTTCGACCTGTTCGTGTCCGTGCAGTCGCCGAGCTGGCCGAAATAATCGTGGCCCACGGCCCGGAGGGTCTTGTCTTTCTTCAGGGATATGGCATGCCGTATGCCTGCGGCGATGCTTTCCACGTAGGACATGATGCTGGTGTCTCCCGTGCCCAATTGCCCATCCGCATTGCTTTCGCAGGCATAGTGATTGCCATCCGCATCGAGGATGAGGGAATGGTTCGATCCTGCGGCGACGGCCACGGTGTTCCCCACAGCCGACATCTCCCTGGCTTCCACACCTCCGGTCTTGCTTCCCCCTGTCCCAAGCTGTCCGTAGGCATTGCCGCCGCAAGCCCATACGCTTCCATCTTTAAGGTCGAAATGCTTTTTCCCTGTCGATCCTGCCTTATCCTGCGTTCCTGTCGCATTGCTCTTTCCCTGTCGATCCCGCTTTATCCTGCGTTCCTGTCGAATTGCATCCCGCCCGGCCGGCCAAGCTTGAACTGATCGCGGGCCTAGTAGTAGTATCCACCCCACGAGGAAGGAATATGACCACATGCCCCTGCGGCTCAGGCCGCGGATACGAAGAATGCTGCGGAGTCCACATCCAGGGAAAGGCCCCGGCCCCAACCGCCGAAGCCCTCATGCGAAGCCGCTACACAGCCTACGCCACGGGGAACATCGATTACATCCTCGCCACCTGCGTGTCCGCCGAAGGCATCGACGTGGAGGAGACCCGGCGCTGGAGCACCAAATCCCAATGGCTCGGCCTTACCATCCATGGGACCGAGAAAGGCAGGGAAGTGGACAGCGAAGGCACCGTGGACTTCACCGCCAGCTATGTCTTGGACGGAATGAAGGAAAACCACCGGGAATCGGCGCGCTTTGTGAAAAAGGAAGACCGCTGGCTCTTCGACGACGGAAAAGTCACCACCCAGACAGTAGTCAGGGCAGAGCCCAAGGTGGGACGCAACGACCCCTGTCCCTGCGGATCGGGAAAGAAATACAAGAAATGCTGCGGAGCCGGAAGCTGAGTTCTATCCCGAAAATCCTGAAAATCCTGTACTCCTGTCCAATTCCTCCAATCCCTACGATCACATCTTGAAGCCCAAGCCCGCCTGGAAGCTCAAGGTGGCGAGCTGGTTGCGGCCGTCGTCGATGGGATTGGCGTCCGTGTCCAAGGTCATGTAGGCCGAGGCGGCGTAGCGGCCGCGTAGGTAAAGTGACATGTCCTTTGCCACAGGCAGGTAGAGGGATACTTCAGGGCCAAGGACTGCCCCAAGGGCGGTGAAGGTGCCGTATCCGCTGGAATCATCCGTTATATCAAGGATGGAGAGGCCCGCCCGTATCCCAGCGTTGAGCCTGGCGAATTTCAGATCGAAGGAGTAGCCGAAGAGCACCAGGTCGTTCATGAGGAAGCGGACCCCCGAATCGTTGAAGGTGAAGAACATCTCAAGCTCCACCCCGGAGATGAAGGAATTCCTGAGCCCCGACATGGATTCGAAGCCTACTGCGATGTTGATCGGGCTTTCCCATTTGGCCAGGTCGGCGGCCAGGTTTCCCGACAGGATGGGATAATCGTAGCCGAAATAGAAGGCGCTGAACTGGGGCAGGGGGGCGTTTTTCAACGCCTCGATCTCCTTCTCCGTCTGCCAGGCCGGCTTCACCGAGGCAGGATCGGCGCCCTGGGCGAAGGCGGGGGGACCGGCAACAAGAAGGGAAAAAAGGACAAGGCAACCGAAGGCAATGGGTTTTCGATTTCTCATCGGGAGCCTCCCGCGGGGTGATCCAGGCTTAAGGTAAAGGTCACCGGCACGAAAATTTCTATGTACTTATCCCCCTCCACGCGATAGCTGCGCCTCAAGCCCTCGATCTTCGCTTCCTTGGTTCCTTCCGCTACAAGGAATTCGAGGATCGCTATAAGTTGCTCGGTTTTAGTAACCTTGGCGCCCGCAACGGAAAGGATGATGTCCTGGGGAGAGAAGCCCGCCCGCTGCGCCGGGCTCTCAAGGAAAATCCAGGAAATAATGAGGCCGCCCGGGGGAGCCAGCCCCGCAGCCTTTGCTTGGGCATCGCTGAGCGTCGAGAGGGCCGCCCCGAAACGTGGATTGGCTGCGCTCAGAGCCGCCCCCCGCGCCTTGGCGAGGGCGTGGATGGCCCTGCCAAGCCGTTGGGCCGCATCGCGCGTGGGCGTCCGGAGTGAAACCGTGCTCGGTCCCTTCATATATACGTTCACGCCCCACTTGAAATTCTTATCCGTGGCCGGGTAGTGCTGGAGCAGGATGGAGGAGACCTGGTCATAGGGGATTATGAATCCCGCGCTCTTGACCATGGTCCCCTCGGCCCAGGACCACCGGGCCCTAAAGCCGAAGGCGTCCACGTCGAGGAAGGAAAAAGGCAGGTTCGCGTTGTATTCCACCATGGAGTCCTGGAGATTCTTGATAGTTCCCACCGCCTCAGCCTCGGAGAGGGAAGAGGAAAAATCGAACAGGTAGGTTTCGTCGGCGTAGATCTTTGGCCACGAGACTTCCGAGCCCTGCTGAGCCGAAGGAATCCCCGGTTCAGGAGCGGTGGCGCATCCGGCGAGGGAAAGGGCGACGAAGAGCGCTGCGATCAACCGCAATTTCGGCCTCCTTGGGCAATGACTACCTTGAGTATAGGGCACAAAGGCGGAAGGGGAAACCGTAGTCATCTTGGATATCACTGTAATACAAATAATATTTGACGGCTGGAAAAGACTGTTCTATACTCCGGAATTGGACGCGCCGCGAAACTTCGCATATTTATTCGGTTATTCTTTCCGATCGCCGCCCCTCGTTCTGAGACTGAAGCGGCGACGGAACGCAAATAGGAGGCTCGAATGAAACGAACGCTGCTCGCCGTAGTCGCCGTCGTCCTGCTCATCGCCGGAGCGGGAGCCCAGGACAAGGTAATCAAGATCGGAACCCTCTTTCCCCTGACAGGATCGGTCGCCACCGCCGGCCAGCGCTGCCAGGCCGCCGTGGAAACCATCGTGGACATCATCAACGGCGTCTATCCCGACCTCGACCTGCCCATAGCCAAGAAGGCGGGGCTCCTGAACGGCTACAAGATCGAACTCGTAAAGGCCGACCACCAGGGCAAGCCCGACGTCGCCAAGTCAGAGGCGGAGCGCCTCTATGAACAGGAAGGCGTCTTCGCCGTCATCGGCGCCTACAACAGCTCGGCGTCCAAGCCCGCCAGCGCCGTCGCGGAGAGACTCCAGAAGATCTTCATGTGCGGCGCCTCCAGCTCCGCCGCCCTCACTGAACGGGGCCTCCAGTACTTCTTCCGCCTCGCCCCCACGGACCGGATCGAAAGCGGCGAATTCGCCCATTGGATCGAGGAGTTGAACAGGGCCAAGGCCGCGGGAATCAAGACGGGCGCCGTCATCTACGAAAACACCGAGTTCGGAAAGCACGCCGCAGACGAGGCCAAGGTCGCCTCCGCGAAGATAGGCGTCAAGATCGTCGCCGACGTTCCCTTTACCCCCGGCGCGACCAACCTCAACTCGGAAATCCAAAAGCTCAAGGCCGCCAAGCCCGACGTCCTCTACGCCGCGGTCCTCGGCGCGGACTATTCCCTCATGATCAGGACCATGAAGCAGGCGGCGTGGAAACCCAAGATGGCCATCAACTACTGCGGCGGATACCAGGATCCCAAGATCGCCGAGCAGATGGGCAAGGACGGCTGGGGCTTCATGGGCTCCGCGGGCTACACCCCCGAGTTCGGCTCCCGCTTCATGAAGGCCGTTGCCCCTGTGGAGAAGTACTACAAGGCCAAGGTCGGCGTCCCCTTCGACTCCAACTCCATCCAGGAAGCGGTGGCCATGTACGTCCTGGCCCTGGCCATTGAAAAGGCCGGCGCCGTGGACACCGAGAAGGTCGCCCAGGTCCTGAGGACCACCACCTTCGACAGCCCCCTGTCCATGGGCGGCAAGGTGCAGTTCGGCCCCGACGGGCAGAACATCAAGGCCGCCAGCGTCATTTCCCAGCTCCAGAACGGCTCCTACGTCACCGTATACCCCTATGAGTACAAGGACGGCGAGCCCATCTTCCCGATGCCCAACTGGTAATCGGAAAACCGAAGCGTATCGTTGAGATAGGAGCGGCAGGCGAGGACCCGCCCTTGAAAGGCAGGTCCTCCCCGGCCGTTTTCCTTGACCCAGGCTTTTCGACAGCGGACCTTGCGTCCGCCATCCGAACCCGCAGCGAGGTAAAGCCCCTATGTCCATGTTGATTCAGGTCGTGCTCGACGGCATATGGAGCGGACTGCTCTACGGCCTTGTGGCCGCGGGGCTTTCCCTCATCTGGGGCGTCATGGATGTCCTCAATTTCGCCCATGGGGAATTCCTCATGGCGGCCATGTACGTCTCATTTTGGCTCGGATTCATCTTCAAGCTCGATCCCCTGGTGACATGGATCGCCGCGGGGATCTTCCTCTTCATCCTGAGCATGCTCGCCTACAAGCTGGTGGTCAAAAGGACCATGGGAAAGGCAATGGCCCCTCTTCTGGCCACCTTCGGCCTCTCCATGCTCATAAAGAACTTCGCCATGAACCGCTTCACCCCCAACTTCCGCATCCTCTCCGATACCGTCATGGACGGCAAGTCCATCATCTTTGGGGAGGTGGTCGTGCCGGTGCCCCAGTTCGTGGTGGGCATGTTCTCCCTGGTCGTCCTGGGAGCCCTGTACCTCTTCCTGAGCAGGACGAGGTTCGGCTGGGCGGTCCAGGCCACGGCCATGGACGCCGAGGCGGCGCGGCTCATGGGAGTCAACACCGAAAAGATCTTCCTCCTGGTCTTCGGCATCGGCGGGGCCTGCGTGGGCATAGCGGGAGGACTCCTGCCCTCCTACCTGGCAACCCATCCCGACGTGGGGACCCTCTTCGGCCTCATCGCCTTCATGGTGGTAGCCCTGGGAGGCTTCGGCTCCATACCCGGCGCCCTGCTGGCGGCCCTCATCATCGGCCTTGTGGAATCCCTGGCGGGATTCTACTTCGCCCCCGTGTACAAGTACGTCGCGGTCTTCGGAATCTACCTCGTAGTCATCCTGGTCAGGCCCAAGGGCCTCTTCGGGTGGTGAGCCATGGACAAGAACACCTTAAAGCGTTTCGGCTTTCCAGCCCTGCTGGCGGTCCTGGCCCTTCTTCCTTCCTTGGGAGTCATAGGCAAGGGATTCACCTCCCACGTCCTCATCCTCATACTCCTCAACGCCGCCATGGCCCAGGCCTGGAACCTCATCGGCGGCTACGGCGGCCAGGTATCCTTCGGGCACTCCGTGTTCTTCGGCATAGGAGCCTACGGCGCCGCCTACGCGGTCTGCGTGAACAACGCAAGCCCGTGGGGAGGCATGCTGGTGGGCATCCTCACCGCGGCCCTGGTCTCCGTCCTTATCTCCTACCCCTGCTTCAAGCTCAAAGGACATTACTTCGCCATCGCCACCTTCGCCATCGTCGAAATCTTCAACCGCCTCTTCATGGTCTGGGACTGGATAGGAGGAGCCCTTGGGCTCGACTATCCCATCCTCAAGGATTCCTGGAAGCATTTCACCTGGGCCAGCGACAAGACGGGCTACTACTACGGGGCCCTGGCGATTTTCGCCCTGGTGTTCATGGTCATCCGGTACGTGGAGAAGGCCCGCTTCGGCTATTACCTTAGGGCGGTGAGGGAAGGCCAGGAGACAGCCGAATCCCTGGGAGTCAACTCCACGGGCATGAAGCTCGCCGCCATGGCCTTGAGCGCTGCCTTGGCCGCCCTCTGCGGCGCGTTTTTCGCCCAGTACAACTACCGGGTCGATCCCCCCACGGTGATGTCCCTGGACATGTCCATGAAATTCGTCCTCGTAGCCATCCTGGGCGGCCTGGGAACCTTCTGGGGCCCCCTCCTGGGAGCCTTGGTCCTCATTCCCCTGCAAGAGTACACCAGGGCCTATCTGGCCAAGCTGGGGTCGGGCGTCGACCTTATCATCTTCGGTCTCATCATCATCCTCATGATGGAATTCCAGCCCGGAGGAATCATGGGCATCCTTTCCGCGGCGAAGCGGAAGGCCAAGGCGGTCCGCGGCCAGGGCGCCGAAGGGAGGCGATGATGGCATCAAAGGAACAAGACATCATCCTGGAAGTGCAGTCCGTGAGCATGAAATTCGGAGAGCTCTTCGCCAACAAGGACGTGTCCTTCGACGTTGAGAGGGGAGACATCGTTGCCCTCATTGGGCCGAACGGGGCGGGGAAGACAACGGTCTTCAACTGCATCGCCGGTTACTACAAGCCTTATTCCGGCGAAATCCTCTTCGAGGGCCAGAGAATCACGAGGCTTCCCTCCTGGCGCATAGCGCGCAAGGGCCTGGCCAGGACCTTCCAGGTTGTGCGGCCGCTGAAAGAGATGACGGTCCTGGACAACATTATGATCGGCGCCTACCAGAAGGAGCCGAGCACCGCGAAGGCCAGGGAGATCGCCAAGGCCTGCATGAAGACCTGCTTCCTGGAGGAATGGGCCGACAGGACCGCGGGAGACATGACGGAGGGAAACAAGAAGCGCCTCGAGGTGGCGAGGGCCTTGGCCACCTCCCCCAAGCTCCTCCTCCTGGACGAGGCCGTGGCGGGCCTGACAAGCACGGAAGTGCAGGAGATGGTGGCGGTGATAAAGAACCTGAAGGCCCAGGGCATATCCATCCTCATGGTTGAGCACATCATGGAAGCCATCATGCCCATAGCCGACAAGGTCGTGGTCCTGAGCCACGGGGAAAAGATCGCCCAGGGCTCCCCGGCGGAAATCGTGCGGAACCAGGAAGTGATCACCGCCTATTTCGGCGAGAAATACGCACGTCGCATCATGGAGGCGGAAGGCAAGGGGAGGCAGGCATGAAGGGCGATACCATGTTGGAAGTGCGGGACATCCACTGCGGATACGACGCCGTGCCGGTCCTGCACGGCATATCGCTGGAAGTCAAGGAAGGGGAGATAGTAGCCATCGTCGGCTCCAACGGGGCGGGGAAATCCACGACCATGAAGACCATCGCCGGGCTCATGCACCCGAAATCAGGCAGCATACGCTTCCAAGGCCAGGAGATAGGGAAGGTAGGGGCGGACGCCCTGGTGTCCCGGGGAATCTCCTACGTCCCGGAGGGCCGGCGCCTTTTCGCCAAGCTTTCGGTCCGGCAGAACCTGGAGCTGGGGGCCTACACCATACGCGACAGGGCGAAGGTGGAGGAAAACCTGGAGCAGGCCTTCGAGCTCTTTCCCCGCCTCAAGGAAAGGGCGGGCCAGACCGCCGAGACCCTGTCGGGAGGGGAACAGCAGATGTGCGCCATCGCCCGGGGCCTCATGTGCTCCCCCAAGCTCATCATGCTGGACGAGCTGTCGCTCGGCCTCATGCCGGCCATGGTAGAGAAGGTCCTGGACACAGTGGTGGAGATCCGAAAGCGGGGCGTCACGGTGCTTCTTGTGGAGCAGTTGGTGCAGGAAGCCCTTGAAATTTCGGACCGGGGCTATGTGATTCAAACCGGAAGGATAGTAGAATCGGGAACAGCCTCCGTCCTTCTGGAATCCCCGACGGTGCGGCAAGCCTACATGGGGATGTAGGCGAGGATGTGACCATGGGCGAGGGAACAACCCTGGCGGAAACGGCCTACGCCACCCTTCTCGACTTGATAATCACCTTGCGGCTCAAGCCGGGCTCCATAGTCTCGGAGAACGAGACAAGCAAATCCCTGGGGATCGGCAGGATGCCGGTCCGGGACGCCTTCCGCCGCCTCGAGGCCGAGGGCCTCGTGGAGATCCTCCCCAAGAAAGGCGTCCTTGTCTCCCCGATCCGGACCGAGGAGCTTTTCCTCCAGCTCGAGGTGAGGGCGGTCATCGAGGCCCTCATCGTGCAGAGGGCCTGCAAGTACGCCACCGCCGGGGAGAGGAAGAGGATACTGGAGCTGGCGGAGGGCTACGAGAAGGCCACGGTGGAAGGCGACAGGCTGGCTGCCATACGCGTGGACGAGGAATTCCACGTGCTGTTGGGAAAATGCGGACGCAATCCCTTCGCGGACAAGGCCATTTCCCCTTTCTACGCCAAGTTCCAGCGCATCTATGTCAACGAATTCGCCCCCGGGGACAGCCATGTGCTCAAGAACAACTATTCCCACATACGGCTCATGAGGGCCATCGCCGCCCAGGATGCCGATTCGGCCCTCCAGGCCCTGAGGGAGCTCTTGGACAACCTCAAGACCTACTTGGGCAACGACATGTCAACCTGGCTTCCGGATCCGAAAATCGGTAGCTTCTAGGCATGCCCCTCTTCCGCTACTCCGAATCTCCTTCGGTGCAGAGCGTCCTGTTCGAGAAGATGCTCTGGGCCTCGAAGGTCAAGGAATCCCAGGAAGGCCCTGAGGAAACCTTTAAGAAACGGGACTATTCCCGGGCCCTGGTGAGCCCCGAGCCGCCGGAATACTTGCGCCTCAGGGTTGAAGTCTTCGCTGACGATTTCCGGGGCATGAGGATCCACCGTCTTGAACCCAAGAGCAAGGTCCCAACCCTGCGCGTCCTTTTCCTCCACGGCGGTTCCTACGTCCTCAACGCGACACGCCCCCATTGGAGGTTCCTCGCCAACCTGGTTGAATCCACGGGCTGCGGAATCGTGGCCCCCGACTACCCCCTGGCGCCGGAACACTCGTACGCCGACGCCTACCGCATCCTCCTGGCCTATTGCGCCGAGTTGGAAAATAAACGCGCCGCGGGGGAACGGCTTGTGTTCATGGGAGACTCGGCGGGGGGAGGGCTTTGCCTGGGCCTCGCCATGGCCTTGCGCGACGATGGCCTGGCCTTGCCCCCAGGCCTTGTCCTCCTTTCCCCTTGGCTTGACGTGACGATGAGCAATCCCCATATCGAAGTGCTCGACCCAGAGGATCCCTTCCTGAATGTGGAGGCGCTCAAGAAAGCCGGCAGGGCCTGGGCGAAGGGCGCCAATCCCCGCAAGCCCTGGATAAGCCCCCTCTACGGGAATCTCCACGGCCTGCCTGAGATGCACCTGTTCATAGGCACCAAGGACGTCCTCGCCGCCGACGCCCGCAGGTTCCGAGGCCTTTGCCTGGCCGCCAAGGCGCGGCTATCCTTCTACGAATACGACAACATGGTCCACGACTGGATGCTTCTGGATTTCAAGGAAGCCAAGCTCGCGGCCGAGCGCATAGCCGAAATCATAAAAAGCTACGAATTAACCGATTCCTAACCGATCCGTGGGCGTAGGCTAATAATTGTTCCCTATCCTCTGGGCATCCCGTACCGGAGGTTTGAAATATGAAGAATTCCAAGAGGGTCCATGCTGTGGCCGCTTTGGTGTTGGCCTTTGCGGCAATCGCCGCCGGCGCCGCCGGCGCCCAAGGCGCCGCGAGCCTATTGGGCTCGGGAGCGAGCTTCCCGGCTCCCATCTATTCCAAGATGTTCGATGTCTACGCGAAGGAGACGGGCGTCAAGGTCAACTACCAGGCCATCGGCTCCTCCGGGGGCCTCAAGAACATCATGGACCGGGTGGTCGATTTCGGCGGCTCCGACTCCTTCGTGAAGGACGCGGATTTTTCCAAGTACCCCGCGCCCATAGTCCACATCCCCACCGTGGCCGGCGCAGTGGTCGTGACCTACAACCTGCCCGGGTCCCCCAAGCTTAGGCTGTCGGGCGATGTGGTGGCGGAGATCTTCCTGGGGAAGATAACGAAGTGGAACGACGCAAAGATCGCTTCCCTCAATCCCCAGCTCAAGCTCCCCAACCTCGCCATAATGCCTGTGTACCGCTCCGACGGCTCCGGAACCACCTTCAACTTCACCGCCTACCTCAATGCGGTGAGCGCTGAATGGAAGGCCAAGGTTGGATCGGCCAACAGCGTGAGCTGGCCTTCCGGCCAGGGAGCCGCCCAGAACGCCGGAGTGGCGGGAGTGGTTGCCCGGACGCCGGGAAGCATCGGCTACGTGGAGCTCGCCTATGCCAACCAAAACAAGCTGGCCGTGGCTGCCTTGCGGAATTCCTCGGGCAACTGGATAGAGCCCAGCCTCGAGTCCACTTCCGCGGCGGCGGCGGGCTCCATGCCCCAGGACACGCGCATCCTCCTTGTGGACACGAGCGCCCCCGACGGCTACCCCATCTGCGCCCTGACCTGGATCATCGTGTACAAGGACCAGAACTACGGCGGAAGGACAAGGGAGCAGGCCAAGGCCCTGGTGGACCTCCTCTGGTGGGTGACCCACGAGGGGCAGAAATACGCCAACGCCCTGGACTACGCGACCCTCTCGGGACCGGCGGTGAAGGCGGCCGAGGCGATCATAAAGGGCATCACCTACGGCGGGGCTTCGCTGCGATAGCATGAACGACCGAATCTATTCCGGATTGCTCAAGGGCACGGCGATGTTCTTCGTCGTGCTCTTTTCGGGCCTCGTAGTCTCCCTCGCGGCCAACGCCGGAGAGAGCATGGGGCTTTTCGGCCTCGGCTTCCTGAGCGGCGGGGAATGGAATCCCGTGACCCTCCGCTTCGGCGCCTGGCCTTTCATCCTTGGCACCCTCCTCACCTCATTCCTGGCCTTGGCCATATCCCTTCCCTTTTCCCTGGCCACGGGCGTGCTTCTCGGTGAGTATGTTCGCTCGCCGCGGCTGGCGAGGCTGGCCAGCGTCTTCGTCAATCTCCTGGCTTCCATCCCTTCCGTGGTCTACGGGCTGTGGGGGCTCACGGTGGTGGTTCCCCTGGTGCAGAAACTACAGATTGCCTTGGGAATCGCGCCCTACGGCGTGGGAATCCTCTCCGCCTCCCTCGTCCTGGCCATAATGATAGTCCCCTTCATCGCCTCCATGACCAGGGAGGTCCTGAAGAATGTCCCCGAATCGGTCCGCCACGGCGCCTTGGCCTTGGGAACCACCAAGAGGGAAGTGGTGCTGGGCATATCCCTGCCCTACGTGAAGTCAGGCATCGCCGCGGGGGTTTTGCTGGCCTTGGGAAGGGCCTTGGGGGAGACCATGGCTGTCACCATGCTCATAGGAAACGCGACCCGGATTCCCACCTCAATTTTTTCCCTGGGGAATACCATGGCCAGCGTGATAGCCAGCCAGTTCAACGAGGCGGAGAGCGACCTCCACAGGTCGGCCATGATGTTCCTCGCCCTGGCCCTCCTAGGTATAACCTTTGCCATCAACGCGGCGGGGCGGAAGTTGATAGCCACCGCCTCCGGGAGGTCCCATGGGCGGATTTGAGCCCTCGGCCGATTACCTGCGGCGCAGGCGGAAGAACGCCTTTTTCACCGGCCTGGTCATCCTTCCGGCCTTGGCCGTCCTTGGCCTCCTGGGAGCGATAGTGCTCACCGTATTCGTCAAAGGCTCCAAAGCCATAAGCCCGGGCTTTTTCCTTGAAACCCAGAAGCCCTTCGGGGATCCGGGAGGCGGAATCGCCAATGGGATCGTCGGAAGCCTCTTGATCCTGGGGATCGCCGCCCTGGCAAGCGTCCCCCTTTCCATCCTCGCCGCCCTCCAGCTCGCGGAACGGCCAAGCTCAACCCTTTCAAAGCTTTTGAGGCTCGTGGTGGATTCCCTCCAAGGCATACCTTCCATTGTGATAGGCGTTGTCATCTATGCCTGGATCGTCGTGCCCTCAAGGTCATTTTCGGCCTTCTCGGGAGGGATCGCCCTGGCCTTGATCATGATTCCAACGGTCACTTCCACGGTGCAGGAGGTGCTTCTCCTCGTGCCGGCCTCCTATATGGAGGCGGCGGTCTCACTGGGCGTGCCGCGCTGGAGGGCTTCCCTAGGGGTGCTGCTTCCAGCGGCCAGGACGGGGATCCTTAACGGCGTGGGGCTGGGAGTGGCCAGGATCTCGGGAGAGACCGCCCCCTTGCTTTTCACCGCCTTCGGCAATCCCTTCATGAACCTCGATCCCTCAAAGCCCACAGCAGCCATTCCCTTGGTCATCTATGAGTACATCAAAAGTCCCTACGCGGATTGGCACGAGAAGGCCTGGGGAGCAGCGCTCATCCTCGTGGCCTTCGTGTTCATCCTGAATCTGGCGATCGGTTACAGGCGAAGGGCCTAGCCTCGGGGCGAAAAAAAAGGCGGCCTCCGGGCCGCCATGGTTTGCTGAGCCGGAAACCGCCTTGAACTCTGCCTTGGGCAGGTTGCTTCGGGCGCCTGCTATTCAAGCTCCCGCTATTCGGCGTTGGCTACCGCGTAAGCCCAGTAGGCTTCGTCGTGGCCGTCGTCCACCTCGTAGCCGTCTGCCAATTCGGCCACATAGCTCGAAAAGGCCGGGACGGTGAAGTATTGGATGCCCGCGGGATCGATCGCGGCAGGAACCGGCTCCGCGGTCGCCGGGGCCTGGGAGGCCGCGGCCGATGCCTGGGCGTCCTCCCCGGGATGGTCTCGCTTCCACTCAGCTATCCTCCGTCCCTTGAGGAACTTCTCCGCCACGGAGGGGAAAAGCTCGAGGAGGAGGGTTTCCTTTTCATCCTTGGCAAGCAGGGATCCTCCCGCCTCCGCTACCGCGGGGTTGGGCTGGGGCTTGTAGTTCGAGGTATCGTAAGGGATTTCTTCCCGGGAACCGCAGATCTTCAGGCGGAACTCCGGGTCTACCGCCCAGGGAGTCTTGCCGTAGGATCCCTTCACGAGCTCGGCGAAGTTCTTGGAAACGTTCGCGTACGGGTCCTCGCCCTTGGTCTTGGAGACCACATAGTTGACCGCCTGCACACCCACGATCTGGCTCGTCGGAGTCACGAGGGGCGGGACTCCGGCGTCCAGGCGCACCACGGGGACTGCCTTGAGGACTTCGCCGAAATGGTGCTCCAGCTTGGCTTCCTTCATCTGGGCCATCATGTTGGTGTACATGCCGCCGGGGATCTGGGCTTTTTGGACGATCTCGTCCGGATCTGGGTAATTGAAGGCCGCTTCGATCTTCCTGCACAGCTCCAGGGCCTTGTTCAGCTTGCCTCCCACCGTGTATTCCAGGGCGTCGTCGAAGAGAAGATTGAGTTCGGGAGCCAGGGAGTCCTTGGTGAGGTCGAGCCTGGGGGGCATCTTCTTGTATTGGTCGTAGCTGGCGAGCTCGCCTCTGATGTCCCTTAAGGCAAGGTCGATCTTCGCCACGGCGGCGTTGTCCACGCCGGTGTCCAACCCCAGCTTGTCCGCGAAGATCCGTATGATCTCATAGGCCGGGGCGGCGGGCCCGCCGGAGAAGGAGAGGATGGCCGTGTCCACGATGTCCACGCCGTTGACGATTCCCGCGAGAAGGCTGGCGACGCCGTAGCCGGGAGTGCAGTGGGTGTGGAGGTCCACGGGAAGGGAGACCGCGTCCTTGAGGGCCTTGATAAGCTTGGCTGCCACGACAGGATCGATGAGCCCCGCCATGTCCTTCACGCTTATCATGTCCGCCCCGGCGGCCTCGAGCTCCTTGGCCTTCTTCACGAAATAATCGATGGTGAAGATGTTGCCGGGAAGGGCCTTGCCTGAGAGGAAGGCCTTGAGCCTTTCCCCGGCGGTGAACTTGGGGTCCACGGTGTAGCAGACCGCGCAATCCGCCATGCCTCCCGCTTCCTTGACGAACTTGATCGACGACCGCATGTTGTCGATGTCGTTGAGGGCGTCGAAGATGCGCATGATGTCGATGCCCGAGGCGACGGAGTTCCTGCAGAAGCCTTCGATGACAGAATCGGGGTAGGGGTTGTAGCCGAAGAGGTTCCGGCCCCTGGATAGGGCCGTGAGCTTCGAGGACTCCCCGACGCCGGCCTTGATGGACTCAAGGCGTTCCCAGGGGCTTTCGTTCAAGTACCTCATGACTGAGTCGGGCACCGCCCCGCCCCAGACTTCCATGGCGTAGAAATGGGCCTTGTGGTAGTCCTTGAGGACCCTGTCCACCTGGGCCTGGTTCATCCGCGTGGCGAATTGGGATTGTTGGCCGTCCCGAAGGGTGAGGTCCCGTATCTTAAGCTGCTTTTTCAAATCCGCAGTCCTCCTCGTCCTGAGTAATTGCCTACAAAATATATAAGAAATGAGGATGGGTAGTATACCTCCGCGACAACCCAGGGAAAAGGGGGAGGGGAGAAGCCGAATCATTTTGACAGAATCGGCCTTCAAGGGTATAATGGGGCAATTGCCGCACGTCCACAATAGCCTCCCGACTATCACCTGTCTCTGCAAGTCAAGTTGGTAGACGATGAGGATTACTCGATCCGTATAGATCGGGGCGGCCAAAACAAGTCCAGGGCAAGGTATGGCGGAACAAAAAAAAGGCTTCTTCCATCTAGTGCGCGAGAAGTACTGCAAGGGCTGCGGGATATGCGTGGCCTTCTGCCCCAGGCAGCTTCTCGTATTGAAGAACGGAAAGGTTTTCCCCGAAAGGCCGGAGATCTGCATCGGCTGCAGGATGTGCGAGTATCGGTGCCCCGACTTCGCCATCGAAGTGAAGCCCATAGTGGACTCGGCGCCGAAGGAAAAGGATGAGGGCGCCTACGACTTGAGTCTTCCCCCGGAGGCCCATCATGGCTGAAACGATCAAACTCATGCAGGGCAACGAGGCCTGCACCATGGGAGCCCTGGCCGCTGGCCTTGAATTCTACGCCGGCTATCCCATCACCCCTTCCACCGAAATCGCCGAGATGTGCGCCGAGGAGCTCCCCAAGTTCGGCGGACGGTTCATCCAGATGGAGGACGAAATCGGCTCGATCTCCGCCTGCATCGGCGCCTCACTCGCTGGGAGGAAGTCCATGACCGCCACCTCCGGCCCGGGCTTCAGCCTCATGCAGGAATCCATCGGATACGCCTGCCTCTGCGAGGTTCCGGTGGTGATCGTGAACGTGCAGCGCATGGGCCCCTCCACGGGCATGCCCACGTCCCCGGCCCAGCAGGACCTTATGCAGGCCCGGTGGGGAACCCACGGCGACCATTCCATCATAGCCCTCGCCCCGGGCAACGTCCGGGAGTGCTATGAGCTTACCTTCAAGGCCTTCGAGCTGTCGGAAAAATACCGCGTGCCCGTCATCGTCCTCACGGACGAGGTGATCGGCCACATGAGGGAGAAGGTGGTCCTGCCCGATCCCCGGTCCTATTCCATTCCCCGCCGCGCCATGCCCGACTCCCCCGCGGGCTACAAGCCCTACGCTGCCGACCCGGACGGCGGAGTCCCCCTGATGGCCCCCTTCGGCCAAGGGTACCGATGGCATTGCACGGGCCTCTTCCACGACGAATCCGGCGCCCCCTCGGGGAAGGCTTCCGTAGCCAACACCCTCCTGCGCCGCCTGGACAGCAAGATCGCCAAGAACACCGAAGTCCTCGCCGACTACTACGCCGAAAACATGGAGGACTGCGAGGTCGCCGTCGTCTCCTTCGGCTCATCCGCCATGGCGGCCCTTTCCGCGGTGCGCCGCGCGAGGAAGCAAGGCCTCAAGGCAGGCATGCTGCGCCTCAAGACCGTCTGGCCCTTCCCGGACGAGACGGTGGGAAGGCTCCTGGGCCCCGCCCATACCGTTGTCGTACCGGAAATGAACCTTGGCCAGCTGGCCTTGGAGATCGAGCGGGTAGTCCGCTGCGATACCAAGGTCGTAAAGCTCGGCAAGGTCAACGGCGAGCTCTTCCACCCCGACGAGGTGTTCAACGTACTCAAGGAGGCCTTCTGATGGCTGAGGTTCTGGACTATTTCCGCAAGGAAAGGCTCCCCCACATCTGGTGCCCGGGCTGCGGCCACGGGACTGTCACCAGCGCCTTGGTGCGGGCCATCGACAAGCTGGGTCTTGAGAAGAACAACATCGTCCTGGTGTCCGGAATCGGCTGCTCGAGCCGCGCCGTGGGCTACCTTGACTTCGACACCCTCCACACCGCCCATGGGCGCGCCATCGCCTTCGCCACCGGAGTTAAGCACGCCAAACCCAAGCTCAAGGTCATCGTCATGACCGGCGACGGAGACTGCGCCGCCATAGGCGGGAACCATTTCATCCACGCCGCGCGGCGAAACATCGACATCACCACCATCGTCATGAACAACTCCACCTACGGCATGACCTCGGGCCAGTATTCTCCCACCACGCCCCACGGGATGTTGGGAACCACGGCCCCCTACGGCAACGTGGAATACGATTTCGACCTCTGCGAACTGGCCAAGGCCGCCGGCGCCACCTATGTGGCCCGGGCGACCAGCTTCCACGTCACCCTCCTGCAGGACCTGATAGAAAAGGCCTTGATGAACAAGGGCTTTTCCGTCGTGGAGGCCCTGACCCAGTGCCCCACCTACTTCGGCCGCAAGAACAAGATTGGCGGGCCTGTGGAGCTCCTGAACTGGATCAAGGACAGGACGGTGAACGTAAAGGCCGCGGCGGCCCTTCCGCCGGAAAAAATCCAAGGCAAGATGCTCATCGGCGAGCTTCACAAGGTGGAAAGGCCGGAATTCACCGCTACCTACGCGGAGATGACCACTAAAATCCAGCGCACATTCAACGACTACAAGGGAGGAAACCGGGGATGCGAGTTGAATTCAGACTGAGCGGATCCGGGGGCCAAGGCCTCCTGTTGGCGGGCATCGTCCTCGCCGAGGCTGCGATCATGGACGGCAAGAACGCGGTGCAGACCCAGAGCTACGGCCCCGAGGCCAGGGGAGGGTCGAGCAAGGCGGAGGTGGTGGTCTCGGACGAGGACATCGACTATCCCAAGGCGACTGATCCCGACTATCTGCTGGCCCTTACCCAGGACTCCTACAAGACTTACGGCGCCACCATGAAGAAGGGCCTCATCATCACCGATTCCTCCGTTGCCCTCGATCCGGCCATAACGGCCAGGACAGTATCCCTTCCCATCCTCGCCACCGCGGCGGAGGTGGTGGGCAAGAAGGTCGTGGCGAACATTGTCGCCCTCGGGGTGCTGGCGGGCCTTTCGGGCATAGTCGCCCGGGATCCTCTGCGCCAGGCGGTGAAGGCCCGGGTGCCCAAGGGCACGGATGAACTGAACCTCAAGGCCCTGGACGCGGGGCTTCATCTCGCCGCCAGCACCGGGACTCCCGGCTCAACGGTCCGGTAGAGGAGGAAAGCCATGAGTTCCAAGGAACAGCTCGAAAAGGCGGTCCAGGATTGGTCCGCCAAGGCAGACAAGGCCAACGCCAAGTTCCCCGAGCGCAAGGGGACCTTCGTCACCGGATCCAACGCTCCTGTCAAGCGCCTGTATTCGCCCCTCGACCTTGAAGGACGGGACCACCTCGAGGAGGTGGGTCTGCCCGGAGAGTATCCCTACACCAGGGGCGTCCAGTCCTCGATGTACCGCGGCAGGTTCTGGACCATGCGGCAGTATGCGGGCTTCGCCACCGCGGAGGAGTCCAACGCCCGGTACAAGTACCTTTTGGAACAGGGCCAGACTGGCCTCTCCGTCGCCTTCGACCTTCCCACCCAGATCGGCTACGATTCGGACCACGCCCTCTCCGCGGGGGAGGTGGGAAAGGTGGGAGTGGCCATAGACTCCCTGGCGGACATGGAAATCCTCTTCGGCGGGATTCCCCTGGACAAGGTGTCCACCTCCATGACCATCAACGCCCCCGCCGCGGTTCTCCTGGCCATGTACATCGCCGTGGCGGAAAAGCAAGGCGTCTCGGCGGACAAGCTCAACGGCACCATCCAGAACGACATCCTCAAGGAATACGTCGCCCGGGGAACCTACATCTTCCCGCCCGGACCTTCCATGAGGCTCATCACCGACATCTTCGCCTACTGCTCCAAGGAAGTGCCCAACTGGAACACCATCTCCATCTCGGGCTACCACATCCGCGAGGCGGGCGCCACGGCCATCCAGGAAGTGGCCTTCACCCTGGCGGACGGGATCGCCTATGTCGAGGCAGCGGTGGCCGCGGGCCTGGACGTCGACGACTTCGCCCCCCGGCTCTCCTTCTTCTTCAACGCCCACAACGACCTCTTCGAGGAAGTGGCCAAGTTCAGGGCCGCCCGGAGGGTCTGGGCCAAGATCATGAGGGACAGGTTCGGCGCCAGGAATCCCAAGAGCTGGATGCTCCGCTTCCATACCCAGACCGGCGGCTCCACGCTTACTGCCCAGCAGCCCGAGAACAATGTGGTGAGGGTCGCGATCCAGGCCCTTGCCGCGGTCCTTGGGGGGACCCAGTCCCTCCATACCAATTCCAAGGACGAGGCCCTGGCCCTTCCCACCGAAGCCTCGGTGCGCATCGCCTTGAGGACCCAGCAGATCCTGGCCTACGAGTCCGGCGTGGCCGAGACTCCCGATCCCCTGGCGGGCTCCTACTATGTCGAGAGCCTCACCAACTCCATCGAGGAGGGGGTGCTGGCCTACATACGCCGCATCGACGACCTGGGCGGGGCGGTCAAGGCCATCGAGCAGGGCTACGTGCAGCAGGAGATCCAGGATTCAGCCTACGCATGGCAGATGGACGTTGAGAAGGCGGAGCGGGTGGTCGTCGGACTCAACAAGTTCAAGGTTGATGAGGAGGCTCCCAAGGGGCTCCTCCGGGTCGATCCTTCGGTGGGTGAAAAGCAGGTGACCAAGCTTGCCGCGCTCAAGGCCGAAAGGGACGGATTCGCGGTGGTCAAGTCGCTGTACGCCCTTGAAAGGGCGGCGAGGGGAAGCGAGAACCTCATGCCTCCCATCCTCGCCGCCGTGAAGGCCTACGCGACCCTCGGGGAGATCTGCGACGTCTTGCGCAAGGTCTTCGGGGAGTACCGCCCCAGCGTGATGTTCTAAGCCAGGAGCCAATGATGGAAAGAAAGATTCGAGTCGTAGTAGCCAAGCCGGGATTGGACGGGCACGACCGGGGCGCGAAGGTCATTGCCAGGGCCCTGCGGGACGCGGGCATGGAAGTCATCTACACCGGTCTCCGCCAGACCCCGGAGCAGATAGTCCAGGCGGCCCTCCAGGAGGATGCGGACGTAGTGGCCCTCTCGATACTCTCGGGGGCGCACAACCATCTCTTCCCCCGGGTCGTCGAGCTTCTCAGGGAAAAGGGCGCCCAGGACATCCTGGTGTTCGGCGGCGGAGTCATACCCGAGGAGGATATTCCCTTCCTGAAATCCAAGGGCATAGCCGAGGTCTTCGGCCCCGGAACTCCTACCTCTGTGACAGTGGATTTCATAAAGACCCACGTCAAGAAGGACTCCTGACCATCCATGGGCGGCAATCTGGGCGAACGCTGCGTCGCCGGCGAGGTGCGCGCGGTCGCCCGACTCATAAGCCTACTTGAGGACGGGGATCCCTCGGCCTTCCAAGCCTTGCCTGCCTTCATGGAGAGGGCGGGCAGGGCCCATGTCATCGGCGTGACGGGCCCCCCCGGGGCGGGCAAGAGCACCCTTACGGACAAACTCATAACCAGCTTCAGGGCGAAGGGACTCAAGGTGGCGGTGATCGCCGTGGACCCTTCCAGCCCCTTCTCGGGAGGAGCGATCCTGGGCGACAGGCTCAGGATGCAGAACCATGCGACGGATCCCGGCGTCTTCATACGCTCCCTGGCCTCCCGGGGAAGGCTGGGCGGCCTTTCCAGGGCCACCAGCTTTGGGGTGCGGGCCTTGGAAGCCGCCGGCTACGACATCGTCATGGTGGAGACCGTGGGGGTTGGCCAGTCCGAGGTCGACATAGTCAAGATCGCCGACACGGTGGTCTTGATCTCCGTGCCCGGCCTCGGGGACGAGATCCAGGTCATAAAGGCCGGGATCATGGAAATCGGAGACATCTTCGTGGTCAACAAGGCGGACCGGGACGGGGCCGACCGCGTGGTGAGGGAGATAAAGGCAATGCTGGAAACCCAGGCCATGCTGCGCAGAGGCCGCAACGTGGCTCCGGGTCCCGACACCCTCGCAACGCATAGCGTTGCGACGACACACAGTGTTGCGACGACGCATAGTGTTGCGACGACACACAGTGTTGCGACGACGCAGACGCCCGCTACGGACCTGCACCACGGACTGGGCGCGGTCGGAGGCCAAGGCTTTGCTCCCGGCCAAAGCCAGCCTGGTTTTGATGAGCCTGGGATCGCTCCGGTGCTCAAGACCGTGGCCGAGACCGGGGAGGGCGTCGATGCCTTGGCCGAGGCCATCCTGCGCCGCTTCTCCCTGGCCAAGGAAGACGGAAGCCTGGCGCGCCGACGCCTTGAGTCTGTAAAATACCAGCTCAAGGACCTGGTCGCCGCGCAGGTGATGGACTATTTTTCCGGAAATTCCGGAAACGGCATGCTCGAAGACCTGGCCCGGCGGGTGAACGAAAGGAAAATCGATCTCCACGCCGCGTCCCAAGCCTTGCATTCGGCCTTGGTAAAAGGAGTAATCTCATGAACGTGGAAAAACTGGATCACATCGGCATAGCGGTGGAGAAGATCGACGCCTCACTGCCCTTCTGGGAAGGGACCCTGGGCATGGTCCTGCACGGGACCGAGGAGGTCAAGGAGCAGAAGGTCCGGACGGCCTTCCTTCCCGTGGGCGACACGGAAGTGGAACTCCTGGAGTCGACGGATCCGGAGGGGCCGATAGGCAAGTTCATCGCCGCCAAGGGACAGGGCGTTCAGCACCTGGCCTTCAGGGTGAAGGATATCGACGCCGCATTGGCGGAACTGAAGGAAAAGGGAGTCAGACTCATCGACGAGACGCCCCGGTACGGAGCGGGGGGAGCGCGCATCGCCTTCCTCCACCCCAAGGCCACAGGCGGTGTGCTCATCGAGCTTTGCGAGCGGAAGTAGGGTCCTTTTTCGTTGCGGGGTATAGATATTTATTTATCCCAGCCTTATAATCCCCCAGACTACAATCTATCAAGGATGGTCGGCACACTATGGATGGAAAGTTGAAAGAGCTCGAGGAACGGCGAGCAAAGGTGCTCGCCGGCGGCGGCCCCAAGCGCGTCGCGGCCCAGCATGCGAAAGGCAAGAAGACGGCCAGGGAAAGGATCGAGGCGCTCTTGGACGCAGGCTCCTTTGTAGAGCTCGATGCCTTTGTGGAACACCGCTGCACTGACCTGGGCATGGAAGGCGTTGAAGCCCCCGGCGAAGGCGTGGTGATCGGATACGGCACTGTCAACGGCAGGACTGTGTATGTATTCGCACAGGATTTCACCGTCATAGGCGGTTCCTTGGGCGAGATGCACGCCGCCAAGATCTGCAAGGCCATGGACATGGCCGTGAAGGTCGGCTGTCCCTGCATCGGCATCAACGATTCCGGCGGAGCCAGGATCCAGGAGGGCGTGGACGCCCTGTCTGGTTACGGCGACATCTTCTACCGGAACACCCTCGCCTCGGGCGTGGTCCCCCAGATTTCCGTCATCATGGGCCCCTGCGCCGGCGGCGCGGTGTACTCGCCGGCCCTCACGGACTTCGTCTTCATGGCCGAAGGCAGTTCCAACATGTTCATCACCGGCCCCCAGGTCATAAAGGCTGTCACGGGCGAGGACGTCTCGGCTGAGGACCTCGGGGGAGCCCGGGTCCATACCGAGGTTTCGGGAGTCGCCCATTTCCGCTACGCCTCCGAGGACGCCACCATCGAAGGCATAAGGAAGCTCCTTTCCTTCCTGCCCCAGAACAACATCGAGGACGCCCCCCTGGTCTCGACGGGGGACGATCCTGCGAGGCAGGACGCCGGCCTCGCGGAAATCATGCCCGACTCGCCCAACAAGCCCTACGACGTTCGCGCCGTAATCGCCCGGGTCGTGGATTCCGCCGACTTCTTCGAAGTCCAGCCGGACTACGCCAGGAACATCGTCACGGGATTCGCCAGGCTGGCCGGCCGCTCCATCGGCATCATCGCCAACCAGCCCCAGGTCATGGCGGGCGTGCTGGACATCAACGCCTCCGACAAGGCCTCCCGCTTCATCCGATTCTGCGATTCCTTCAACATTCCCCTGGTCACCTTCACGGACACGGCAGGCTATCTCCCCGGCGTCGGCCAGGAGCATGGCGGCGTCATCCGCCACGGAGCAAAGCTCCTCTATGCCTATTCCGAAGCCACGGTTCCCAAGATGACCGTCATCCTGCGCAAGGCCTACGGCGGGGCGTACATCGCCATGTGCTCCCGGCATCTGGGCGCCGACCAGGTTTTCGCCTGGCCCACCGCCGAGATCGCCGTCATGGGCCCCGAGGGAGCCGCGAACATAATCTTCAAGAAAGAGATCGATGAAGCCCAGGATCCCGCGGCCACGAGGGCGGAGAAGATCGCCGAATACAAGAAGAGCTTCGCCAATCCCTACAAGGCGGCGGTGCGCGGCTACGTGGACGACGTGATCGATCCCTCCCAGACCAGGGCGCGGCTGGCTTCGGCCCTCTCCATGCTCTTGGGGAAGAGGCAGAGCGGTCCGTCCAAGAAGCACGGCAACATCCCCGTCTAAAGCGAGAGAACCATGCACAACAAATGGATGATCCTGGTGGCTGGAGTTGGTACAGTCTTCGCAGCCCTCGCCGGCCTGATACTGCTGGTATATGTGTTGAAGTTCGTTTTCAATCGGAGCGCACCCAAGAAGGTGAAGCCCGAAGGGAATCCGGCCCCGTCGGCTCCTTCTCCGGCGCAGAAGGCCGCGGTTCTTGCCGCTCCGGTGAAAAAGTCGGAAGGGGCGGAACTGGTGGCCGTCATAGCCGCCGCGATCTCCGCCAGCACTGGTCTCGAACCTTCGCAATTCAGAATCGCCGCGTTCAACGCCTCGGCGGTGCCCGAAAACGGATTCAATACCCCTGTCTGGGGCAGGATCGAACGATACTCACGCAAATAAAGAGCCTAAGGAGCATATGATGAAGCAATTCAAAGTAACCGTTAACGGACAAAGCTATGATGTAATGGTTGAGGAAGTGGGAACCGGGTCTGCGCCGTCGGCCCGACCGGCTGTGGTCCCTCAAGCCGCCCCGGCGCCTGTTCAGGCAAGCGCTCCCACCGCTCCCGTTGCCCCTCCGGCTCCTTCGGCTTCTCCCTCCGCCGGCGCTGCGAGCGTGAAGGCCCCCATGCCCGGAACAGTCATGTCCTTCAAGGTGACGGTGGGACAAAACGTGCAGAAGGGGGAAGTCCTCCTCATCCTGGAAGCCATGAAAATGGAAAATGAGATTGTCGCCACCCAGGCGGGAAGGGTCTCCGCCTTGCGGGTTCCCGTGGGCGCCTCTGTCAATACCAACGATCCCTTAGTCGACCTCGAATAAGGGGGGAGAATTCCCCATGAAAGAATTTCTCGTCGAATTCATACAGTCCACGGGCTTCGTGAACCTGGATCTAGGGCAGAGCCTGATGATCCTCATCAGTTGCGTCCTCCTCTACCTCGGCATCTACCGGAAGTACGAGCCACTCCTGCTGGTTCCCATCGCCTTTGGGATGCTCCTGGCGAACCTGCCCCTCTCGGGGATCACCGATCCTGGCGTAAACGGACAGCCTGGCGGTTTGATCTATTACCTTTACCAGGGAGTGAAGCTCGGAATTTATCCACCCCTCATCTTCCTTGGGATTGGAGCCATGACGGACTTCGGCCCATTGATCGCCAACCCCGCGAGCCTTCTTTTGGGCGCAGCGGCCCAGGTGGGCATCTTCCTTCCCTTCATTCTCGCCACCTATCTCGGCTTCGATTTGAAAGCGGCGGCGAGCATAGGGATAATTGGCGGCGCCGACGGCCCTACGGCGATATTCCTCACCTCCCGACTCAAGCCTGAGCTTCTGGGACCCATCGCCATCGCCGCGTATTCCTACATGGCCTTGGTGCCCATTATCCAGCCGCCAATAATGAAAGCCCTGACGACGCCCAAGGAACGGGCGGTCAAGATGGCTCAGCTTAGGACTGTCACAAAGACTGAGAAGGTGGTATTCCCCATCGCCGTGACCATCTTCGTGGGTCTTCTCCTCCCCGCCGCTGTCCCCCTGGTAGGTTCCTTGATGATTGGGAATCTTTTCAGGGAATCAGGCGTGACGGACAGGCTTTCCGATACCGCACAGCACGCTTTGATCAACACCCTCACCATCTTCCTGGGCGTATCCGTAGGTTCCACCGCCAGCGCCGCGAGCTTCCTCAATCCCCAGACCCTGAAGATCATTTTCCTGGGCCTTTTGGCATTTTCCATTGGCACGGCGAGCGGTGTGCTTTTCGGCAAGCTGATGTACGTGGTGACCGGCGGAAAAGTCAATCCTCTCATCGGTTCCGCGGGAGTATCCGCGGTTCCCATGGCAGCCAGGGTTTCCCAGGTAGTCGGATCCCAGACCGATCCCACCAACTTCCTTCTCATGCACGCCATGGGTCCGAATGTGTCCGGAGTCATCGGATCCGCCGTAGCCGCGGGCGTCTTGCTTTCCATCCTGGGCTGAGAAGGCTCTAGGTTTCCAGCTGTCGTCGGGCGACCCCCCAGGGGGTCGCCTTTTCCATAATCTTGGGAGGAGATCCCGCGCATGAAAGTATATAAATTCGGCAATGCGGCGTTGAAAGACTCCAAGGCCTTGGCCTTGGCGGTGGAGACCGTACGGGAGGAAAGTCCGGAAATAATCGTGGTCTCCGCCATGGGGAGCACCGCTCTGGATCTGGGCAGGGCGGCTTCGGCCGCCCAGGACAGGAAGGAGTATCTCGACATCTTGGAGGGCATCCGGGCATTCCACAAAAAGGTGGCCGAGGAAACCCTCGGCTCGCAGGCCTATGCCCCCGCCATGGAGGAGATGGACAAAATTCTGCCTGAGCTGCGGGACCTGCTCCACGGCGTCCAGCTTCTTAAGGATTTGTCCACCAGGACCTTGGACCAAATCCTAAGCTTCGGAGAAAGGCTTTCGGCCTTGCTCTTCTCCTTCGCCATGAATTCACGGGGAATCCCCGCCCTGGTCGCCGATTCCAGGGATTTCATCTGCACCGACGCGCATTTCGGCCAGGCTAGGTGCCTTGAGGGAGATTCGAAGTCCCTCATCCGGGCGGCGTTCCAGGACATGGGAGCGAAAAAAGTTGTCGTCACCGGCTTCTTGGGCGCCACCAAGGAGGGATATACCACCACCCTTGGGCAAGGGGGGAGGGAGTTTGTCGCCTGCATGCTCGGCGCGAGCCTCGATGCCGAGGAAGTCCAGATTTGGACCGATGCGGCGGGCATGCTCACCGCGGATTCCGCCCTTGTCCCCGACGCTTTCCCGATAGAGGAAATTTCCTATGAGGAAGCCCTGGAGATGACACACTTCGGAGCCAGGGTGTTGAGTCCGGCCTCTTTGCATCCTGTCATGATGGCCGGCATCCCCGTGAGGATACGGGATTGCCGCAACCCTTCGAGCAGGGGCACAAGGATCGTGGCTAGGGCGAGGCCAAGCGACTTCCCCGTGCGGGGACTCGCCTCGATACCTGCCGTAGCCTTGCTCAGCATCCACGGATTGGGCCTTCCCGGAGTGACGGGCATAGCGGGCCGGATGTTCGGGGCCCTGGCGGCGGCTAAGATCAATGTGATCCTCATCACCCAGGCTTCCAGCGAACTGTCCAT
>JBFLXC010000020.1:6778-27250 GCA_040757435.1 Spirochaetota bacterium | reverse complement strand
TGGACATCCATCCCTGCGTAGTATACGCTTTTCATCGTGACCTCCCGATAAGATATATGTGGTACCCGTTTTATCACGGCTAATCCACGCGTTATATATCCGGGAGGTCACTTCATATTGTCTTGTCCTTTTAAAGTAGACTTTCCAACCCTTCGAGTATCAGATCGAGGCCGAATTCAAAGTCCCCTTCCTCGTCGTAGCCTTCCTGCGCGGCGAGCGCGGCCATCTCTGCCAGGTGGGGGAAGGAATCCGGAGGAAGCTGGGTTTGGAAATCCTGGGCGCGACGTTCCTGGGTATCTCCGCCCTTGGTGCCCCCGTCGGAGGCCGCCATGTTGAGGCTTTGGCGGCAGAAGCCGTAGACATAGCTGTCTATGAGGGAATAGGCCCGTGCGGCGAGGGGGAGGGGAAAGCCCGCCCTGCGCAACACCCCCAGGATGGCGTCGTAATAGCCCAGCCGTGCGGGGCTTGAACTCACCCGGGAGTCCAGAAGCGCGCTCGCCCATGGGTGGCGCTTAAAGGCAATGCGCGCCGAGACAGCCCGATCCCGCATGGCGGTTTTCCAGGGCTGGTCGTAGGCGGGAATGGCGATCTCTTCCAATACCAAATCCAGGGATCCGTCTAAAAGATCGTCCTTGTTCGCCACGTGGTTGTAGAGGGACATGGCTTCAACCCCGAGGCGCTTGCCCAATGAGCGCATGGAGAGGCTTTCGATCCCGTTCTCGTCCAACAGCTCCACCGCTGCCCTGAGGACGGATTCCCTTGAGAGGGAACTGCGGCCGCCAGCCGATTTTTTTTCGGATTTTTTCAAAATATACCTCCCCAAGAGCCAGTCGGCCTTGCGCCGAAGCTTCAGCCGCTTGACTAACTTACAGTGTAAGTATTATGCTTACACTGTAAGTTTACTATGAAGGGCGGAGCGGCGCAAGGTGCCCGCCAAAAAGGGAGGAAGGAATCATGAGGAATTTACAGAAATCTGGAGGCGCCGCGGCTTTGGTCTCCGCCGCGTCCTATGTGTTCGCCATCGGCCTCTATATGACGGCCCTGGCGCCCATGGGGGATCCCAGCCTGGGAATCGGCGAGTACTTCGCCTTTTATGGGGAACATCGGGCCATCGTCTTCGTCTGGACCTATTCGATGTACATCCTCCACGGCGCAAGCCTTATCGTACTTGTCCTGGCCTTGCGGGAGCGGCTCAAGGAAGCCTCGCCCCGCCTTTCCCTCGCCGCCGCGTGCATAGGTTTCGCGTGGGCGGGCTTCGTCCTATTGAGCGGCTTCATCAACCTCTGGGGCGCCGAAGCTCTCGCCGACCTCTATGCCAAAAACCCGGGCTTGGCGGAAACGCTGAAGGAAGCCATCGCCATGGTGACCTTAGGCATTGATTCATCAGACAAATGCCTTGGCGCCTTGTGGATTGGGCTTTCCAGCCTGGCTGCCCTCATGGCCCTCAGAGCGAAGGCTGCGCCAAAAGCCCTACCCACGGCGGTCCAATCCACGACGGTCCAACTCACAGCGGCCTTGCCCACGGCAGTCCAATCCACAGCGGTCCAACTCACAGCGGCCTTGCCCAAGCCCCTTGCCGCCGCGGGCCTTATCCTAGGAGCCGCGGTCTTCGCCATGGGCTTGGTCCTGCCCGCCAACGATCCTTCCGCCAGTTTCGCCTTCGGGATAGGCACGATTTTCTGGTGGCTCTTCCTAGGCCTGCACATGCTGAAGAGGCAGGTAAACTCCTAATCTTGTCGATTCCCCAGATCCTATGAGCCTGTAGTTTATCTCCTATTCGCGCCATACCTCTGAGTACCGTGCAAGTAAAATATTAATTTTTTTACCTGAGGCTTGACATCCGAATTGGATGCGATATGCTGGGCGTATCCCCCCAGGGGGGATACGGAGGTAAAGCAATGCACGAAGGAAAACATGGGATCCTAGACGGCGTGGACGACATCGACGATGTATTCGGTACAAATGAAGAACACAAAGATGAAAAAGGCGAGCATGCTGATGAACATGCGAAAAAGCATGAGCATGGCAAGCCTCACAAGCACGGCGGCTGCAATTGCGATCGCACTTGAAGGGAATCTTTGATGGAACCTAAAGGTACCTCCAAGGGCAATCCGATGATTCGATACAAGGCATTCTTATTCCCAGGGGTCATCGCCGCGCTTCTGATCATAGCGACCCTGTTCGAATACATATGGAAAGATGCCTTGCCATTCAGCTTTGCGCTTATCCCCCTGGTGATCGCTGGAGGATTTGTCGTCAAGTCCACGGTGGAAGCGGTGTTCGCTTTGAAGAAGGTAACTGCGGGCACGCTTGTAGTGCTTGCCCTTGTCGGTACCACGTATGTGGGAGAGTACTTAGCGGGAGCGGTTGTCTCGTTCATGATGATCTTTGGAGAATTCCTTGAAGATCTGACGATGGAGAAGACAAAGAATGCCGTTCGGGAACTCGTGCGGCTCGTTCCCGCCACGTGCAGGAAAAAAATCGACGGCGAGTACCAGGTCGTACCCATCAAGCAGGTGAGAGTAGGAGACTACATACAAGTCATCCCTGGGGAGAGGATTCCCGTGGATGGAGATATCATCAGCGGCCAGGCGGCAATCAACGAATCTTCCATCACCGGAGAATCGATGCCCGTGGACAAGTCGGCGGGAGAAAAAGTTTTCGTCGGCTCCCTCAATGAAAACGGGGTCATAGAAGTGCTGACCGAGAAAATCGGTTCGGACACTGTCTTAGGACGAATCATCAAGACCGTACATCAGGCGCAGAACAATAAAGGTAAAGCTCAGAAGGCGGCCGATACTTTTGCCAAATACTTTCTGCCGATCATTTTGGCGATCTGCGTTGTTGTCTGGTTTGCCACCTCCGATCTCATGCGCGTCATGACCATACTAGTCATCGCCTGCCCCTGCGCCCTTGTGCTTGCAACGCCAACCGCGGTGGTGGCGGCGGTTGGGAATGCGGCGAAGCGCGGTGTTCTGATAAAAGGCGGAGTAGTGCTAGAGACCGCGGCGAAAGTGACTACAATCTGCTTTGACAAGACTGGTACGATCACCGAAGGCAAGCCTAAAGTCGTGGCATTCACGCCCTTCTCGCCTCACAGGCCGGAGGACCTGCAAACTGTCGCAGGAATTGTTGAAAAAAATTCCCAACATCCTATAGGGAAGGCGATAATGACCTTCCTTCAGGAAGGGGGAAAGAAGATAAAATCCTATCCCGACGGCGAATTCGAAATGCTTTTCGGAAGAGGAGTGAGGGTCGTCGCGGACGGGGGAGTCTTTGAAGTTTCCAACCGAAAGGCCCTGACTTCCCTGTCTGAGAATGCGGAAGCCATCCGTTTCCTGGATGCTCAGGAATCTTTAGGCAGAACTGCTCTGATTGCCTTGAGAAATGGATCTCCTGTGGGCGGCATTGCCGTCGCGGACACCATACGCGGAAGCGTTCGGGGAACAGTCCAAGAACTGCTTGGCTTGGGTATTAAAAGTATTAAGGTGCTTACCGGAGACAATCCTGCTACTGCTAAGGCAATATGCGGCGAAGCGGGAATACCATCCTTCGAAGCATCCCTCCTTCCTGAAGACAAGCTCTCCCACATCGAGAAAATGAAGAAGAACGGTGAGATCGTGGCGATGGTGGGGGATGGCGTGAACGATGCGCCGGCATTGGTCCTCTCCGATGTAGGAATCGCCATGGGAGCCGCTGGTACGGACGTCGCCATGGAGGCCTCAAGCATAGCATTGATGTCCGACAAAATAGAAATGCTTCCAGCGACCTTCGCGTTGAGCAAGAAAACTTACAGGATTATCCAGCAAAACATCTGGGTGTTCGCTGTGTTCGTCAACATCATCGGAGTGATCATATCTGGACTTGGATGGCTGAATCCAATAATGGCCTCGGTGGTGCACAACGCTTCTTCGGTATTCGTTGTCATCAATTCTTCACGCTTGTTGGCGTTCAAGTATGAGGCTCGAGTCCACGGGAAATGAAAGACTAAAGGCGATCCTGAAATCTCTCGTCAGGATACGTTCGGATTCGGGTAGCGACATGTCCGAGATAATAAGGGCGGCCCAAGCCTTCTTAAAACAAGAAGGCATAGATACGAGGATTTATTGGGACGACAGCAAGACTCCATGCCTCGTTGCGCGCTATAAGCGGCGAAACGGGAAGGATGGCATAGGGGAATCCTTAGGTTTGCACTGTCATCTCGATACCGCCGAGGCCGGAAGTGAAGGTTGGCGCGTCGACCCTCTTTCGGCCCAGGAAATTAAAGGGAGGATATTCGGACGCGGAACCCTTGATTGCAAAGGCCTTGCGGCGGTGTGGATCGACCTATTCCTTGATTTTTCATCTGCCGCCGATGATCTTCCCTTTGATCTACTCCTCGTGATGTCCACCGATGAGGAAACAGGGGGTGAAAGCATAAAGAGGCTCCTCTCCGAGACGCAGGAAGCCCACGGCTGTTTCTTAATCCTCGGGGAAGGAGGTGGATTCCCCATACTGTCTGGGAAAGCGACATTTTACACAGTCCAAACCGGGGAGATGGAAAGAACAAGTATCAAAGGAACATCCGGCTTGAATTCCACGAATTTAAGCATCCAAGAAATCGTCATGGGAATCCGAAGGAGAATGATCACAAGAGAAACATTGTTGTTCTGGATCCGGCGTGCCATGGGATTGAAGGATGCGTCCCGTTCATTGGTGGCCAGTCCCTTGCGTGCGGAAATGCGCGGATCCGACGGAGTCTACCTATCCCCTCTCTCTCGGAAAGCCTCGCCGACCCGGCAAAACAATGGCTCAACACGAGGAAAGGCTTTGACCCTCGGATTAAACGCCATGAGGAAGGCGCTGAGATTAGTGGATAAAAATTTCAGGATACTGCCTCTCGTGACGCCGGGGACCAGCGACAATCGCCACTATAGGAACTATGGATTGCCCGTGTTGGGCTTCTTCCCTCTCTGCCGTTCCAATTCAATCTCCGGGTATCACGGCGCCAATGAATACATTCTGACGGAGAGCCTGGATCTCGCCAAGGATATTTTGAGAAACACTGTCATTGCGATCAAGGAGGCAATCGATGGGTAAGACTATTTTGTTGCTCGGCGTGTACGGGATGGAGATGGTGGAATGCGGAGGGGTCTTGGCGGTCAATGCACGAAAGGGTGGCCGTTCTTTCGCATCGATCATGCTAGCAGGGAAACAGATGAAGGAAAACTGTCTCAAGGCTGCGGGAATCCTGGGAGTAGAGAAGGTATTCTTCAACGATTTCCAGAGGGGCGAGGTGGATTTGCGTCACGACTACAAGATCGCTCTGATCAAGGTGATAAGGGAAACAAAACCCGATATTGTCATCACCCAGGATCCGGAACATATCCTGCATGACTTGGATCCTGACCGCCGGCCTGCCATGACACTCATTCTTGAAGCCCTTGCCCTTGCATCAAGGGATTATGCGCTGGATGAGACTCCGGACCTGTCGCCGCATCCAATACCGAATATCTACTACATGAGTCCCGTCAACCCCAATTGCACCGTCAACGTCGCGGAGGTATGGGACTTGAAGGAAAAGGGAATGGATGTCCTCGTATCCCAGATGGAATTCTCGGGGCATCACTTTGAAACAAATTTGAGTTCCCGGGAATTGGAAATCTTGGCTCCTGGGTTCGCGAACATGAAAACCTATTATCAAAAGGGCAGGGCGGTTCACTCGTCGATCGATAAGGCTATCCACATGTACTACGGCGTTGGAGGTCATGGGAACTTCGCGTTGGCCGAACCATATCGATTCGAGGGAAAATTCGAATTCACGGAACTAATGTAGGTTATTGAATAACCGCATAGTTGTTGCAAGGAGGCAAAGTATGAACAGGAAATTCCGGAACGTGATTTTCGTGATGCTTATCGCCGCATTGTTCGGAATCCAGAATGTTGGAGCAGCGGGAGTCCTGAAGATTGGACTCTCTTCGGAAGAGGGGACATTGAATCCCTACACCTACAAGACCGAAACAGGAATCGATCTTGTACGCCTTGTGTACGATCCTTTGTTCCAAATCGACAAGGATCTGGTCTCAAGACCTTGGTTGGTGAAGTCCTTCACGCTCACAGAGAACAACCTACTATTGACAATGAAACTCCATGAGAACGTGAAGTGGCATGACGGCAAGCCTCTCACCTCCGCAGATGTTAAATTCACTTATGAATACATCAAGAAATATCCAAAGTCGAGGTTCACCAATCCCGCCAAGAACATCGTATCCATCGAAGCCCCTGACGCGAACACAGTGGTGATGAAGTTCCAGAAATATCTTCCGGACATGTTCTTTAGGCCCTTGGCGGATATGCCAATTCTGCCCAAGCACGTCTGGGAGAAAATTGACAATCCCGATGCCTCAAATGTAACCGTAGGTTCAGGTGCCTTCATGCTCACCGACGTGAAACCCGGCGAGATGTACCGGATGAAGGCGAACAAGGAATTCTTCCTCGGCGCGCCGGATGTGGATGAGGTAGTAATTCCCCTCATCAAGGATACGACTGCCCTTTTCACCGCTCTGAAGGCAGGATCCCTGGATATCACTACCAGGAATCTCTCTCCTGAGCTGATCAAGGATTTTTCAGCGGACAAGAGGCTGAAGGTCCTGAAAGGTTCTGGATTCGCCACTACGATGATTTATTTCAACAACGAACGCGCTCCCTTCGACAAGAAGGAATTCCGCCAAGCCTTAGCCTATGCGATCAACCGAAAGGAGATCGTGGATGTGGTCATACTTGGGATCGGTACCGTCGGCAGCATGGGGTTCGTGCATCCCGACCTGGGGAATTACAACAGTAAGATCAACCCTTACGAATATGATCTTGAAAAGTCCAAGAAACTCCTGGATGGCCTCGGATATCTGGATAGGAACAAGGATGGGGTGAGGGAGACTGATCAGGGCAAGTCGCTGGAGCTCAAGTTGCTCGTCTATGCGAATAATCCGTTGCGTGTGCGCGCCGCGGAACTCATGAGGGAGTCCTTTGCGAAGATCGGCGTTAAGGTCGCGATAACCGCCCTGGACATGGCGGTGGTGGACAACCTTGTATGGCCGGACTTCGACGCAAAGAACGGAAGGGACTACGACATGACCATGTGGGGATGGGGAGCCTCGAGCATGAATGCCATGAACAGATATGTGGAAATGCTGCATTCCGACTTTGCCCGGGGTCCATCGAACCATGGAGCCTACAAGAGCAAGGCGGCGGACGCCATCCTAGATAAACTGGCCTTGGAGGTGGATTTTGGAAAGAGGGATGCCCTGGTGGTGGAACTGCAGGCCGTTCTCGCCGAGGAAGTTCCTTTTGTAACCTTGTATTACGCAGACCAGTATTTCGCCTACAATCCCAAGGCAAAGGATTCTTGGGTATACCAGAAAGGCAAAGGTCCGGTTACGGTTCTTTCCTTCGCGAAAAAATTCTAGGTTGAATGCCGGGAGGTACCTACCCGGTCCTCCCGGCGTTTTATGGTGAGTTTGATTTCCTAAGGCGGGTTGTATGCTGCGATTTTACGCGGGCAAGATCACTCAGTATCTGATACTGCTTTTTCTCGCTTCCACCCTCAATTTCGCGCTTCCCCGCCTTATGCCCGGCGATCCCCTGCTTTACGTGGTGGGCGAGGATGTGACCCTGATGAGCTCGGAAGAGAAGGAAGCCATGCGAACCAAGATGGGTCTTAATCGGCCGGTGATGACACAGTACTTCGCCTACATGGGAGAACTCCTGCAAGGAGACCTGGGATACTCGTATAGGGAAAATAAGCCTGTGACGGATGTGATAGCCAAGCGGCTTCCCTGGACCATCCTATTGTCGATCCTGAATATTTTGATATCCACGATTCTGGGAGTTGTCGCGGGCGCGCTGGCGGCCTGGAGAAGAGGAACGAGGATGGATCTTGGCTTGGGCACATTGATGATCTTCTTAAGATCAATGCCTTCCTTCTGGGTGGGAATGATCCTGGTCGCCATATTCGGCGCAAACCTCAAGTGGCTTCCCGTCTATGGTGCATATACCATGTGGAGCGATTTCAAAGGGATTGCCTATGCGCTGGATATCTTGAAGCACCTTACCCTTCCGCTTACCACCATGGTGATACTATCTGTGACATCGATTTTCATAACGATGCGGTATTCTATGATCAACATCCTCGGAGAAGACTATATAACCATGGCTGAACTCAAAGGAGTGCCGCAAAAAAGGGTAAAATACAAGCACGCCATGCGCAATGCCCTCGTACCCGTCGTCACGGTTGTCATGATGAACGTTGGCTACATGGTGGGTGGAGCTACCGTTGTGGAAACGGTGTTCGCCTACCCGGGAACCGGCAGACTTTTGTTTGAAGCGGTGAGCAACAGGGATTATCCTCTGATCCAAGGCTGCTTCTTTGTGATAACCCTCTGTGTGATCGGTGCGAACATCATCGCTGACCTGATGTATCCCTTGCTCGACCCGAAGGTGGTTTGATATGAAAACCACGAACAACGTATTCCGCTTATTCTTGAAAGGAAGAGCCGGGGTAGTCGGCCTTGTGATTTTATCTGCTTTTGTCTTCATAGCGGTCTTCGCACCTCAAATTTCGCCCTATCCTCCCTATGAACGAGTGGGAACTCCCTTTGAGAAGCCCTCGATCAGGCATCTGTTGGGAACGAACGACATTGGTCAGGATATTCTCAGCGAAATCATATACGGAACGAGAATTTCCTTGCTCATCGGAATATTGTCCGCCGGAGTATCTCTTGTGATAGGTACTATCGTGGGGATGACCGCAGGGTATATGGGAGGAAGGGTCGATGCTGTCCTCATGAGAGCCGTTGACCTCAACCTTGTGATACCCATGCTGCCTCTCATGATACTGCTGGCCGCATTTCTTGGCCCAAGTTTTTGGAATATCGTCCTGGTCATTGGAATTCTATCATGGGCCAGCCCAGCCCGAGTAATCCGGTCCCAAGTATTGACCATTAAAAACAAGGGTTATGTCGAGGCGGTGGAAGTCCTGGGAGCGAAGCCCTTTTATACGATTGTAAATCATATCCTTCCGCCCACCATGTCGATCATCATTTCCCAACTTATATTAATGTCCTCCCGAGCCATTCTCACCGAGGCTTCCTTGAGCTTTTTAGGGCTTGGAGATCCCACGCAGAAAAGCTGGGGCATAATTCTCTATTACGCCCAAGCCAGGAGCGCTTTCCTCACAGATGCTTGGCTATGGTGGATATTGCCTCCCGGAATTCTTATAACAATTCTTGTGATTTCTTTCGCTTATATAGGCAATACACTGGAAGAGATAGTCAATCCCAGGCTTAGAAGGAACGTAGGCAAATGATAATCGGTTCTACTCCTTCATGCAGAATCGAGGTTGTGCGATGGCAGTATTAGAAGTCAGGGGACTCACCACCGTATATAAAACCCAAAATGGCGACGCACTAGCCTTGGATAGCCTAGACCTTGATCTCGACAAGGGAGAAATGTTGGGCTTGATCGGAGAGTCGGGATGCGGGAAAACAACAGCCGGTTATTCCATACTACGATCCGTCAAATATCCTGGAGTGATTCAAAAGGGAGTCGTGAGTTTGGCAGGAACGGACCTCACCCAATTGAACGAAACGGATTTGAGGAAACATCTCTGGAAAGAGATTGCGATGATTCCCCAATGCGCCATGAACGCTCTTAATCCCTCCTATAAAATTGGCTCGCAAATTTCCGAGGCGATCGAAGTGCATGAGCCGAAGGCGCCAAAGAATGCGATTCAAGAAAGAATCTGCAAACTCCTCAATTCCGTCGGCCTGAGTGCTGGATGGAAGGATTCCTATCCCCATAAGTTGAGTGGTGGAATGAAGCAGCGTGTAGTGATTGCCATGGCATTGGCGTGCAATCCAAAGATAATCATCGCTGACGAATCCACCACAGGGTTGGATGTGCTTGTCCAAGCCCAGATAATGGCCCTATTGAAAAAAATACAAGTTGAGCACGATTTGGGCATTCTCTTGATTTCCCATGATCTGGCCATGGTATCTCAAGTCTGTGAGAGAATTGGAATCATGTATGCCGGATCCTTGGTCGAATTGGGATCTACGGAAAGAATTCTTAAGAATGCGCTGCACCCATACACCAAAGCCTTGCTTTCATCCCAGGTGTCCCTGCATGGCATTCATAAAATCGTAAAACCCATTGAAGGCATGGTGCCTAGTCTCACAGAAAAATTCATAGGCTGCAAGTTTCGCGACCGATGCAAGCATAGGAGGGAATTTTGCGGCATTGAGAAGCCAAAACTCGAGGAAATCGAGAGAGAACACTGGTGCGCGTGCCATTTCTCGCGTGAATTAGGGGGTGTCATCCATGGCTGACGCCCCGCTCTTGACTGTCGCGAAGGTAAGAAAAACATTTCGGCAAAAGCTTCGCTGGAGCGAGAGGAAGCTCGGCAATACCTATAAGAATGTCTTCGCCGTCGACGATATATCATTTGCCTTGGAAAGGGGAGAAACCCTCGGGATCATAGGAGAATCGGGCTGTGGTAAGAGCACAACCGCCAGGATCCTTGTGGGGCTTGTGAAGCCTGATTCAGGGTCGATCATTTTCGAAGGAAGGGAAATTCATAGGGACCGTCCTGTGGATATCGCTGCGTACAGGAAGGAAGTCCAAATAGTTTTCCAGGATCCTTACGAGTACCTGAATCCTAGGATGAGATTGAAGGACATCATTTGCGAACCCTTGGTCATAAATGGCAATATCCATGATGACAAGAAAACGGCCATCGCGGAGGAATTGCTGGACCATGTAGGTTTAAATCCACCTAAAGATTATTTGAATCGATTCACCCATGAGTTGAGCGGGGGCCAACGGCAAAGAGTGGCCATCGCCAGGGCATTGGCGTTGAGGCCTAAGCTTCTCATAGCCGATGAGCCAACTTCGATGCTCGATGTTTCGGTCCGGGCGGGTATATTGAACCTGTTAAGGGTTTTGACCCTGGAACATCGGATGTCGATGATTTTCATAACCCATGATATCGCCACAGCAGGATATATGTGTGATCGGATAGCGGTGATGTATAAAGGCAGGATTGTCGAAATAGGCAAGCGGGACGAGGTTATAAATACCCCCCGGCACCCTTATACGAAGGCATTGGTCCAGGTATGCGACGACCTGCAAGGCTTCATATCCGAAAGGGAGCACTATATCCTTGAAGGAGAGGTGGACGCGTTCGAGCAGGGGGGGCATTGCTGCTTTTCCGCCCGATGTGTTTGCCGTGATGGGGAATGTCATTGCCAGGACCAGGGAAGCCAAGAATTGATCGAGGTAGGCCCGGATCACTTCGTAGCCTGCGCTCATTGCCACTGAGGGTCTATTTCACAAATTTCTCAATCGCATCCTTCAATAAGGAAAACAGAGCCTCCTTGTCCGGATCATCGGTATGGTAGGCATCCTTCACGCAATGATCGATATGATCGTTGAGGAGTATTTTCCCTACATTGTTGAGGGCAGACCGCACAGCGGCGATTTGTATCAGGATCTCTGAACAATCCCTGTTTTCCTCAATCATTCTCTTGATCGACTCGGTATGTCCGATGATCCTGGAAAGCCTGACCTCTAATATATGTTTTGACTTATGATCATGTTGATGCATTGAAACCCTGCCTGCTTCCCCACACTGTTTTTTGCCCTCTCTGTCCAGACTATATTAAAAAACTGGATTTATCAATGTGATATTTAATTTTGGGATTTTCGTCGTAAAAGTAAAATTTCGAATGATAGGAGACTAGCGTTTTCACGATTGGAGTGTTGGTTGGGTGATTAGTTTTTACTTGAATGCCCGGGTTAGACTAATTGATCTTGGTATTATGACTTAATCTTGTCGATCCTGCACATCTTGTATTCCTGTCTATGAACAATTATGAAATCGGACCGACAGGACGACAGGACGACAGGACGACAGGATTCCCAGGATCTGCAGGAAAAGTCAATTTATGGGGTCTGACCCCACCTTGACTCCCAGGTTGACCTTCGGCTTTCGCCGCCGCCCTTTCTGCCCTATACTCATAGGTATGAGAACCGAAGGCGCTTCCTTGCGGACACTGGTAGGATCTCCCATGATCCTCGCCGAGCCGGCCTTCCTGCTCCTGGAAAGCCGGATCCCAGAGGCGGCGGCGCGGTGGAGCCAAAGGCAGAGGGCTCTGGTCCTGGAGGATCTTTCCCACCATGCGCGGTTCTTCGGGACCGCGGCCCTCTACGGGGACAGAGGCCTCCTCTCGGACTATGTGGATTGGCTCAAGGTATTGGCGGCCAAGCTGGGGTTCCGCATGGAATCCCTGGCCAGGTCGGCGGGGATTTTGGCAGAGGCGGCGGAAGATCTCCTGTTGGACAAGGACATCGAACGATTCTCGGAATACTGCGCCCATGCCGAGGCGGAGCTCTTGGCGCCGGATTCTCCCGACAACGCCTACCGAATCGAGCCGGGCGTTGAGAGCCTTTATGTGCGCCAATACACCGAAGCCCTCCTAACCGGGAAACGAAGCTACGCCACCCAGCTGGTCCAGGGACTCGCCTCCCAGGGTAAGAGCCTCATCGAGCTGTACGACGAGATCTTCATCCCTTCCCAGCAAAAAATCGGCTATCTCTGGCACAACGGGAAAATCTCCGTAGTCCAGGAACACTACGTCACCGCGGCGACCCAGGCCATCATATCGGGGTTGTACGAAACCTTCTTCTTCGATCCCGGGATGGAAATGCCAACCATGTTCGCCGCCTGCGCCGAAGGGGAACTGCACGAGATCGGCATCCGGTATATCGCCGACTATTTCCAAGCCCAAGGATGGAACACCCGGTATTTCGGGGCCAACGTCCCCGGCGAAGACCTTTTCAAGGAAATCTCGGCGAACAAACCCGCAGTCGTGGCCCTCTCCGCGACCCTGTCGGTCAATTTGCCAAACCTGGAATCCCTAGTGCGGCGGACGCGAGCCCAGAAGGGCTACGATCCTGTAGTCCTCGTGGGCGGCAGGGCTGTATCCGTGGCCGGTGACCTATGGAGGAAAATCGGCGCCGACGGAAGCGCAAGCCAGGCCAAGGAAGCCTTTTCCATCGCCCAGGCGCGCATGAAAGGCCGCGGCTTATGAGCGAAAAGGACGAATCCATCCTTGAGGATTATACCAGGATGGTGAACGAGCTTGTGTCCGCCCGCCGGGAGATGAGCCGCCTCAACGACGAGCTGAGGCAGAAGGAAGAATTCCTGAGGAACATCCTCCAGGTGGCTCCGTCGATCATCTACGCCGCGGACATCTCCCAAAAAAAGCTTGTGTTCTGCAACCGGCCCTTTTCCCAGGAGCTTGGATTTTCCTCCGGCGACTACGGAGAAGAAACAGGCCTGCCTCTCGTCCTTGTCCATCCCGAGGACAGGGAGGAGCTTGGCAGATTCCGCCTCGGCGTATCGGATGCGGTGGCGGAATTCCACTTCCGGGCCAGGAAATCCGACGGGGGACTGGCCTGGTATCGGCTCAAGGAAAAAGGGATTTCCAGCCCGAAGAGGCCCGGCCAGCGCATCGTCGTGGGTTCCCTGGACGAGATAACCCAGCTCAAGCTCAACGAGGAAGCCTTGAAGTCCGAAAGCCAGAGGGACTTCCTCACCGGCCTTTTAAACCGCCGAGGCTTTTTGGAAGCCGCGGGGGAAAGGCTGAAAAGCCAGGCCGGGGAAGCCATGGTAGTCTTCATCGACATAGACCATTTCAAGCAGATCAACGATCAGCTGGGCCATGAGGTGGGGGACGAAGTCCTGAAGGAATTCGCAAAGATCCTTTCGGGTTCCCTTAGGGCCGGCGACATACCCGCCCGCTGGGGAGGCGACGAGTTCATAGCCCTCTTGTGTCCTTCCGGTCCCCTTTCCTTCGAGGCGGTGAAGTCCCGGCTCTCCGCCGCGATTTTCGATTTCAACTCCCGGCAGGCGCGGTCCTGGAGCCTGGGCGTTTCCCTGGGCCATGCGGCGCTGGGGGAGGGTTCCCAGCGGGACCTGGACGGGCTCATAGCCCTGGCGGACGCCCAGATGTACAAATCCCGCCGCGAAAAGCGATTGGGATAAAAGCGCCAGGACGGACTCAAGTAGATTCGCGCGGATTCAGGTTGATAATTTCCTAAACACCTTCGATACCTGGAACAGCCAAAACATCCATGGAACCAAGGATGCGAGGGAGAAGACGATTCCCAAGGTCCCCGCGGAGGAAGGAATCACCATGAGGACCGCCGCGGCGAAGCCCGAGATTATTGTTGCCCGGCTGAAAAGCCCGCTCTTCCTCATCACCGGAGTGGCGAGGAAGAGATAGACCGTATTGAGCACATAATAGATGTTGAAAGCCGTCCCCTTGTAGGTTTCCATGAACCCCCTGCCCGCGCCCAGCATCGCCGACCTAGCCTCCTGAGGGAGGGCGGGGTCGTAGGTTCTTCCAAGATACAGCATCTCGAAGACAGGGTTGGAGGCGAAGTAGGCGGCTATGCCAAGAAGACCGAGGACTGTGGCGATGAGCATGGATGATTCGCCCCAATCCCGGACCGCCATGTATACGCCGAGGTATATGATTGCCAACAATACGCAATCGACGATGTACAGGAAATCCATGCTGAGGAGGCCGAGGAGCCAGTTTTCCCTCATGAGCCTGTACATTCCCTCCGCGTCCCCAGGGGGGCTCCATATCGAATATACGAGAATCTGCACGATGATGAACGCGAACATGAGGATGGAAGAAATGGAAGCGCAAAGGAACAAGCCCTTCCATTTTTCCTTGAGGTTCGCACCTGGGCTTGTCCCAGGGCTTGTCCTGAGGGCGCCGGCTTCACGCATTTTTTGGCTCCTTGTTTTCCACGGCGTAGCGGAGGACGGCGCAGAGGTGGCCTGCCAGGGCCTCCCCCTCGGCGGGGTCGGGCTTGTCGTTGCCCCCCATGTAGACGGCAAGGAATCCCATGAGGGAATAGACGGCCACGGCCATGGCCGACTCCGCGATTGCGGACTTCGCGAGGAAGGCGGCCACCGGAGCCATCTTCGCTCCAAGGGCGCCAAGGTCGCCTGAGGAGCCTTCCGGCCGGAAGGCGGGATCGAGCCTGTACCCGTAGAGGAAGCGGAAGATTTTCGGACGGTCCATGAAGTAGGCCAGGAAGGAGAGGAATACATCCTTGAGGCTGTCCCAATTATCGATGGCTCCGGGCAGCCTCCCTTCGAAATGGGCTACTGTCTCGTCGATGAGCCTGATCCGGGCATGCCAGAGGAGTTCATCCAAATTCCGAAAATATTTATAGAGGGTCGCCAAGGCGTAGCCCGATTCCTCCGCCGTCCGGCGGGCGGTTACCGCCTCGGGAGATTCGGCCGCGATGATCCTCGCCGCCGTGGCAATGAAGGCCTGTCGGATATGGTCTTGCTTGATGTGCTTGCGCAACGCGCTTGGAGTCATGCTGTCACTCTTAAAAACATAACATTGTTATAATAAATATAATACCGTTATGTCAATACGGTGATTCTCACGGAATTGCTAAAATTATCTGGATAAATCTCACGGTTTTGCGTAAAATATCCGTATGATAGTACGCAAGGAGATGAAGAAGCTGGTCCACCAGAGGGATAACCGTGGCATCAGCATTGTCATTGGCGCTAGGCAGGTGGGCAAATCGACCCTGCTGGACATGGTGCGGAGCAGCCTCTCCGAACCTTCGGACTTGTTCAACTTGGAGAATCCCCTCCACCTGTCGATTTTCAACGATGGCTACATATCCTTTTTGCGAAATATCCGGGCAAAGATTATTTGCATCGACGAGTTCCAGTACTGCAAAAACATCTCCTCGGTCTTCAAGGCAATCCACGATCTCAATCCGGAATTGAAGATCTACGCTACCGGGTCTTCCTCTCTTGAGATCCAAACCCATTTGAAGGAATCCCTGGCGGGCAGAAAACTGGAAACGATTTTGTATCCCCTAAGCTATGGGGAATGGCTGAGCGGGGAAGCTCGTGTAAACCAAGAGATAGCGCCTTTGGCGGAGGATTTCGACATAGGGCGTCCAACGCCTGAGGACGAAGTCGCTTTGCATGCCGCAGCCTTGCGCCGCTTTTTCCTGTATGGGGCTCTCCCCGGCTTGGCCAATCTGTCCCGCGACGATGACCTTGGGAAAAGGGAGTATCTCTTCGGAATCTACCAAACTTACATTGCAAAGGACATCAAGGCCTTCCTCAAGGACGAGTCCATGCTCTCCTTTAACAAAGCCCTCGCGTGGTTGGCGTTGCGCAACGGATCGCAGCTCAATAAGTCGAGCCTTTCGGTCGCGGCGGGGATCTCGACCAGGCAAATCGAGCGATACCTCGACGTCCTTTCCGGCACCTTCGTCATGGCACTGTTGCCGCCGTATTCGGACAATCGAGGAAAAGAGTTGACGAAGACGCCCAAGTACTTCTTCTACGACCAGGGAGTGGTCAACAGCATCATCCAGGATTTCCGTCCTTTGGATTTGAGGATGGATTCGGGAAGCATCAAGGAACAATTCGTGTTCTGGGAATTGAAAAAGCACATGGATATTCGCTTTTCGCTCAATTATTGGCGCACTCCGGAAGGCAGGGAGGTTGACTTCATCCTAGCTAAGGACAGGGTATTGATGCCCATCGAGGTGAAGTCCTCTTGGAACCCTCCTGCGATTCCCGCGGGCATGGCGGCCTTTCTAACCCGCTACCCAGAAACGAAGACCGCCGTTCTCCTGTACGATGGATCGGAACGGCGGGGAAGGTATGGCGACACTGATATTTTCTTCGCCCCTCTGCATAGGGCCTGGGAGCTCCCAGGATTCTTCACAGTCTTGAACGGATGAACTCCAGGCCCCGCAGGGTTTCTTCGGCGCCGGTTTCGATTTCCATCGAAAGGGTGGCCTCGGGAGAGAGGCGGGCTATCTCCGGCAGGAGGGAGGCGAAGTCTATGGTGCCCTGGCCTGGGGCGCGGTGCCAGTCGTCGGCCTTGTCGTTGTCGTGGATGTGGTAGTGCGCGATGCGATGTTTTAGCTCCCTGACCCAATCCATGGGAGGGGTGGGGCTGAAGGCGTGGGCGTGGCCTATGTCAAGGCAGATCGAGGCGGGAAGCCTTTCCGCGGCGAAGGCTTCGGCGAGGGCGAGCGCGGCCGAGGGGTCGGGCTCGGAGGTGTTCTCAAAGACCGCGTGGGCGCCCATCTCGGCCAGCCGGACCAGGTAGGGCCGCCAGAATTCCAGGACCTGGCCCGCCCAGCGGGCGGCGCGCCAGGGGCGGCAGAAATAATCGGGACAGTTCAGGTGCATCACCAGGTGGGCGGGCCTGATGTCGGCGCAGAGTTCCAGTGTGTCGGACACCCGGCGACGCACGACATCCTCGACGAGGTGGTCGTAGGTCCACCAGGGCAGGTCAAGAAAGGGGCCGTGGAGGTGGAACCTGCGGTCCAGGCGGGCCTTGGCGAAGGCGCGGTAGAACTCCGCCCTCTCCGCCCAGGCCTGCGCCGACTTCACGCCCTTGAGGCCGAAGCTCTGAAGCTCCAAGGCCACCTCGGCCCCCGTGCGGTCCGCGAGGGCCTGGGCCGTCTCGGGATATGCGCAGACTGAAAATTCCATAGCCTATTGTAGCAGCTTGAGCCCCAGGGAGGTATAGCGCTCCCGATGGCCGTAGTATTCCTCCAGGACGGCCCTGCCGTCGTAGTAGGAAAGGTCGATGGCCACCTTGGATCTCCCCACCCCCCCGGGAAGGATGTACCCTACCGAATACCCTGTGTTGACGGCGTAGCCCGCGCTCTCGAAGAAGGAAAAGTTGCAGGCTCCGTAGACGCTCCCCAGCTTGGCCTTGCCCCAGGAAAGGTGGACCGTGGCTTGGGCGCCGAACTGGTAGTACTGGGAGGTTCTGTAGGACGGCCTCGTGTAGCGGGCTCCGGCGAAGGGGTCCCCTCCGGGGAGGCTGTAGCCGTAGTCGGCGTAGAAGGATGTATCCAGGAACTTCTGCCTGGGGAAGAGAAGCTTCTCCGGCGAGAAGTGGATGGAGAAGACCGCCGAGTCCCTGATCGCCATGGGGCCGTGCTGGGGGTCCGTGTCTGAGGAGGAGGTGCCAAGGAAGCCCTGGCCGTCGGTGAAAAGGCTTCGGTCCAGAAGATGGGAACAGATGTGCTTGCGGGACACCGAGACGGCGAGGGAGGGATGGAGGCTGGCCGTCACGCCCAGGTCGATGGTGAACTCCATGCCCATGGCGATCCAGTCGGCGTCGGTGGCGAAGGGTATCATCCACTTGCCCTGGAATCCTATGCCAAGATCGTCGCGCCCCGCGGGATGGAGGCGGAAAAGTGAGATGGCGTTGGCGATGGCGAAGTAGTAGCCATCCTGGAGGATGGGCGCGCCGCCTTCATAGTAGCCGCTCTTCCTGAACACTGTGGTGTCGGAATATGACTGGACGAGGACGCGGGAAAGGAATTCCGTGGGGCTCGCGATGTGCAGGGGCATCTGGAGCGATGTGGGATGGACGGAGAAGGACAGTCCTGTGCCGCCCAACGCAATCTCCTCCGAGTGCGCGGGATCGAGGGTCCCGGCTATGCCGCTCAACGCGATGAGGACGAGGGTGGGAATAAACGTTGTGCGCTTCATTTATTCCTCCTCCGCTGATTTGGTTATGCGCCACAGAGTGTTGCGGACTCCCCCGTCGCCGTCCCCTCCGATCACGTACATGGCGGTCTTGCCGGAATCGGGGCCGCTCGCGGGTGTGAAGACCTCGGCGGCGTAGTCCGAGATCCCGTACATGGGCGAGCCGGCCCTGTAGGAGCCGTCCAAGTATATGTCCATGATTCCTCCGGAAGGATTCATGGCGATCTTCCAGATCGAATCCGCTCCCTTGTACCATTGGACCGCCGCAGGCTTGCTTCCCGGCAGGATCCAGAAATTGCCTTCGTATTCCAGGATCTTGTGGCCTCTCCGGTCTATGTATTCGTAGTTGTTGGGCCCCGCGGCGCTCCATCCCGCGGCGGAGCGGCTCCAGATCCTGTCCCAGCCCGGGACGACGAAGCCCTGGGAGTGTTCTTGGAAATTGAACCAGGAAGTACCGCCTGAGACATAGAGGTCCCCGTTGTGGATGAAGTGGGCGGCCGCGGCTCTTCCAGCCTTGTAGCGTCCGAACAAGGTCTCGTCCGCGGCGGAAAGGCTCATGGGATCCTGCTGGACCCAGGATATGCCGTCCGCGGAGGTCCAGAAGTCGGCGAAGTAGCGGCGGGTTTCGTCCAGGTTCCCGTCGTTGAGGTAGGGCATCCACTCCTTGGAAAAGCCGCCGAAGAGGGTGATCCTCTCGCCCTGGGGGCCGGAGCCGTCGGGATCCCAGACCGTAAGGTTGTGGTTGAGCCTGGGATACCAGTCTTGGTCGTCCGCGGGGTCGTAGAGGTCTATCCCCCGCACATCCTCCGAGGACGCGAGCCCGGGGTGGGTGACGGAGGTCTTGTAGCTGTTGGGCTTGATTTCAGTCCATGAGACTCCGTCCGCGGACCTCCAGACGTCGTTGGCCGCTCCTCCGTAGGATATGCCGCCTTCCACGCGGACCTTGTAGCCTCCTACCAGGTAGAGGGCGTCCTGGAAGACTACCACCTGGTGGCCCCGCCTGCCTTTCCACGGCGCGTCAAGGGTCGCCGCGTGCCAGGCGTAGCCGTCCTCGGAATACCAGACGTCCGCCAGGTAGGCGCTCGCATCTCCCCGGGCGTTGGGGTCGTAGCCTCCGAGGATCCAGAGCTTGTCCTTGAAGACGGCCGAGGCGTGGCCGCTCCTGGGCCGGGGTGCGGAGCCGGCTGAGGAGAAATCCCCCGTGTTTGGCTCTATCAGGGAGAAGGCCAGCTCTCCGTCGTAGTCGACGCCGATGCCGTGGCTGGTCCAGGTGTAATTCCAGTCTTCGATGGTGCAACCGGCCAGGGCGGCCATGGCCGCCAGGAAAGCCGCGGCCAGGATGTGGGAAAGCCCGGTCCGTCCCTTCGCCTTGTTTGTTCGCATAACGTGAAGACCCCCGCGCGCAGAGTATGGTTTCCGTACTATATAGGATGGCGCGGCGGTTGTGAACCAGGATATACTTCCCCCAGGAGGCTTGGACTTCATGCCAAGAGAGTTGGACCTGCCCCGATCCGAATCGGACTTGAACGAGCTCTTCCTAAGCTCCGCCGCCTACAGGAATTCCGCGGAGTTCGTAAAGATGATGGGCTTCGTCGCCCGCAGGTCCAGGATCGCACCTTTCAACGCCTACCTCCTGTACATCCAAAAGCCCGACATCCTCCGCGCCGCCAGCCGCGCCGAATGGTCAGCCGAGGGACGCTTCGTGAAGGAAGGGGCCAGGCCCCTCATCATCCTCAAGCCCTTCGCGCCCGTGGAATTCGTCTACGACATGGAGGACACGCAAGGATCCGGCGTGGGGGGGGGGGGGGGGGGGGGGGGGGGGGGGGCGCGGCGGCGGCGGCGGCGGGGGCGGGGGG
>JBFLXC010000020.1:0-6768 GCA_040757435.1 Spirochaetota bacterium | reverse complement strand
CCCATGGGCCCCCCCCCCCCGGCGCGCGCGCCGCCGCCCCCCCCGGGCCCCCCCCCCCCGCCAAGGGTGCCGATAACGGCGAGGCTGAGGATTGGAGATCCAAGGGGTTCGTCCCGGAGAGCGAAATCGCGGGCATCGTGGCGAACATGGAGGCCGCTGGCCTTTGCCTGGATCCCCTGGACTTGAAGGAGCTCAGGCTGCGGTACAGGGTGCCCGTGCCCTTCTCCCAGGCGAGGCGCGAGCCTTCGAGGAGGCTCCAGGGTCTCAGGCCGGGTACGGGAAGGAAGGATCTGCCAGCCTTCTTCGGCGCCCTGGCCAACGAATACGCCCGCCATCTTCTGGGCCACTGGGGAGCCTTCTCCGTGGAAATCAACGGCAAGCTCCATGCGGTCTGCGACCGTGACCGCTCCGACTTGGACAGGAACGAAATGGAATGGGAGGCTGAGTGCGTCGCCTTTATTGTCTGCGGCCGCGTCGGCCTTGGGAGGGGAGGGGCCGAGGTCCTGGCCCGGCACCTGGATCCAGCGATTTCCAAGCCTAGGATCGATTTTTTCGCCGTCCTCGCCGCGGCCAACAAGATGCTCAAGGGGTTCTCCCTGCCCAAGGGCCCCGAGCTGCCCTCCGACGGCCTCCAGCTCCTATTGTTCTAGAAATGGGGGATTCGAGGAATTCGACAGGATCCACAAGAAAATGAGGATCGACAGGAATTCGGCAGGAATTCCGGATCAGAGGAAAGGGCTTTCAGCCGAATTGACGCTCGTAGGATTTCTTCGCCTTCGCCAAGGCTTCGGCGGCGGATATAGCGCCGTTGTAGGCGTTCTTAATCTCCAAACCCAGGATGCCCAGGAACCGCCTTTCCTCGAAAGGGGAAAAATCATCGTAGGGAGTCCTCTTGTTGGCGGATAGGGCGAAGCAGTCCTTCGCCAGGTCGAGCCAGGGGTAGCTGTCGATGATTTCGTAGTTCTCGTAGGACTTCCGGCACGACGAGACAGAGCCCAGGAACATGGTGGCGGAGGAAATGGGCTCGCTACCGAGCCATTGAATGAAGGAAAGGGCGAGCTCGGGGTGCCTGGAGTAGCGGGAGACGCCTAGGGAGCCTCCGCCGATGATAGGGCTTCCACCCGGGACCAGGGCGTAGCCTATCTTGTTCACCACCTTGGAAGTCCTGTTGATGATCTCCGAGGCGAAGTTGGAGTAGAGGATGGTCATGGCAACGTTGCCTTCGCTGAATTCCTGGGCGGCGTCGGTCCACCAGGGGCAATAGCGGGGCTTGGCGTAGTCCTTGGCTTCGAGGAGTTCCTCTAGGGAAGTCCGGGCGAAATCCGAATCCAGGAGGATTTTCTTCTCTTCATCGAAGAGCCTCCTGGTCTTCGCGAAATACCGGGTGAGGAACTCCGTGCCCGCCACGCCGGTGCTTCCCAAGGTGAGGGTCGTTCCGTAGTCCACGGGAGACTGGGGATTGAAGGCCTTGGTGAAAAACCGGGCTATGCGGTTGTATTCCTCGAAGCTGGCCGGAGGCGCCAAGGGTTTCTTGTAGGTCTCCTGGAACAGACGCTTGAGCACCGTGCTCTCGAACAGATCCTTGCGGTAGAAGAGGACCTGGGCGCTGGGGGAGATGGGCAGGCCGTAGAGGGTGTCCTTGACATAGAAGTATTGGCGGGAAAGGCCGTCCACATAGGTTTCGAAATTCGGGTTCAAGGGTCCTGCGATCCGGTCAAGGGGAAGGAGGATCTTGCCCGCGAACCAGGAAAGCCAGGTCACGTCCAGCCTGACCACGTCGTAGATGCTCGTCTCGTCCATCCCCGCGACTATCTCGTGCATCTCGTCGTATGAACAGACCGAGACATTGACCTTTATCCCCGAGGATTGGCTGTACAGCCTGGCGAGGTAGCGGATGGCCGAGGCCTCGGGGCTTTCGAGGGTAAGCATGTTGATGCAGGGCGCTTCGCGCTCCGATGTCCCTGAATGGGGCGGGGCCGTGCCGGCGGCGGAACCGGCGCCGGGCTCGACGCCGCGGGGCTGCCAGTCCCTGAAGCCTGAGTTCTCCAAGGTCACCCTGTGGTTCTGGGTATGGTGGCTGATGTGGGAGATGAGGATCTCCGCCGCCTTCCTGCCCATGAGGCGGTAGTTGAGTTCGTATTTCACCAGGCTGGTCTCGGGCAGGGTGAACAGGGGAGAGAGGGTGTAGATGCCGGTCCGTCCCTGGCCGTAGAAGGCCCTTTGCACGTCCCGCAGGGTTTCGGCGAAGCCGAAGTTTGAGACGAAGACCGCCTGGGGCAGGCCCGGCTCGAAGAGCTGCATGGCGTTCAGGGCCTTCCGGGCTGTGTCGGTTGTGAAGTGGTCGATGCTGGGCCCCGGGGTGGAGGCTGAGGCTGATTTCGCGGCTGCCATGGTTTCCAGGAAGGACGAGGCGAACTCCCGCTCGTTGGAGAAATCCGTGCTGTCCGTCACGAGGGCTATGGAGGAGAAGCGCTGCTCCAAGGCGGCCTGGGCCATGCTCCTGCCGCACTTCCTGTAATCGAAGCCCAGGTAGTTGACCGGGATGTCCTGGTCCCGCTCCACGTAGAGGACTTCGGAATCCTCGAATCCGCCCTCCCTATAGTCCTTGTACATGGCAGCGGAGCAGGGGAAGGTCGCCACGGCCCTGGCCATCCCGGACCTCGCCTGGGCGAGGAGTTTCCTCTCCGTCTCGGGATCGTCGTTGGAGAGGTAAAGGAGGGTGGAATAGCCCTTGGTCCGGGCGAAGGAGGTGAAGCTGCGGTAGAAGTCGACGTATTGCTTGTAGCGGATGTTGGGCACGATGATGGCGATGATCTTGCTCTTGCCCTGGCGCAGGAGCTTGGCCCTCTCGTTGACCGTATAGCCCAGCTCTGCCGCGGCGGCTTCCACCAGGCGGATCTTCTCGCTGGAAACGATCCCCTTCCCGTTGAGCACGTTGGACACCGTGCCTTGGGATACCCCGGAGAGCTTGGCTATGTCTTTTATCGTGGCCATAGGGCTTTATACCATGCCTGGGACGGCGGATTAAATATAAAGCGTCCCAAACCCCTTTTCTTCCAGCAACGCCCGGTAGTCGTAATCCAGGTGGATGCAGAAGACCCGGCTCCGCAGGGCCGGATCTATGGTCTTCTCCAGGTACGAAATCGTTGCGTGGGTGGGATGGTCGCTTTCCTTGGCGCTTGTGTCCTGGTATATCCTCCGGATATAGCCGGAGGCCAGGCCCGCGACGACCTCCCCCGGGATGTTCTTGGCGTCGCCGGAGAAATAGATGCGCTCAGCGCCGTCATCGAGGATGTAGCCGAAGCAGGTCATGTCCTCCACATGCTCCACCTTGAGGGGAGTTGCCCTCAGCCCCTCCCCGAGATCGGCGGCCTTTCCCTCCTCCAGGCGGACGAACTCGTAGCAGCGCCTCTGGATGCCCAGGAGGTCCAGAAGGCCCACCACGGTGTCCAGGGGATGGCAGACCCGGATCTTCTTGCCCGCCACATAGTAGCTGTAGGAAATGAGGGATCCCAGGCTGCCCACATGGTCCGCGTGGAGGTGGGTCACGATGACTGCGGTCTCCTTGCTGGAAAGATAATCCGGATTGTTCCAAATCCTTCCGAAGGTGGTTTCCCCGCAGTCGATGAGGAAGAAGGTGCTTCCCTGGGAGAACCAGGCGTTGGAGTTGTCCATGGTTGGGTTGAAGGCCGATCCCAGGCCTAAAAACGTAAGGTTCATATCCATTCCTTTCGGCGGGTCATTTTATTCCGGAGCTTACGAAGCTGTTGATGAACTTCTTCTGGAAGATGAAGAAGGCGAGGACCAGGGGCGCGATGATGAGGAAGGTGGCGGCGCACACATTGGCCCATTGCATCACCGCCTCCTTGGATTTCGCGAAGAGCGCAAGCCCCACGGTGAGGGTCCGGTTTTCCGGCGAATTCGTCACGATCAGGGGCCAGAGGAAATTGTTCCAGTGGTAGCTGATGGACACGAGGCCGAAGGACAGGTAGGCGGTCTTCGAGCTGGGAAGGTAGATGTGGCGGATTATCTGGAAGGTGGAGCAGCCGTCTATCGTGGCCGCCTCGGCCAGCGCCAGGGGTATGGTCTTGAAGGTCTGCCTCAGGAGGAATATCCCGAAGGCGCTTCCGAAGAACGGCAGCATGATGCCCAGCTTGGTGTCCGTGAGGCCCAGGTCTCCCAGGGTCCTGTAGTTTGGCACAATCAGCACGTCGTTGGGTATGATGATCTGGATGAAGATGATGGCGAAGACCAGCTTCTCGCCCCGGAATTTCATGGTGGCCAGGGCGTAGGCCGCGAGGGTCCCGGTGAGGCATTGGACGGAGAAGGTGACGAGGACGATGAATATGGTGTTCAGGTAGTACTGGCCGAAGGGCACGTTTTCCCACACGTAGCGGATATTGTCCAGGGTGAATCCCGTCCGCGGGAAGAGGGACATGACGAAGCTTGCCTTGGAGAAGGCGGTTCCCACCAGCCATACCAGGGGAATGAGCCAGAGGGCCGCGAGGGCGAAGCCGAGGGCGGCGAGGAGCCGGGCGCCTATTCCTTTTTTGTTCGATATCCTTTCCATGGCCTGCCCCCTCAATTGTAGTGGATCTTCTTGTCCGTCTTCACGAACTGGATCATGGAGATGGTGAGCATGATGAGGAGCATGATGACAGTGAGGGACGAGGCCTTGCCCTGGTCGAAGTAGATGAAGCCTTGGCGGTAGATGAAGTAGAGGAGCAGGGTGCTGGCGTTGTTGGGCGCTCCCTCGGTCATGATGACCACGTGGTCCACGAGCTTGAGGCTGTTCGTAAGGGCGATGGTGGACACGAAAAGTATGGTGGGCATAAGGAGGGGCAGGGTGATTTTCCTGAAGGTCGTCCAGGGGCTGGATCCGTCGATGATAGCCGCCTCGAACACGTCGCTGGACATGTTCTGCAACCCGGAGAGGAAGAAAATCATGATGTAGCCCGCTTCCTTCCAGAGGTACATGAAGGCTAGGGCCGGCAGGACTGTCCTCTTGTTCGAGAGCAGGTCCAGGGGCTTGAGCCCCAGGCTCACGAGGAAGTTGTCCAGCATGCCGTACTGGGCCATGTAGATGAACATCCAGGTGCTGGCTATGGCGATCATGGGCATGACGGCGGGATAGAAGAAGGCGGTGCGCAGGAAGCCCACGCCCCTGATCTTCTTGTTCACCAACATGGCCAGGGACAGCCCCAGGGCCATGGACGGTATCACGGTCAAGAGGGAAAAGGCGAGTGAATTCCGCATCACTTTCCAGAAGAGGGGGTCAGAGGCGAGGGAAACATAGTTCTTAAGTCCTACGAAATACGGTTTGGGCATGCTGAAGTCGAGCTCGTGGAGGCCGAGCCAGAAGCTCCTCACGATGGGATAGACTGTAAAGGCCAGGATGAAGGCCAAAGCCGGGGCCAGGTAGGCCCAAGCCCTGATGTCGGCCTTCAGGGATTTGGAAATGCCCTTCATAGCGCCCTCTCTTCGTTCATAGGATGGGTAGGAAAATTGTACGCCTAAAAAAAGGCCGGCGCCATGCCGCGTGGGCCAGGCGCCGGATTTTCATCGCGCGGACCTTACTGGTAGCGCTTAAGGACTTCTTCCGCCTGCTTCTGGGCGTTTTTCATAGCCTGGGCGGGAGTGGCGTCGCCTACGATGGCGGACTGGATGTTGTCGTTGAGGATCCTCCACATCCTTGAGGCGTCGTAGGTGGTGAGCTCCGGCTTGGCGAAGGGAATCTGGTCGAAGGCTACGCGGGCCTGGGGAACCCTTGCCCAGTAGTCTTTCATGATCGCCGTGGAGAAGGAGGATTTCCTGGGCGCCACATAGCCTGTGTCGATGTTCCACTGGGCCAGGCGCTCGGCGTCGGTGGCGAATTTGATGAAAGCCCAGGCGGCCTGCTGGCGGTCCTTGGGGATGTCGGCTGAGATGTAGAAGTTGCCGCCGCCCGTGGGGGCGCCGCGCCGCTTGTTGCCGGGGAGGAAGGCGGTGCCGAACTTGAACTTGGCGTTGTTGTTGATGTTGGTCAGGTTGCCCGTGGTGTGGTAGATCATGGCCACCTTGCCGTTGATGAACTGGCCGGGGAGGTCGGTCCACTGGACGATGCCGGGCTGCATGACCTTGTGCTTGTTCTGGAGGTCGACCCAGAACTGGAGGGCTTCGATGTTGCCCTGGGTGTCGAAGTACACTTTCTTTCCGTCCGGGCTCATGAGGTTCCGGCCGTCTTCCGAGTTCTGGAGCGCGAAGCCGGTGAAGGCCCACTGGGCGGAGCCGGAGTTCAGGGCTATGCCAACGCCGTAGCGCTCAACGTTGCCCGCGGCGTCCTTCTTGACCAGTTTCTTGGAGTACTCCACCAGCTGGTCCCATGTGGTGGGGGGAGCCTCGGGGTTGAGACCAACTTCGGCGAAGGCTTCCTTGTTGTAGAAGAGGACCATGGTGCTTCTCTGGAAGGGTATGGAGTAGATCTTGCCGTCCACGAAGGAATCCTCCATGAATCCGGGCAGGAAGTCTTCGATGTAGGCCTTGCCCGCCGCGCCGTCGGCTGCGATCAAGTCATCCAGGGGGATGGCGGTTCCGGAGGAAGCCATGGAGAAGCGCTGGGTCGCCAGGTTGATGAAGACATCGGGGGGGTTCTTGCCCTGGCGGGCGGTCTGGATCTTCACCACCGTATCGTCGTAGTTTCCGGTATAGACGGGCTTTACCACGATGTTCGGATTTTCCTTGGTGAAATCGGCGCAGATCGTGTCGATGAGCTTGGTAAGCGGTCCGCCT
>JBFLXC010000019.1:0-27875 GCA_040757435.1 Spirochaetota bacterium | reverse complement strand
TGGGCCTGTACATCGGAAAGCTGGAACCTCCGCTCCAGGTTGAGCCTGGCTTCCTCGATGTTCTTGGAGGCCTTGATTATCGCCACAACCTCGTCGATGTTCTCCAGGGCTATGACCAATCCGCGCCGGATATGGGCCCTGTCCTCGGCTTTCTTCAGCTCGAAGGCCGACCTACGGGTCACCACCTCGACCCTATGGGTGACGAAAAGGTGTATTAATTCTTTTAAAGATAAGCATTTAGGCTTACCGGCCACCAAGGCGAGATTGATGACGCCGAAGGTGGACTGAAGGGGCGTATGGGTGAAGAGCCGGTTCAGGACCAACTTGGGTATGGCTCCCTTCTTGAGCTCTATGACAATGCGGAGCCCGTCCCTGTCGCTTTCGTCCCTTAAGTCCGAGACACCGTCCAGGACCTTGTCCCGCACAAGGTCTGCGATCCTTGTGATGAGGGTGGTCTTGTTGAGGGCGTAGGGAATCTCGGTGAAGACTATCTGCTCCTTGCCGCTCTTCAGGGTTTCCAGGATGAATTTCCCCCGGACTATCACCCTTCCCCTTCCGGTCCTGTAGGCGTCCTTTATTCCCTCCCGGCCGAAGATGATGCCTCCGGTGGGGAAGTCCGGCCCCTTGATGTAGCGCATGAGGCCTTCGAGCTCGATCTCCGGATTGTCGATGTAGGCGGCTATGGCCTCCCCCACCTCCCCCAGGTTGTGGGGGGCCATGTTCGTGGCCATGCCCACGGCGATGCCTGAGGAGCCGTTGACCAGGAGGTTGGGAAAGGCGGAGGGAAGGACCAGGGGTTCCTTCAGGGATTCGTCGTAGTTGGGTCCGAAGTCCACCGTGTCCTTGTCCAGGTCGGCGAGCATTTCCTCGCCCAGGCGGGAGAGCTTGGCTTCGGTGTAGCGGCTCGCCGCGGGGGGATCCCCGTCTATGGAGCCGAAGTTTCCCTGGCCGTACACCAGGGGATAGCGCAGGGAAAAGTCCTGGGCCATGCGGACCAAGGCGTCGTACAGCGAAAGGTCCCCGTGGGGATGGTATTTTCCCATGGCGTCGCCGGTGATCCTGGCGCTTTTCTTGGTCGCCGCGTTGTACCTGAGGCCCAGCTCGTCCATGGCGAACAAGAGGCGCCTATGGACGGGCTTGAGTCCGTCGCGGACATCCGGCAGGGCCCGGGCGACGATGACCGACATGGCGTAGGTGAGGTAGTCGGTCTTGACTTCGTCCTCTATGGGGACATGGATGACTTTTCCGATATCTGCCATTGCTGTGGATTCCTACACGTCGAGGTTGGAGACCGCCAAGGCGTTCTCCTCGATGAACTGGCGCCGAGGCTCGACCTGCTCGCCCATGAGGGTGGTGAAGATCTCCTCAGCCAGCACCGCGTCTTCCATGGTTATGCGGATGATGCTCCTGCGCTCCGGATCCATGGTGGTTTCCCAGAGCTGCTCGGGGTTCATCTCGCCCAAGCCTTTGTAGCGTTGGACCGCTATCTTGCCCGGATCCTTGGAGCTGGAGGCGAAGACCTTTTCCTTTTCGGCGTCGTCGTAGGCGTAGCGCACTTCCTTGTCCCAGGAGATCTTGTATAGCGGGGGCATGGCCAGGTAGACATGGCCGTGCTCAAGCAGAGGCGTCATGTAGCGGTAGAAGAAGGTGAGGAGGAGGGTCCTGATGTGGGAGCCGTCCACGTCCGCGTCGGCCATGATGATGACCTTGTGGTACCTCAGCTTCGCGACGTCGAACTCGGGCCCTATGCCGGCGCCGAGGCTGGCGATGATGGGCTGGAGCTTGTCGTTTCCTATGACCTTGTCGATCCTGGTCTTCTCCACGTTGAGCATCTTGCCCCAGAGGGGAAGGATGGCCTGGTGGACCCGGTTCCTGCCCATCTTGGCCGATCCGCCGGCGGAATCTCCCTCGACGATGAAGATCTCGCACTTGGTCGGATCCTTTTCCTGGCAGTCCGCGAGCTTGCCTGGCAGACTGGCTGAATCCAGGAGGTTTTTGCGCCGGGTCAGCTCCCGGGCCTGCCGGGCCGCGATCCTGGCCTTGGCCGCGAGGACGCATTTCTCGAGGATGGCGTTTATCGTCTCGGGGTATTTCTGGAAGAACAGGTCCAGCTGGTCGGCGCAGTAGCCGTCCACGATGCCGCGCACTTCGGAATTGCCCAGCTTGCCCTTGGTCTGGCCTTCGAACTGGGGTTCCAGAACCTTTACGGACAGGACTGCGGTGAGGCCCTCGGTGACATCGTCGGTGGAGAGGGACTCGTCCAGCTTCTTCGTATATTTCGATTTCTTGAAGAATTCGTTGATGGTGCGGGAGAGGGCGGAGCGGAAGCCCACGAGGTGGGTTCCCCCCTCCCTGGTGTTGATTCCGTTGACATAGGAGAAGACCGCCTCGTTGAAGCTGTCGTTGTACTGGAGCCCAACTTCTATCTCAACGTCGTCCCGCGAGCCGTGGAAGTACACCACTTCCTTGTGGAGCACGGATTTGTTCTTGTTCAAGTATTCGACGAACTGCTTGAGCCCGCCTTCGAACTTGAACTCCACCGTCTTGGGCGTGGAAAGCCGTTCATCCATGAGGATGATCTTGACGCCCTTGTTGAGGAAGGCGAGTTCCCTCAAGCGGGTGGACAGGACGTCGAAGCTGTAGCCCAGCTCCTCGAAGATGGTGGAGTCGGCCTGGAAGCGCACCGTGGTGCCCCGTTTGTCCGAGGTTCCGATCCTCGCCACGGGGGCGGCGGGAATTCCCCTTTCGTAGCGCTGGAAATGGAGCTCCCCGTCCAGGTGGACATGGACCTCCATCCAGGTGGAGAGGGCGTTGACCACCGACACCCCCACGCCGTGGAGGCCTCCGGAGACCTTGTAGTTCTTCTTGTCGAATTTTCCGCCCGCGTGGAGCTTGGTCATGACAAGCTCAAGGGCGGAGATGCCCTCCGTGGGATGGATCCCCACGGGAATGCCCCGGCCGTTGTCCTCCACCCGGACGACATCGTTGCGTTCCAACACCACGAGGATGTCCGTGCAGTAGCCCATGAGGGCTTCGTCGATGGCGTTGTCCACCACTTCGTAGACCAGGTGGTGGAGGCCGTCGATGCCCGTGGAGCCTATGTACATGCCCGGGCGCTTCCGCACGGCCTCGAGCCCCTTGAGAACCTGAATGCTATTCGCTGAATACGTTGAATCCATACCTATCCTGGATGGAAAAGATTGACGGCGCGCGGAGGGACCAATGCCTGTCCGTATCCGCCCGATTATATAAGTTTGGCAGGAAATAGTAAAGCGACCGCCGGAGAGGAAGCGTTTCTACCTCCAAGGAACAGGTTGTGGAAAACTTGTGGAAACTTTGGGGAAAAGATGTGGCATTCATCGCTATTCTCATATTCCATAAGGCGTTCCCCTTGGTCCTCATTTTGGGATTGCAGTGGCTGATTTTATCCAAAGCATTTTAAAATATATAGTTAAATGATTATATCGATCTGTTTACTATACAGAGTTCTCGGATTTCTCTTGAAAATCGCCAGCTCGCCTCTTGCGTGGATCGCCGTGGGGGATATACATCTATAGGCGGACTCTGTGGAAAACTTGTGGAAACATCATCCCCGGTCCAAGGATTTCAAGGTTCAGATGGCAGATTTCGACGGTTCCGTGATTTGGGACGAGGCCCTGGAGCGGGCCCGCAAGGACATACCAGAACAAGAGTTCCTCATGTGGTTCCGTTTGGGCTACCTCTCCCTCGAGGACAACGTCCTTAAGGTGTCCGCGCCCAACGCATTCCTCCGCGACCAGTTCAATAGAAAATACCATGGCCTCATGAAGACTATGATCAGGGACCTCACCGCACTGGACCTGGACCTGGCGGTCTCGGTCTCCAATGCCGCGGAACGCGGGGAGCCCCGTCGCGAAACACCAGGCCGGGAAGAGCCGAAAAGGGAAGCTGACCGTTTGCCCAGCGCTGAGCCGCAGGCCCAGATCCGGGAAAGGACCGAGGAGGCGGCGGAAAAGCCTGCCTTCAGAATCCAGGCCATAAGGACGGAGGAAAGGAAGCCCCACCCCCACCTGCGCCCCGCCTACCGCTTTGACAATTTCGTGGTGGGGGACAACAACCGCTTCACCTTCAACGCCTCCGAGGCAGTGGCCGAAAGCCCGGCCAGGGTATACAACCCCTTGCTGATCTACGGGGGGGTCGGCCTGGGCAAGACCCACCTGATGCACGCCATAGGCAATTCGATCCACGCGGCGATGCCGGAGAAAAAGATCATCTGCATCACCGCCGAGGAATTCACCAACGAATTCATCCAGATCATACGGGACCGGTCCACCCACGAGTTCAAGAACAAGTACCGCAGCGCCGACGTCCTTTTGATAGACGACATCCACTTTTTCCAGAACAAGCCTTCGGTGCAGGAGGAGCTCTTCCATACCTTCAACGCCCTCTACGATTCGGAGCGGCAGATGGTCTTCACCCTGGACCGGCACGTCAAGGAGCTCAAGGACTTCTCGGACCGGCTGAAGAGCCGCTTCGACAAGGGCCTGGTGGTGGATGTCCAGCCGCCCATGTACGAGACGCGGGTGGCCATCCTCAAGCAGAAGATGCTCCAGTCTGACAAGAAGGTCCAGGTTTCAGACGAGATCCTCAACTTGGTGGCCACGAACGTGTCCTCCAACGTGCGGGACCTGGAGGGTTGCCTCACGAGGCTGACCGCATACTCGGACCTGGTGCACAAGGAGCTCAGCCTCGATATCGCGAAGAATCTCCTCAAGGAGATTTTCAACACCAAGCGCCACTCAGCCATCACCGTGGACTCCATAATCCGCATGGTCGCCGACCACTACAAGCTCTCCCTTTCGGACCTGAAGGGCAAGAAAAGAAGCAAGAACATCGCCTTGGCCCGCCAGGTTTCCATGTTCGTGATCCGCGAGGTGACGGAATATTCCACCACCGAGATCGGCATAGAGTTCGGGGGGAGGGACCACACGACGGTGATGCATTCCTGCCAAAAAATCGAGCAGCTCTGCAAGTTCGATCCCATCTTCGACGCCTCCATACAGAGGCTCATACGGAACGCAAAGGAAAAGGAAAGCTCCTGAACAAGCGGTGCACAAGTCCTTCCGGAATGTTGATAAGTCTTCGGCCTGGGGATACTGTGGAAAGGCGCCACAGGTTTTCTACCGATTTTCCACAGGGCTTATTTGTTTTTGGCATATCGCGATGCATCGGTTTTCCACAAAGAAGGCACCCTCTATTACTAATACTACTCTTTATGTATATATACATTAGAATCCATAGGAGCGATTTTTTCTGGCAACCGCTGTTTCATTAGGCGCTTCGATTTGATAGAATGGACGCCGCCAGAGCAACGCAATCAGGGGGATCCGATGAAGTTTACCTGCGACAAGATGAGTCTCTTGAGGGAAATCTCCTTAGCACAAGAGATCATCAACACGAAGAACGCCCTTTCCATCATGTCCAACGTCTACCTGGAGGCTTCGGAGTCCAAGCTGGTCATCCGCGCCACGGACGTCAAGGTGGGGTTCGAGACTTCGATACCTGTGGAAGGCTTGGAACCGGGATCCCTGACCGTGTTTTGCGACAAGCTCATGGGGATCCTCACTTCCATGCCCGAAGGAGAGATACTGTTCGAGCAGGACGAGGGCAGGGTGGTCTTGAGGCCCAAGGCCAAGAAGGTGAGGTTCCAGCTCAAGACCTTGTCGGGAGAGAAGTTCCCCGAGATTCCCGCGGCGGACAAGGACGCGTATTTCCAGGTTCCCGCCGGAGAATTCAAGAAGATGATTCTCCAGACCATTTTTTCTGTATCCACGGACGAAACCCGGTTCTTCATGAACGGCGTCTTCATGGAAAAGAACCAGGAGGGCTCCCTGGTCCTGGTATCGACGGACGGGCGGCGCCTGGCCTTCGTAAAGAAGGGTTTTTCCGGGGGAGTTCCGGATTTCAAGCCTGTGATCATCCCCACCAAGGTCCTTTCCATGTTGGTCAAGCACCTTCCCGAGGAAGGTTCCCTGTCCGTGGCCCTGACGGAAAAGTTCATATTCTTCAAGTTCTTCTCCAAGACCTTGACCAGCGTCCTCATCGAAGGGCAGTTCCCAAACTACCAGAAAGTGATACCCCAGAACCAGAACAAGTCCTTCAAGGTGAAGAAGTCCGAGCTCCAGGAAGCCCTCAAGCGCGTGTCGATCTTCGTGGAGCAGAAATCCAACAGGACCTACTTCAACCTTTCGGATTCCAAGCTGGTCCTCTCCTCCGAGGAAACGGACATCGGGGCCGCCAGGGAGGAATTGGACTTCGAGTTCCAGGGGGAGGACGCGGTCATAGCCCTCAACTACCGCTACGTCGAGGAGCCCTTGAAGGTCCTGGAGGATGAAACCCTCCTGGTGGAGTTCAGCGATCCATCCAGGGCGATAACCTTGAAGCCCTATCCCAAGGGCGACGCCTTCCACATCGTCATGCCCATGCAAATCGAGTAATGTCCTTCAAGAGCGCGAGTTTCGCATCCTTCAGGAACCTCGCGGACGCGGAAGTCGACCTGGATGGAGAGAAGATTTTCCTGGTGGGCGATAACGGCCAGGGAAAGACGAATTTTCTGGAAGCCCTGTACTACCTTTGCTACGGCTCCTCCTTCCGCGGCGCGCCGGACTCCCTGGTGCCCAGGGGGGGAGGGAAGGGCTTCGCCCTCAAGGCGAGATGGGGGGATTCCACAGGCGGCGGCCTTCCCGACGAGGAGATATCCCTTCGCTTCGAGGGAGGATCCAAGGACATCAGGCTTAACGGAAAGCCCCTGAAGGACCGAAAGGACCTGGTGCGCCACAATCCCGCGGTGGTGTTTTGCCACGAGGACTTCTCCTTCGCCGCGGGGGACCCGGAGAGGCGGAGATTTTTCTTCGACCAGTGCGGGGGCCTGTTCTTCCTCCCCTACATAGAGAGCCTAAGGTCCTATAAAAAAGCCCTGAAGCAGAGGAACGCGGCCTTGAAGGATGGAGCCTGGGAAGTTGTGGAAGCCCTGGATCCCCAATTCGCCCGATACGGCCTTGAGCTCATGGCCAGCCGGGCCAGGATACGGGATTACTTCCAGCGCCATTTTCCCGCCTTGTTCGAGCACGTGGCGCGCCTGGGCTCCGAGATCGAGCTGACCTACTCCCCAAGCTGGCCCCGGGACGCGGGATTTCAGGACATCCTTGGTCTCCTGGAGGAGAAGAGGGAGGCGGAGCTGGCCTTCGGGACTTCCCGTTCCGGGCCCCACAGGGACAGGTGGAATTTTGCGGCGGGGAAGGGTTCCTTCACCGAGACGGCTTCAACGGGCCAGCTCCGCCTGGTTTCCCTGGTGCTGAGGATAGTCCAGGCCAGGATCTACGCCGAGACAGCGAAGGACCTGGGGCAGGCGCCCCGATGGCCCGTCCTCCTTTTGGACGATGTCCTGCTCGAGCTTGACGTGGGGCGGCGCCGTCGGTTCCTGGAGCTGCTTCCTGGAAAGGGGGAGGGCGCCCAGGCTATCTTCACCTTTCTGCCCGAGGAGCCGTGGACTGAGTACGCTTCCGGGGATACGATTGTCTACAAGGTGAGCCATGGCGGATTCGAGAATCAAGAGCGCCTCTGAAATCCTGGCGGGCTTCTTCGATAGGGAAGTGGCCGCGGCGGCAGGGGAATACCAGGGTTTTTCCATGGCCTGGAAGACCATAGCCGGCCCGCGCCTTGGGGAGCACTCCCGGCCAAGGGACATAAGGCATGGCATCCTCCTGGTGGAGGCGGAACATCAAGGTTGGATACAACTTCTTTCCATGCAGCAGGATAGGATTGTCGCGGAGATTAGGCGACGCTTTCCAAGCCTGGGCATCCGGGGCATGGCTTTCCGCCTGGGGGAGATGCAGGAGCAGGTCCCAGCGGAAGGATCGCGGGAGCTGGAAAAGCCGGAGGAGGAGGTTCCGCCCGGAAGGATGGATGCCGCGGAGAGAAAGGACCTTACCGGACTGCCTGAGGAGCTCAAGGCGAGCTTCGCCAGGATAAAGAACTATCCGGGCTCCGATTGACCAAAGCTGTCCATTATTCTATACTCGCCTACCTGCCCACGCCCTTGCCGTTGTGGGCTATACCGGAAATCGACCGGCGCAATCCGCCGGAGGAGCATTGATCCTCCGAAGGCCGTCGCCGTCGCCCATAGGACAAGGAGCAGATTGCCATGAAGCGCACCTACCAGCCCAGCAGAACCAAGAGGAACAGGAAGTTCGGCTTCCGCGCCCGCATGAGTACCAAGGGCGGACGACTCGTCCTCAAGAGAAGAAGAGCCAGGGGCAGACTCAAGCTTACCGTCGCCGACGAGAACAAGAAGTATTGAGGGAAGATCCCCGGACGGGGAAATGGGAACGCAGAGACTGGATTTTCCGAAGTCCGACAAGGTTCGGGCTAAATCGGAAATAGACCGGATTTTCCGCACCGGCGCCCGGTTTTCCTGCAAGGGGATGGTGCTTCGCGTAGCGAAAAACCCCCTGGGCAAGGGGAACCGGGTTGTTTTTGTCACTGTTCGGTCCTTTGCCGGCGCGGTGCAGCGCAACAGAGCGAAGCGGATCGCCAGGGAAGCCTGGCGTTTGAATAAGCATCGGTTCAACCTAGGCTACGATGTGGCCGTGGTGCTCTATCCCGAGATTTCCGAATTCTCGGATTGTTCCGGATCCCTGCTTTTCCTCCTCCGCAAGGCGGGACTATTGCGATGAACGTGGTACGGAAGCTTCTATCCTTTCCCTTCCTCCTTCTGATCCGCGCATATCAGATCCTTATCTCGCCGCTTTTTCCCCCGTCCTGCAGGTTCCACCCCACCTGTTCGGCCTATTCCTACGAAGCGATCGTGAAGTACGGTCCCTTGAAGGGCGGATTTCTCGCCCTCAAGAGGATTTTACGCTGTCACCCTAGAAATCCGGGAGGCTTTGATCCAGTACCATGAGCATATTCGATAACGGTTCCCAAACGAAAGAAGAGAGCAAGCGCACTATCCTTGCGGTAGTGTTGTCCACGGTCATCGTCGGCGTAGGCTTCATGATCCAGAACATGCTGTTTCCGCCCATTCCCCAGGCCCAGGCTCCGGCCGCCCCCCAGGGGCAGTCGGTGGCGGTTTCGGCGCCCATACCCGCCGGAACGGTCGTGGCGGGAGATCCTTCCGCCGCCGCGCCCGCGGTCTCCGCGAACCCGAAGCCAGTGGAGAAGCCCGAGCCCGTCCAGTCTGTCCAGCCTGTCCAGGCTCCGGCGGCCGAGGCGCGCTATTCCATATCGACGGATCTCCTTGAGGCGGAATTCACCAACGCCGGAGGGGAACTGGTCTCCCTCAGGCTCAAGGAGCACAAGGACAAGACCGGCTATGTCGACATGATCGTGCCCGGGTCTAAGGGGTCCAGCGGCCTGTCCCTTTCCTTCGGACCCGCGGAATCGGCGCCGGTCAAGGAGCTCATGAACGTCTCCTGGCTGGACAACGACCGGAAGACGATCCAATTCTCCAGGACCTTCTACGCCAAGACCGCCGATTCCGCGGAGATGGTCCCCTTCACCTACAAGAAGGTGTTCACCTTCCGGCCCGGGGAGTACATGTTCGGCATGGCGGTAACCTTGGAGACGGAAAACGGGAAGCAACTGCCCCTCAACTCCAACGGCACCGCCTACACCCTCTCCATCGGACCCCAGATCGGTCCCCGGTTCGACCACATGCCCAAGAACGCCGACTACAGGAAATACATCCTCCAAGTCAACGGCAAGAAGAAGACGGAGATGCCCAAGGCGGGTTCCCTGCAGGCGGTGAAGGATCCGGCGACCTGGGGAGCCGTGGCGGGCAAGTACTTTACTCTGATCGCCATCCCCGAGACGGCCTCCCAGGGTTTCAGCTTCCTGCAGAACCAAGATCCTTCAATCAACCAGACGAATACCCTCTACCTTTCCCGGCCGGCCATCTCCGCTTCCAGCCAGACGGACAAGTACTACTTCTACTTCGGCCCCAAGACTTCCTCCCAGCTGGCGAAGTACGAGTACGCGGACAAGAACTCCTTCGGCTTGGCGGGCATGAGGCTGGAGGACTCCACGGAAAGTTCAAACATCCTGGGTTGGCTCGAGACCATCCTGAAGTTCTTCCTCAATATCTTCTATAAAGTGATTCCGAACTACGGCGTGGCCATCATCCTGGTCACGATCCTGATCAAGGTCATTTTCTTCCCCCTCACGAAGAAGGGTTCCATCTCCACCGCCAGGATGCAGGAACTGCAGCCCAAGCTCCAGGAGCTCCAGGCCAAGTACAAGGGCAATCCCCAGAAGCTGAACCAAGAGATGGCGGAGTTCTACAAGAGGGAAAACTACAATCCCATGTCGGGCTGCCTGCCCATGCTGATCCAGTTCCCCCTCTTCATCGCCATGTACAACCTTTTCAACAACCACTTCGACCTGCGGGGGGCCAGCTTCATACCCGGGTGGATCTTCGATCTCTCCCTGCCGGAGAGCGTGATCAATTTCGGGACCTTCAAGCTGCCTCTCCTGGGTTGGAGCGACATCAGGGCCTTGCCGATAATCTACCTGGCCAGCCAGCTCTTGTACGGCAAGTTCACGCAGACTCCCCAGAGCGGCCAGAACGCCAGCCAGATGAAGCTCATGATGTACGGAATGCCCATCATGTTCTTCTTCGTCCTTTACGACGTACCCTCCGGACTCCTCCTTTACTGGATCGTGTCCAACGTGCTGACCATCGTCCAGCAGATCGTCATCAACGACATGCTCAAGAAGCACAAGCTCAAGGTAGCCTCAGGCGGCCCCCAGCCCAGCTTCGCAGGCCAGGCCTCGGGTACAGCAGGCGGCGCGGGAATGAAAAGCGCCGGCAGGACCACGGTGAAGTCTTCGGGTACCAAGGCTTCGGGCTCCCAGGGCCAGGAAGGCTTCAGCGACAAGGTGAAGGGTTGGCTGGAGAAGAAGGCCGCGGAAGCCACGTCCTCCCAGAAGGACAAGAACGGCGGAAAGCGCTGAAGAATACCTCTCTTTAGGAGTATGCGATGATATATGAATTCGAGGGAAAGACGGAAAGGGAAGCCATAGAGCTCGCCGCCGCCCAGCTGGGACTCGAAACCGACCAATTCGACGTGGAGATCCTTGAAACCCAATCGGGGGGATTGTTCAAGAAGGGAAAGGTTAAGATACGGGTCCACACCGCAGGCGCTCCCGCCGCGGGGGGCCCCGCCAAGGGAGCCCTGGAGGAACTGGATGCCGCGGCCTTGGCCAAGGCCCAGAAGGCCTTCGCGATGGGCGCGGGGGACGACGCAGGGGAAGCCCCGTCCAGGCCGGCCCTCTCGGAGGCGGAAAAGCTGCCCATGGACGACTTCGAGACGAAGATGACCCTCTGGACCGCCGAGGTGGTGGAAAAGATGGGTTATCCCGCCAAGGTCTCCGTGCTGTTCCGGGAGGACAAGAAGATCGGGCTCAAGATCGAGACGGACAACACCTCCATGATCATCGGCAAGAAGGGGAAGAACATCGACGCCCTTCAGCTCTTGGCCAACGTCTACGCGGGAACCTTGGGCAGGGAGGATGTGAAGGTGATCCTGGATTCGGAAAACTACCGGATCCGCAGGGAAGAATCCCTGGTCAGGATAGCCTACGAGTCAGCCGAACAGGTCAGGAGGACAGGAAGGTCCATCCTCCTGGAGCCCATGAACCCCTTCGAGCGGAGGATAGTCCACACCACCCTCAACGACATAGTGGATATCGAGACGAAGAGCGAGGGCGAGGGACTATACAAGCAGGTCCGGGTGATGTTCCGGGGAAGGAAGTAAGACTCCCTCGTAGGTCCATGCTTTACAATGACATAGCCGCTCCAGGGCTCCGCGCCCGGGGCGGCTGTTTTTTTGTATTATCGCTTTTACGATAAGGATTTATCGATATCTTTCGATGTTCTGGAGCTTGACCGTTGTAGAAAATCCGGGTTAAAATTCGCCGTTATCCCACCTATTCATCGTGCCCCTCAAGTTCCAAGGCCGTTCAAGGGCACGTACGAAAGCGGTTTTACCTGCAAAGGAGATTTTTTCCGCCATGGCAGTAAAGACCTTTAAAGGCGGAGCGCATCCGCCCGAGAGAAAAGAGCGTTCAAGCTCCCTAGCGACGGAACGCCTGCTCGACGTCACCCAGGTCGTCATTCCGGTCAACCAGCATTTCGGGGCACCCCTCCAGGCCCTGGTGAAGGTGGGGGACCAGGTCAAGCGCGGGCAGAAGATAGCCGACGCCGACGGAAGGATGACGGTTCCCGTCCATGCCTCCATCGCCGGAGTGGTCAAGAAAATCGAGCCCAGGACCCAGTCCAACAATTCCGACGGACCTTGCATCGTCATAGAGGCCTTGCCGCCTCCGGCGGAAGGACAGGAGGCTCCCAAGCCCGAGGACCTGATGGAATTCCTTCCTCCCCTGGATCCCTTCGCCTGCTCCAAGGAAGAAGCCTTGGCCAGGGTGAGGGCGGCGGGGATAGTGGGCATGGGCGGCGCAGGTTTCCCCACCCATGTCAAGCTGGCCCCTTCCAAGCCAATTTCCGTGGTCATCGCCAACGGAGCGGAGTGCGAACCCTTCCTCACCATAGACGAGAGGACCATGGTCGAGAGGCCTGAGGATGTGGTGGAGGGTGTCGCGATCACCATGAAGATAGTGAACGCCCCCGAGGGTGTCATCGCCGTGGAGGAGAACAAGTCCCACGCGGTGCCTTTGTTGGAGAAGGCGATAGCCTCCAGCCCCAGGACGAAGGCGGGCATGAAGATCCGGGTGGAGCTCCTCAAGACCAAGTACCCCCAGGGCGGCGAAAAGATGCTCATCACAGCCATCACGGGCAAGGAAGTTCCTTCCGGCGGCCTTCCCATGGACGTGGGCTGCGTGGTCCAGAACATCGGAACCCTTTGCGCCATGGTGGACGCCTTCAGGGAGGGGAAGCCCCTGATCGAGCGGGGACTCACCGTGACCGGCGGAGCGTGCAAGAAACCGGCCAACCTTATAGCCCCAATTGGAACCCTGGTTTCCGACATCCTCGCCAAGGGCCACGCCCAGGCGGATGACGAAGCCTTGAGGCGGGTGGTCTACGGCGGTCCCATGATGGGCGTCGCCGTGCCCAGCTACCAGATTCCCGTGCAGAAAAACACCTCAGGCGTCCTTCTCATGAACGAGGAGGAGGCGCAGCATTACGACGAGGATACCTGCATCCGCTGCGGGCGCTGCATGCGCGCCTGTTCCTGCCGCCTCTCTCCCGCCCTCCTCGCCGCCGCCGTGGAGGCGGGGGATTACAAGGACGCGGAAAAGACCGGCCTCCTGGATTGCATAGAGTGCGGAACCTGCTCCTTTGTTTGTCCCGCCCACCGCCAGCTGGTCCAAAGATTCCGGGTCGGCAAGCAGATACTTCGCGCCATGAAGCAAAAGGAGGCCCAGAATGCCCGCTAAAGGCATGTTGCTCTCATCGAGCCCCCATTCTTTCACGCCCGTGAGCACGTCCAAGATAATGCTCACGGTGGTGATAGCCCTGGTTCCCGCCGCCGGCTACGGCGTCTACCTCTACGGCCTTTCCGCCCTCGCGCTGATCCTCGTGTCCGTAGGCTCGGCGGTGGCCGCGGAATACCTCTTCCGAAGGGCCATAAAGGCTACCGTCACGGTGGGGGACTTCTCCGCCATTGTGACCGGCCTCCTCCTGGCATTGATCCTGCCCCCCGGCACGCCCCTTTACATGGCTGCCTTGGGTTCGATCTTCGCCATCGTGGTAGGCAAGGAATTCTTCGGAGGGCTTGGAGCCAACCCCTTCAACCCAGCCCTGATCGGCCGGGCCTTCCTCCTCATGAGTTTCCCGGCCGCGATAACCACCTGGAACATGCCTCAGGGCCTCGTCTCCGCCGCGGCGGACGCGGCCTCCGCCGCCACGCCCCTGGGACTCCTCAAGCAAGGGAAGGCCTTGGGCGACATCGCTGCGTACTTCGGGGCCGATTCCTCCGGCGAGTTCTACCGCCAACTCTTCCTGGGCTACCGCTCGGGATGCATCGGCGAGAGCTCCATCCTCCTTGTCCTCGTGGGCGGGCTCTTCCTGATCGCCATAGGGGTGGTCCAGTGGATAGTCCCGGCAAGCGTCCTGGTCTCCACCTTCCTCTTCTCCTGGGCCTTGGGAATGGATCCCCTGTTCTCCCTCCTCTCCGGCGGCATCGTCTTCGGCGCCTTCTTCATGGCTACCGACTATTCGACCCGCCCCCTCACCCCCAAGGGAATGGTGGTCTTCGGCTTCGGCATAGGGCTACTCACCGCGGTGATCAGGAAGTTCGGCGGTTTCCCCGAAGGCGTCACCTACGCCATCCTCATCATGAACATAGCCACCCCCTTCCTCAACAAGATGAGGGTCAGGAAATACGGCTTCGTGCCCCCGGCCAAGCCGGCGAAACCTTCCAAGGAGGCCGGCAAATGAAAGGCATAGCGCGACTTGGCGTTGTACTCGCCATCTTCGCCGCGGCGGCGTGCGCCAGCCTCGCCGTGGTGTATTCGATAACAAAGCCCAGGATAGAGGCCCAGGAGCAGATAGCCCTCACAGCCTCCCTGAAGGACGTCTTCCCCGAGGCGGAGGAGTTCGAGGACGTGACCGCGACCCTCGCGAGCGACAATCCGGACATCGTCTTCACGAACGCGGTGTTGGTGAAGGGCGCGGGAGCCCCGATCGGCGTGGCCGTGAAGGCCTCGGGCCCGAGCTACGGCGGCAAGGCCGTCCTCCTCGTCGGAGTAGCCTTGAACCGCAGCGTGGCGGGAGTGAGGATCCTCGAGCTCAACGATACGCCGGGCCTTGGCGCCAACGCCAAGAATCCCGGGTACTACGTGAACAAGGCCGAGAAAATCACCTTCCCAGGACAGTTCGCCGGCAAGTTCGTCACCGATGGCTTCGTGGTGAAAGGGGATGTGGCGGCGATCACCGCGTCGACCATCACGTCCAACGCCCTGACCAAGATCGTCAAGACTGTGGCGGACAAGGCCGTGCTCTGGCTTGAGAACGCCGCCGCAGCCCCCGCCTCCGAGCCGGCCGCCGCCCAGGAAGGAGCGGCTCCGACGGATGGCGCCCCGGCGGGAGGAAAGTGAAATGAACAAACTCTGGAAAATATTCAAGCAGGGCATCATCTACGAGAATCCTCTGCTCATGCTCATGATCGGCCTCTGCTCCGCCCTGGCCGTCACCTCCAGCGTGGCCAACGGCATAGGCATGGGCCTGGCGATGACCTTCGTCCTCCTGTTCTCCGAGATAGTCATCTCCCTCTTCCGGAAGGCCATCCCCTCCTCGGTCCGAATACCCATCTTCATCATCATCATCGCCGCCTTCACCACCATGGTCGACCTGGTCATGAAGGCCTATTTCCCCGACCTCTCGGCATCGATGGGCGTGTTCATCCCCCTCATAGTCGTCAACTGCATCATCATGGGCCGGGTGGAAGCCTTCGCCTCCAAGCAGACCCTGCTCCCCGTCATCTTCGACTCCCTGGGCATGGGCCTGGGCTACACCTGGGTGATGGTGGGTATAGCGGCGTTCCGGGAAGTCCTCGGCAACGGAACCTTCGCGGGCCTTCCCGTCATGCCGGCGGCCTACCAGCCCATCCTTTTCTTCATCCTTCCCCCCGGCGGCTTCCTTGTCTTCGGCCTCTTCATATCCTTCAACATCTGGCTTAAGGACCGAATGCAGAAGTCCGCGAAGGAGCGTGCATAATGGACTTGATGAAGATTTTCCTCGTAGCGCTTCTTGTCAACAACGTCGTCTTGATGCGATTCCTGGCCCTCTGCTCCTACGTGGGCATGACCAACGACGTTGGGCAGTCCGTGGGCATGGGCTTCGCCGTGACCTTCGTGACGGTCCTGGCCACCGCCGTAACATGGCCGCTCTACCATTTCGTCCTCGTCCCGCTCCAGCTCGAATTCCTGCAGATCCTGGTGTTCATCCTCGTGATAGCCAGCCTCGTACAGCTGGTTGAGTTCTACCTGAAGAAGAACATTCCCGGACTCTACGCAGCCATGGGAATCTATCTCCCCTTGATAACCACCAACTGCGCGATCCTGGCCGTGACCTTCGAGAACATCACCTACAAGTACAGCTTCATCCAGTCCATCGTGTATTCGGTGGGCGTTTCAATCGGATACCTGCTGGCCATGGTGCTCCTGGCGGGGATCAGGGACAGGATGAAGACGAGCCCGGTTCCCAAGTTCCTTCAAGGCACTCCCATCCTGTTCATAGCGACGGCCCTCATCGGCATGGCCTTCATGGGCTTCTCCGGGCTGATCAAATAGGGGAAGGCAAATGATAATCATCATCACCATTGTATTTTCCATCATCCTCGCGTTTGTCCTGGGTACGACGCTGGGTTTTTTCCAAAAAAAGTTCCATGTGGAGCGGGATCCCAAGATCGACGAGGTGAGGGCGGCCCTTCCGGGGGCCAACTGCGGCGGCTGCGGATTCCCGGGCTGCGACGGATACGCCGAGGCCGTGGCCACGGGGCGGGCTCCCACGACCAAGTGCACCGCCGGCGGTGCTTCCACCACCGAAGCCATCTCAAAGCTCATGGGAGTGGACGCGGCGGGCGAGGACCTGGTGTCGGTGCTCCTGTGCCAGGGGACCAAGGAAGTGGCCTTGTCCAAGGGCGAATACGTGGGCGTACAGACCTGCCGGGCGGCCAAGCTCTCCACGGGCAGCGTCAAGGCTTGCTCCTGGGGCTGCCAGGGCCTTGGGGACTGCGTGGCGGTCTGCAAGTTCGACGCCCTCGCCATGGGAGAGGACGGGCTTCCCCATGTGGACTACGACAACTGCACGGGCTGCGGCATGTGCGCCGAGGAATGCCCCCAGAAGCTCTTCGCCATGGTGCCCAGGGACCGCAAGGGCTCCGTGGTGCTCTGCTCCAACCGCAACGTGGTCAAGGCGAACGTCATCAAGACCTGCAAGGTAGGCTGCATCAAGTGCGAGATCTGCGTGAAGTCCTGCCCGGAGAAGTGCATATCCATGGTGAACGGGATTCCCGTCACCGACTACTCCAAGTGCACCTCCTGCGGCGTCTGCGTGCAGAAGTGCCCCACCAAGTGCTACAAGATGCTTGAAACCGACGTGATGGGCGAGAAGAAGAAGGTGCCCGTCATGGCCTAGGGCCCGCGGATCGGGAAGCGAAATTGCAACGGAGGCCGGAAGGCCTCCGTTTTTTGTTCATTATCGTATATAAAAACGGCGTTTTCCCTACGCGATTGACTAATTATGGGCCGATGATTACACTACGGCCCAAGCCCGGGGCGGGAAAGTTTTTCAGCCGGCCCTGGGTCCCGCCGAGTTTACCGAATTGCGGGCGGGTAAAAAATTCACGCTAAAGAGGGTATAGATGACACCCGCATTGCGTCCTTTCACCTCCGAGTCAGTCTCGGAAGGACATCCCGACAAGATCTGCGACCAAATCTCCGACGCCGTCCTCGACGCCTGCCTTGAGAAGGACAGGCATTCCCGTGTCGCCTGCGAATGCTACGCCACCACGGGCCTGGTCCTGGTGGGCGGGGAGATAACCACCCGCACCTATGTGGACATCCAGGAACTGGCCAGGCGCGTGGTCAAGGAGATCGGCTACGACGATCCCGCCTACGGCCTGGACTACGCGTCCATGGCGGTGCTCAACTCCATCCACAACCAGTCCCCCGACATCGCCCAGGGGGTGGAGGGCCACGGCCTGAAGGAGTACGAGGGCAAGCAGGGGGCGGGCGACCAGGGCATGATGTTCGGCTTCGCCTGCGACGAGACTCCGGAGCTGATGCCCTATCCCATCATCCTAGCCCACAAGATCCTGAAGGAAGCCTCCAGGGCGAGGAAGGAAAAGGAGATTTCCTGGCTGAGGCCCGATGCCAAGAGCCAGGTCACGGTTGAGTACGACGGCCACAGGCCGGCGAGGATTTCCGCCGTCGTCCTTTCCCATCAGCACGACGAGTTCAGGGCGCCGGGCGGAGCGCTCCTTTCCCACGGGGAAATCAAGGAAACCTTGATCGAAAAAGTCATACGCCCTGTCTTGGAGCCCACGGGGCTCTTGGACAGTGGCACGGTGTTCTACATCAATCCCACGGGCCGTTTCGTGATAGGAGGGCCCGCGGGGGACACGGGGCTCACGGGCAGGAAGATCATCGTGGACAGCTACGGCGGCATGGGCAGGCACGGAGGCGGCGCCTTCTCAGGCAAGGATCCTTCCAAGGTGGACCGTTCCGCCGCCTACATGGCCCGTTACGTGGCGAAGAACATCGTCGCCGCGGGGCTGGCCAGCCGCTGCGAGCTCCAGCTCGCCTACGCCATCGGCGTTCCGGAGCCGGTTTCCATTCTGGTGGACACCTTCGGCACGGCTGCGGCGGATGAAGGGGCCATCGCACGGGCGGTGTCCAAGGTTTTCGACCTGAGCCCCCGGGGAATCGTGGACAGCCTCCACCTCAAGAATCCGATCTACCAGGCTACGGCCGCCTACGGCCATTTCGGCCGGGAGGAATTCTCCTGGGAAAAGACGGACAAGGTTGAGGCGCTGAGGAAGGCCCTGATCTAGAGGGCGCTGGTTATCGAGGCGCCCTCCAGCATAACCGCCGATGGGCAGAGGGACCGGGTTGCCAAGGCCCTTTCGGAGCTTCTGACCATGGAAGCCCTAAGCTCAGCCACCGAGCCCGATATCGATCCTCCGGTCACAGGAAACCGTTCCTTACCGTCGTAGAGATAGGCGAGGCGGATTTCGGCCCCAAAGTCACCGGTCACCGTGTCGAGCCTGAAATCCGAGAACAGCAAGGGTTCGAGATGGGGCCTGGAACGCATCTCCTCGAGGCTCATTGAGCCTGGAGCCACGGAAAAGAGGTTGTAGGAGCCCGTCCTGGGGACGCCAAGCCAGTCGGCGTGGCGGATGGATCCCGTGAGGGTCTCCAGGATGCCCTTCCCGACGACCCTGCGGCGCTCGAGGGGGTAGCCGTCGGGATCGAAGGCCGCGGAGCCCGCGAGGCCGGGGATGAAGGGCTCGGCCCAGATCTCAAGCGGATCACGGGGCGAGGGCGGGCCGCCCTCAGCGGGAAGCTGGACATTGGAGCCTACGGAGAAGGTGGAAGCCTTCATGAACACCATGGATGTGGTGGCGCTGTCGAAAAACCATCCGAAGATTTCCTCCGCCTCCTTGCCCCGCAGGATGACAGGCAGGGGGCCCGTCTTGGGCAGGGGCTTCGCCCTCGTCCTGTCCGCCACCTGGGAAAGCCGGTCCCCCGTGGCGTGGGCGAGGCGGATAGCCTCGGGTTCCGAGAACTCAAGATCGTCGAAAAGCTCGACGATGCCCGCCGGAGAGTCGGCCTCCACGACGAACTCCGAGTAGCCCTTCCAGCCCGAAGACGCGAAGGCCTGGCCTTGGGAATTGAGGAACTCCTTTTCCTCCCGGGAGATGAAAAGCTCGAGGGAATTCAGGCGGGCCGCGGGCGCTATGTCCATCTCCGGAGCGAAGAGGGCGGACCTGGGGATTTCGATCCTTGACCGAGGGCCCAGGGCAGTGAAGCCCGAAGCGGGGAGGGCGGTCTTCGCCTCCATTGGTCCAGGAAGCTCGAAATGGGGATTCCTGGATTTGGAGGCGGCCTTCGCGGCTTGGCCGATCTTTTCCTTGATCTCAGCTTCCGTGAGGCTTGGAGGCAAGGTGACGGAAGCCTCCCCCCGGTATTTCCTTCCCTCCGATTCCGAATCCATATATACCGTGAGCAGGTACTTTTCCTCGTCCACGCTCCTAGCCTGCTCAAGGGCGTTCCGCACGTAGTACCGCTCCTCCCTGGAAACAGAGCTCCGCACAAGGCGCCATCCGGAAACCTTCGCGGCGTCCAAGGCGGCGATTATTTTTTCCTTCATCATCCTAACCTCATCCTTGTCTTGACATAGGGGCCGCCGGAGGAGACTTTCACATACTCCTTGTGGCCTTTTCCGCAGGCTCCGGAGCCCGCGAGGCGGAAGTCGCCGGACACCATGTCGATGGCCGAAAGCACATCGGGGACATAGCCCGAGCAGATGACCGGGCTCGCAACCCGGCCCGTGAACGCGCCGTCCACGATTTCCCTGCCCACCATGCAGATGAGCTGGATTCCCCAGTTCCGGGGGTCCTCCATGCCGGCGTTGAGCCTGGACAGGAGCCAACCTTTTTTCACCGAGGCGACCATGTCCTCGAAGCGGGAGGAGCCCGGGGCGAAATAGGTGTTGGTCATGCGGGCGTAGGCTTTGTGGGAGTATGCTTGGCGGCGGCCGTTCCCCGTGAGGGGGATGCCCAGGGATAGGGCGGACAGGGAGTCGGAGATGCCGCCTAGGAGGATGCCCCGGTCGATGATCTTGGTGTCGGTGCCCGAGCGTCCTTCGTCGTCGAAGAGGAAGGAGCCGGAGTGGTCCACCCCCGCCGCCCCGTCGTACATGGTCACCAGGTCGGAGCCTACGCGCTTGCCCAGGTATTCCGCCGCCTTGGCCCGGCCCTTGAGGAACATGTCGGTCTCCACGCCGTGGCCGAAGGCTTCATGGGCGAGGGTTCCCGCAACGTCGGGATCGAAGATGACTTCGTACTCACCCGGTTCGATCTTGATGGCGTCCACGAGGGAGGCCAGCTCGGCGCGGAGGTCCTCGAAGCTGTCCTCCAGCTCCGAGAGGATCTCCAGGCCCTTTCTGCCCGAAACCGCGCGGTAGGACATCTTGGATATTTCCCCCTTGCGGGCGATGCCGAAAATGTAGGCCTGGGACCAGGCGAAGCTTTGGAAAAGCTCGCGACGAGGGGAAATGAAGAGCCTTGAGACGTCGACGAACTCATAGCGCGAATGGGCCATGACGACGAGTTTTCCGTCCGTGAGCTTCTGCCTGAGGGATGATAAGCGGGCTAGGACTTCCTCGGGGTCGGCGGCGAAGGGATCCTCCCCGATGTTCCCCCGATACTCCGCCTTGAGCTCCTCGTCGGGAAGGGGAGGGTAGGTCATGGCCGAGGGATCGCCCAGGAGGGCGTCCAGGCGGGCGGAGACATGGTCAGCCAGGGTGGATATGCTTGGGTTCTCCAGCTCCGGAGGATCCAGCATGGGGAGGGCGTATTCGGCTACCGAGCCGTCCTTCTGGGCTCGGAAGACAAAGCCGCGCTGGACCCACATGGGCTCGGAGGTGCGGGTTTCCCCGGGGGTGGCGGAATAGGAAAGGCCCCGGTCGTCGGTTCCCAGTACGGAGATGTAGCTGAATCTCCCGGACAGGAGGGCGATGAGTTCACGGAGCCGGCTTTTTTCCTTTTCCAGGAAGGGGCTGTGGTTTCTTTCTACCATCAAAATCTCCCGGCCTTCTTGGCCTTCTTGTTCTTGTACATTTCGTCGTCCGCCCTGTCCACCGCCGCCTCTATGGATTCCGGGACCGCGGGATCGTAGATCGCCAGGCCTGTGCTCACCTCAAGGGGCTCGGGGAGGCCAGAGTTATCCTGGTTGAACTTCCTGAGGTTCTGGAAAAACCGCTCCATCAGGCTTTCCGGTATGCACTCTTCGTTGATGAGGCCCAGGACGGCGAATTCGTCGCCTCCCATGCGCGCCACCGTGTCGACTTCCCGGAAGGAGGAGGCCAGCAAGGCGGCGGTCGAGGAGAGGTAGAAATCCCCCGCCTGGTGCCCCTGGCTGTCGTTGACCCTCTTGAGGTTGTCCAGGTCGGCGAAGAGGATGAACATGCGCTGGCGCTGGCGCTTGGACTGGAGGACAGCCCGGGAGGCGAAGAGCATGAAGCCCCGCCGGTTGTACAGCTTGGTGAGGTCGTCGGTGAGGGATAGCTGCTGGAGCTCCCTTCGCAGGCTTACCTCGGAGGTGACGTCCCTGAGGATGACCAGGTCCATGACCCTGCCGTTCCAGTCGGTCTTCATGGTCCTGTAATCCAGGAAGGCCGGATTGCCCGACCGGTCCTGGATCTCCACTTCCCCCCGCTCACTGTCCTCCAGGTCCACCGGAAACCGGCAATCCAGCATGGAGGATCCATCGGGGGCGAAGAAGGCGTTGGCCGCGGGATTCGCGTAGCGGACCATCTTTTCGGCGTCCACCACGAAGATGGAATCCGCGTTGGTCTCCAGGAGCTGGAGGTAGTTTTTCTGCAGGATGGAGATGTTCTCCAAGGCTTCGCGGAGCTGGAGGTTGGCGGAGTGGAGCTCCTGGTTCTTCTGCACCGCGCTTTCGTAGGTGGAGAGAAGGAGGTCTATCATCTGGATGCGGGAGGAGTTCAGGAAATACCGCTTTCCGGCGAAGAAGACCTCCACGCCCATCTCCACGCCATGCTGGCCCCTGATCTCCAGGTTGGCGAGGATGTGGCGGATGCGCGACACCAGGGCCATTTCGTCGTAGGGCTTGGTGAGGAAATTGTCCGCCCCGGCCTTAAGGGCCAGGATGACGTCCGTGGGGTCGGAGAGTGAGGTCACGAGGATGACGGGAATTTCCTTGAGCTCCGGTTCGTTCTTAACGGTGGCGCAGAAGGTATAGCCGTCCATGTTGGGCATCATGACGTCGCTGATGATCAAGGTGGGCTTTATGGACTTGAGCAGGTCGAGGGCCTTGAGGGCGTCCGCCGCGTGGTGGACATGGAAGCCTTCCTGCTCCAGGACGAATTTAAGCCGCAGGGCTTGCGTGAGACTGTCTTCGACGATGAGGATTTCTACCCTTTTCATATTTCCGCCTTCAACATTTCAATATTCTCAGTTCCTGCGCATCGATTGAGCATTGTAGCGATTTCCCGAGGGGACATAAAGTATTCGGCGCTGCCTAATTTTTCAGCCGCCCCGGGCATTCCGTAGACCACGCAGGATTCCCTGCCTTGGGCCACCGCAAGTGCTCCGGCCCGCCGCAACATGCCAAGCTCGCGGGCCCCGTCCTCTCCCATGCCCGTGAGGAGGATGCCAATTGCCCTGCTGCCCACGCTCTCCGCCACGGAGGCGAAAAGACGGCCAACGGAGGGTTTCTGGCCGTATTCGGCCGGTTGGTCCAAGAGGTGGAGGCGACCATCGCGCCCTAGCGTCATGTGGCGATCGTCGGGGGCCAGGTAGACCCGGCCGGGTTGGATATTCTCCCCCTCCACGGCGAGCGATATGGCGTGCCCCGTGACGGAGGACATCCAGTCCGCCATGGCCTGGATGAATCCGGAGGCGATATGCTGGACGATGAGGATGGGCAGGGGGAAGGGCTTGGTCAAATCCGAAAGGAGGGCTTGGAGGGCCGCAGGCCCGCCGGTGGAGGCGCCGACGGCTACGACTGAGAAGCCCCCGGCGGGAATTTTTTCCCGGCATTTCTTCTCGCACTCCTCGGATCCCGGGTGGATGGCTTTGCCGGAGTCCTTGAACCAGCGCCGGATCACCGGGACCTTGGACATGGATTTGACCAGCCTGATCAACTCGTCCCTCTTCCTGGGATACTCCGGACTGGCGGGGCTGGGCGGCTTCTGCACCGCCGCCACGGCGCCCACGCTCATGGCGCGGAAGGTTTTTTCGGAACTGGACTGGTCGAGGGTTGAGCTGGTAATGATGATGGGAATCGGCGTTGAACTCATTATTTCCCGCGTCGCCTCGAAGCCGTCCATGGCGGGCATCACGATATCCATGACCATGACCTGGGGGAGGGGCAGTCCCTTGTCCCTAAGGCCCCTCAGGTATTCTATTGCGCTCCTGCCGTCCCGCAACGACGCGGCCACGCGGATCGAAGGATCCTCCCCCAGCAGGTGGGCCAGGAGTTCCCTGGATACCGCGGAGTCGTCAACGATGGCAACTTCGATCATGGAAACTCCTAGACATACCGTCTTATCGCCTCGAGAAGATTCGATTGGGCGAAATCGCTCTTGGAGATGTAGGCGTTGGCTCCCGCGGCGGCGCCTTTTTCCCGGTGCTCCCGGGTTTCCAGGCTGGTGACGAGGATGGCGGGCAGGCGCTGGAGCCTGGGATCGGCGCGGAGGGCTTGGATCAAGCCGAAGCCGTCCATCCTGGGCATCTCGACGTCGGACACCAGAAGGTCGAAATCGCCGGTCCTGAGGGCGGCCAGGCCCTCAAGGCCGTCGCCGGCGGTTGAGACCGCATAGCCTGAGGATTCGAGGATCGACTTGATGAGGGTTCTGGAGGTTATGGAGTCCTCGACCACAAGGATGGACTTTTTCCTCGCCGACGGCTTTGGGGCGGAAGGGGCGGACATGGCAGGCGGAGCGGGGCGGGGGGCGGTCTTGCTTCCCGAAAGCCCCTCCCGGGCCAGGCTGCGAAGGTCGAGGACGGCGAGGATATCCCCGTTGCCCATGAGGGCGGCGCCGAGGACGTGCCTGAGCTTGGAGAGGAGGTGGCCGAGGGGTTTAACCAGGATTTCCTCCTCTCCAAGCACGGAATCCACCAGGAGACCGAGCCTGGTTCCCCCGGAATCCACCAGGAGCGCAGGCAGCCTTGCGGGCGTCTCGGCTTGGAGCAGCCTTGGGACGCCCAGGAGGTCTCCCAGGTGCAACAGGGGGCAGGGCTTGCCGTCGACGGTTATGGTTTCCGATCCCCCTGCGGAATGGATTTCCTCCTGTCCGAGCCGTACGGCCTTGAGGACGTAGGATGTGGGCACGATGCAGGACATGCCGCCCAATGAAACCACGATGCCTCGGAAGTTGGCCCTCGAGGCGGGCAAGACCAGGCGGAACAGGCTTCCCCTGCCTGGCTGTGATTCGAGCTCCACCCTGCCTCCGAGCTCCTCCGCCCTCTCCCGGACGATCGTAAGCCCCAGGCCGCGGCCGGAAATATCGGTGACCGAGGAACTGGTGGAGAATCCAGGCAGGAAAATTTTGTTGAGCAGGGAGGCCTGGTCGATGGATGCCGCTTCCCCGGGGCCGAGGTCGCCCGTCTTCAGGGCGAAGGCCTTGATCTTTTCCGCGTCCACGCCCCTGCCGTCGTCCCGGACTATGAACTCCACCATGCCATCGTCCAAGGGCTGGGCGATGAAGCGTATCCTTCCCCGGCCGGGCTTGCCTTTCTCCAGCCGCTCCTGCGGCGTTTCTATCCCATGGTCGGCGCAGTTGCGCAAAAGATGGACGAGAGGATCCTTTATCCGCTCCAGTATGGTCTTTTCTAGCTCAAGGCTCTCCCCCTCCATTGAAAAGTCAATCTCCTTGCCCAAATCCCTGGAAAGGTCGCGGATCATCTTGGGGAATCCGGCGGCGATATGGGAGCAGGGCAGCATGAGGGCGCCCCTGGCGTCTTCCATCAAGGAATCCGCAAGCACCTTGAAACCCCGGACATCCTCTTCGGTCTTTCGGATCAAGGACTTCAACGCTTCCATCCGGTCTTCCAGGGCTGTCCGCCGGGAAGCGCGGGGAAGCTCATCCAGGGCGGCCTGAAGCTCCGAGGCCAATTCCCCCAAGGCGAGGAGGTTGCGTCCGAATGCCAATTTCAGCGGGATGAGCTCCTCGGCGGCAAAGAGGATCTTCTCCAGGCGCTCGGCGCCCACCCGGAGCGTGGACTGGGGGGCGGGCTGGATCGGGGCCTGCGGCATGGGCTGGGTCGTTTCCGCGGGCTTGGACCCGGGCGTCGCGGCCACGCCCGCGGCGCCCTCCCTCGGCTTCGCCTCTTGTGGTTTCGCTTCCTGGGTTTTCGCCTCCAGGGGCTTAGCTTCCTTCGATCTAGTCTCCAGGGCCGTCTTGCCTGTCAGGTCGGCGAGCAGCTCCTTGATCGCCGAGGCGCCTGACTTCTGTCCCCGGACCAGGGAGTCTATGGCGTCTATGGATCTTTCCAGGGCTTCGAACAGGGAAGGGGAGAAGGAAGCTTCCTTTTTCAGCACCGCGGAGAAGACATTCTCGACTCCATGGCACAAGGATTCGATTTCGAGGAAATCCACGGCCCGCGCCGCGCCCTTGAGGCTGTGGGCGGCCCGGTAGATGGGTTGGATCAGGGGTGATTCTTCCGGCTGGGCCTCTTTTCCCAAGGCAAGGAGCCCTTCCTGGAGGGAGCGTAGATGCTCGCCCGCCTCGACTGCGAAAATGTCTCTCAGCTGCCTGAGGAAGGCTTCCTGATCCTGCATGGCCGGGAACCGCTACACCTTGTACCGCTCGACCAGGCTCTTTAGCTTCTGGCTCAGTGAGTCTATTCCCCGGGCCGCGTCCTCAAGCTGGCGGGCGGCGTCAACGTTCTGCCTGGAGGCTTCCTTGATGCTTTCCATGGCGAGGGTGACTTGGTCTATTCCCGTGTATTGCTGCTGGTTCGCCGCCATGATCTGCTGGGCCATCTGGGAAGTGTTCTCTATGCTGTCCTCCAGGGACCGGAGGGCCGAAGCCACTACCTCGGACTTGAGATAGTTCCCGTCGGCGAGCTTGTTTCCCTGCTCGGTGGTCATCACCGTGGACTGCATCGCCCGCTGTATGTCGCCGAGGATGGACTTCACCTGCCTGGTGGCGGCTTTCGATTGCTCGGCCAGGGAGCGAATTTCCCGGGCGACCACGGCAAAGCCCCGCCCCTGCTCCCCGGCCTTGGCCGCCTCTATGGCGGCGTTCACCGCCAGCAGGTTGGACTGCTCGGCGATGTCCTCCACGGAAGAGATTATCTCGCCGATGGATTGGCTCTGTTCGTTGAGTCCCATGATGCTCCTGGCGATGGACTCCATCTGGACCTTGATGGCCTTTATTCCCGCCAAAGCCTCGTCGATCGATTGCCTTCCATCCCGGCTTATCTTGTAAGTGGTTTCGGCGGCGTCCGCGACCTCCTTGGTCCTTTCCATGGCGATCTGGGCGGTTTGCTTGACCTCCTCGGCGGTCACGGTGGTCTCGGTGATGGAGGAGGCGGTCTGCGCGGCCACGGCCGCGAGTTCGGCGCCCGTGGCGGTGATCTGGCTGGCCGAGGAGGCGAGGAGGGTTACTCCGTCGATGGTTTCCCGTATCTGGGTGCGGAAATTCCTGAGCATGGTCTTGAAGGATTTTGTGACCGTCCCGATCTCGTCGTTCACCTTGAGGAGGGGGACTTCCAAGGTCAGGTCTCCCTTGCTGATGATATCCAAGTCCGAAACCATGTTCTTGAGAGGGCGGACTATGCTTCGGATCACAAAGATCGCCAAAAAGCCGCCTCCCACGAGGGCCGCGGCGAGGAAGACCGAAATGAGCAGGATATAGGATCTCGCGTGGGCCTGTGCATTATCGTTGAATGCCGCGGCTTTGGCCATGGAAAACTCCAAGACCTTCGCCATCCTTGAAAAGACTTCGTCCCGGGCGGCGAGGACCGTCGCCGTGGCCGCCGCCAGCGTTTCGCCCTTCGCTCCCGCCTCGATCAGCTCGATCTCCTTGCCCCGGGCGATCCTCCAGCGCTCCGTGGCGGCCAAGACCGCCGCCACATCGGAGGAATCGCCCAGATACCGCTCCCGCACCACTTGGATGGAAAAATCGAAGGCCCCCTGGTCCGAATCGATGCTTTTCTTGAGGCGCAGGATTTCTTCCCTGTCCCGGGTTCCCCGCAAGGCGATCATGGAGTTCTGGATGGAAAGCAGGTGGATCTTCATGTCCTTGAGGGAATTCGTCACGACGAAGGGATGGGAGTAGAGTTCCGCCGTTGTGCCAGAAAGCTTTGAAAGGCGGGTAAGGGAGAGGTATCCGAAGGCTAGGAGCAGGATGAGGATGGCTCCGAAGCCCAGGCTGAGGCGTGTGGTGATCTTGATTTTTCGAAGCATGGTGTCCTCCGCGGTCATTCTTCGCCGGCGGCCAGAAACGGGCCGCCGAGAAGGGCTTTCTTATCCAACACTACGGTTCCGTCCAGGAGCGCCCAGGCGGCGTATCGTGAGAGAGCATCATTCCGGGCGAAGGGAGAGGGATGGAGGTCGGAACGGGGCAGCTCCCTCATCCCTTCCACCTCCTTTGCCAAGAGACCGAGCTTGGCCGGCCC
>JBFLXC010000018.1:0-28147 GCA_040757435.1 Spirochaetota bacterium | reverse complement strand
TGAACCACCGGGAGATAGACGCCGTCCTGGCTGAACTTTCCCTACCGGGGGAAAAAATCCAGAGGATACTGCAGCCAAGCTACGATACCCTGGTGTTCGAACTCTTTTCCCGGGGCAGGCCGACCTTTCTTCTGGCGAGCGTCTCTTCGTCGGCTTGCCGCATCCACGGGCTGGACAAGGAGCCTTCGAGGAACGAAAGGCCCCTTCGGTTCATGGAGTGCCTTCGCTCCCGGATTCGGGGCGGAGTCATCGAGTCGGCCTACCAGATCGGAGATCAACGGATAGTGAAGCTTGGGATATCGGTATATGCCGATGGGCCCGAAGCCTTTTCAGCGGAAAGGCCGGCGGAAAGGCCAACGGTGAAGTATTCGCTCTATTTCCGCCTGTGGAGCGGGGCTGGGAACATAATTCTCGTCGACGGAGAAGGCATGATCGTCGACGCGTTGCTCCGGAAGCCGGATAGGGGGGAGATTGGCGGAAAGCCCTGCATGCTTGAGGACAAGCTCCCGGAAAGGACTACGAAAGAATACGTGGTGAGGGATTTCCCCGGCGATGGAAGCTTGTCGCAGAGGATCAGCCTCTTTTACTCCGCCAATGCGGGAGAAATGTCCCGTGACCAACTTCTGAGGCGGGCACAGGAGCGATTCGAGAAAAGGATGGCCCTGTTCGATACCCGGAGGGAAGGGCTTGAGGCCAAGCTTAGGGATTTCGACAACCGGGACAGGTTGAAGGAAATCGGCGACATCCTGATGGGGATGCAGGGGACGCAAGCCAGCGGCCGCCTCGGAGGAAAGGCTTCCTACGTCGAAGCCGAGGATTTCTATAGGGGAGGCCTTGTGGCGATCAGGATCGACCCTGTCCTCTCCATGGTTGAAAATGCCCAAGCCTACTACGCGAAGGCCAAGAAGGCCGATTCCGGATACGAAGATGTGAAGGGGGAACTCCAGAAAACCCTGGCCGCCAAGGAAGACCTAAGGCGATGGATGTCCAGGCTCGAAGGGGAGGAAGATCCCTTCGCCATGGCGAAGATGCTCGAGCGTGGCGGCACGGTACGAAGGGAAGAAAAAAAGAAGTTTCCCTGCCTCTCCCTGGAGATCCGGGGATGGACGATCCTGGTCGGAAGGTCGGCGAAGGAAAACGACGAAGTTCTGCGCCATCATGTGCGCGGCTCCGACCATTGGCTTCACGCACGGGACTACGCAGGATCCTACGTCTTTGTAAAATCAAGGAAAGGCAAGACCTTTCCATTGGACATCCTCCTGGACGCCGCCATGCTCGCCCTTTATTATTCGAAGGCTCGGAAGGATTCGCAGGGTGACGTATACCATACCGATGTCAAATACCTCAAGCGAGTCAAGGACGGCCCCAAAGGCTTGGTGATCCCCATGCTGGAAAAGAATCTGCGGTGCGAAATAGAAGAAGGCAAGATAAAGGCTCTCCTGGAAGGGAGCGAAGGAGAAAACCCTTGATCAGGCGAAGCTTTTCCGCCGCGGCGGCCATGCTTGGGGCTTTGTTGTTTTTTCCCCTACCCCATCTTCACTCCCAACCCAAGGGCGAATCAATCGTCTTGTCGATACTAAAGGGTCCCTCGGGCATAGCCGCGGGGTGGCTCGTATCCTCTCCCCCGATCCTGGACTCCGCGAAGATCGAATTCCTCTACGCAGGAAGCGCTGATCTTGTCGTTGCGAAACTGCTGTCAGGCGAGATTGACGCCGGAGTCTTGCCGGTGAACGTGGCCGCCAAGCTCCATTCCAGCGGCGTCCCTTTGAAAGTCGCGGCCGTGGTCGGCAACGGAATGGTCAAGCTCCTCAGCTCGGACTCTTCGATTTCCTCCCTTGGAAAACTCCGCGGGGCTTCCATCCATGTCGCCGGGCAGAAGGCCACTCCCGATTATCTTTTCCGCTACCTCATGGCAAAGGAAGGCATGGAGGCCGGCAAGGATTACACCCCCCGCTACAACCTCGCCTACCCTGAAGCCGCGGCTCAGCTGGCGGCCAAGAAACTCCCCTACGCAGTGCTCCCGGAGCCTTTCGCCACACAAGCACTCCTCCTCAACCCTTCCCTCTTCTCCCCCATAGACCTTACCGCCCTCTGGAAAAGGCACACAGGCCTGGAATCCTATCCCATGTCCGTATTCTTCGCCATGCCGAGGCTCTATGAGAAACATCCCGCCGCATTCCTCGCCATCGGAAAGGCATACGCTGCGTCCGTGGCCAAGACCAACGAGGACCCCAAGGAGACAGGACTTCTCATAGAATCCCTGGACTTGGGAATGAAGGCGGCGATCGCCCAGAAAGCCATACCCAATTCTGCCTATGTCTTTGAAAACGGATCGGAGGCAAAGCGTTCCCTGGAAACCCTCCTTGGCCTTTTTCTTTCCTTCGACCCCCAGTCTGTAGGAGGGAAGTTGCCCGATGATTCCTTCTACTCACTTTTGGCACGTTAGGGGGCGAAAATGGGAATTCGCCAGTTTAGGAAAGCCACCTTGGGAATCGCAGGGACGATCGCCATCATCGCCGCCTGGCACCTAGGCTCCACCATCGTGGGATCTTCGCTCATACTTCCCGGCCCCTCGGAGGTGCTCCGGACGACACTGTCCCTTTTGGGGGAGCGGGCATTTTGGCATTCCGTCCTGGGAACCTTCAGGAGGGTAGCCTTGGCCTTCGCCCTCACCATGGCGGCGGGGTCTGTGGTGGGGACCATAGCCGCCCTTTCCACGGATTTCGACCGTTTCCTATCCCCCTTGCTTTCAGTTATCCGCGCCACTCCCGTCCTCGCCCTCATCCTCTTGGCGATGTTCTGGCTTCCCTCAGATTCGGTTCCCATTTTTTCCTCCTTCCTCATGGCCTTTCCCGTCGCGTTTACTTCCGTAAAGACAGGCATCGCATCGGCGGACAAGGAATTGCTTGAGATGGCTGCCCTCTTCCGAGTGCCTTGGAAAAGACAGATATTGAACCTACGGCTTCCCGCCGCATCCATGCATTTTCTTTCCGCCATGAAAAACTCCCTCGGCCTGTGCTGGAAAGTTGTCGTCGCCGGCGAAGTGCTCGCCCAGCCTCTTCGCGGATTGGGCACGGCCATGCAGGACGCTAGGCTCTCCCTTGAGACTCCGATGGTGTTTTCATGGGCCTTGGTCACTGTCCTTCTGTGCGGAGCGAGCGAAGGCCTTTTGGGCCTGGCCTATGAAAGAGTCCGCCTGAGGAGGTGGACGGCGGCCGAGGGAAACTCATGAATTCCCTCACTATCCGTGACCTATGCCTCTCCTACGGTACATTGAAGGTATTGGATGGACTGGACATGGACATCCCTTCGGGCTCTATAACCGCCGTCATCGGGCCTTCCGGATGCGGGAAAACGAGCCTGCTCAATATTTTGGCCGGCCTTAACCGCCAAAGCAAAGGTACGGTTCAAGGCCTTGGGAGCCGCCCATGCTCGTACTGTTTCCAGGAGCCGCGGCTTCTCCCTTGGATGAGCGCCAGGGACAACATTCTCTTCGCCCTCTCCCGCTTTCCTGACAGGAAGGAAAGCGAAGCCAGGGCCGACGAGGCGCTTAGGAGAACTGGGTTGCTCCAGTTCGCGGACAAATCCCCTACTCTTTTTTCCGGTGGGATGAGGCGAAGGCTTTCCCTGGCTCGGGCTTTCGCCTATCCTTCCGATGTCCTGCTCCTGGACGAAGCCTTTTCTTCCGTCGACCTTAAGCAACGCATTGAGCTCTTGGATTTGTTCCAGGAATTGTGGTCTAGGGAACCCCGCACCGCCATACTTGTGACCCATGAAGTCCAGGATGCGCTCTACGTGGCGGATCAGGTTGTGGTCCTTTCTGAGAGGCCTGCCAGGGTCTTGGAATGCGTGGAAGTCAAGAATCCGAGAGAAGAAAGAAAATATGGATCCCAGGGTTTGCTTTCCCTGGAGGAGCGCCTCTACTCCTTGATACTTTCCTGATAGCCCGCCAAAACGTGCGCCAGACTCTTGATGAGCGCTTCTGGAGTGAAGGGCTTTTCTATATAGCCAGCCCGCGAAGGCAAGGAGAATGAGTCGGGATTGCCCCCAGACATGAAAAGGCAAGGCAGTCCGTCATTCGCGGCCAATCTTTTATAAAGCGACAATCCATCCAGGCCAGGAAGCGACACATCTATCAAGGCGGCGGAAAAATTGCCTTCCTCCGCTGCGATGAGGGCTTCTCCGGCGTTCCTAGCCGCGAAAGCCTTCGCCCCCGAGGACTCAAGCACATGAGAGAGGAAACCCAGCAGATACTCGTCGTCCTCGACAACCAATATTTCAGAGTCCAGGGGAGGAAGGGCCAGGGCGGGGAAGGTATTGTCCTTCGATCCCCCGGCTGGTGGTTGGCCCTTCCCCGCCTCATCCGCGGCGATTGGGATCAACAGCCTCATCAAGGTCCCTTGGTTTTCCTTGGACTCCACCTCGATGTCTCCTCCCACCTGGCGGGCCACGGCGCTCACGATTGCCAGGCCGAGACCCGTCCCCTTTCCCGCGGGTTTCGTAGTGAAGAAAGGTTCGAATATCTTTTCCCTCAAGGATTCGGGTATCCCTTTGCCGTTGTCGCCTATCTCCAAGGCGGCGTACCGCGATCCGCCTATCCTGCGCTCCTCAGCGATGAGGGAGATCCTCGGATTCTTGGCTTCTTCCACTGCGTCCCGGGCGTTGACCACCAGATTGATGCAGACCTGTTCTACCTGCGTTGGATCCGCGACTACGTAGAGCGGCGCTGGAGGAACGGAAAGGGAAAACAAAACCTTGTCCCCCGCCAGCTTTCTCAGCAGGCCGGCGCTTTCCTTCAGCAAGCCTCCCAAGTCGAGGGTCCTGGGGGCGTAGGCTTGTTTCCGGGAGAAGCCCAGGAGCTGCTTGGTGAGCCGAGAAGCCCTTTCCGCGGTGCCGCGGATCCCCTCCACATCGCCGTAGGATGGGTGGTCCTTGGATAGGTCGAGCCTCAGCATTTCGGCATGGCCCATTATGGCGGTAAGGATGTTGTTGAAATCATGGGCCACCCCTCCGGCCAGCCTGCCCATGGCCTCCATCTTCTGGGCTTGGTAGAGTTCTTCCCTCAGCCTTCTGGATTCGCTGATGTCGAAGAATTCGCAGGATACCAGCCTTTCCTCCCTGTGCACGTCTGCGAAGATTGAAAACGAGGCAAGAACCGTCAGAGCCTGCCCGCCGGGGCCTACCATGGGCAGTTCCCGTCCTAGCACCGGCGCTCCCTTGTCCAAGGAAGCTAGGATTTCCTCCCAGTAGGAAGGACCGGGGAAGAGGCTGTGCAAAGGTTTGGATTGTTGCCCGGGGACCCCGAAAAGCCGGAGGAAGCTCGCGTTGGCTTCGAGTATCTCTCCTCCTCTGGATGCCACGCAACGGGGAGCAAGTCCCGCGTCAAAAAGGCTGCGGTACCTCAACTCGCTCTTGATGAGCTTTCTCGCCATGTCGGCGCGGTTGGCCGCCACATCCAAGGTTCCCAGGAGCTCCCTTTCAGCGAAGGGTTTCATGATGATGCCCAAGGGGGCCGCCGCCTCCAGGTCTTTGAACGCCACGTCTGAGGCTATGGCGCTTATCAGCACAGTGTACATGCCCCTCTCGGCGAATGCCCTGGCAATCAGTCCAGTCGCGCGGGCCTCCGCCATGGCCGAGGTGTCGAGGAGGAGCAACTCGCAATCAAGTTCGTTCAATGCCGCCAGCAGGGACTCGCCGTCGGCGAAACTGCCCCCCACGGCGTACCCGTGGGTGCGAAGAGTGCGCTCAATATCGATGCGCACGAGGGGATCTTGCTCAACAATGGCAATCTCGGGCATGAAGCACCCCGCTTTCGACTTTCTGGCTACAGGATACTATAGAAAATTGGGACTATCCAGGCTTGCGCCTACCCGGACCGTCTTTTCCAGGTAGCCCTTGGTGGGAGATTTTTGCACATAATCGATGAACGCCGCACCAAGCTTAGCATCAAAGTGTATCCGCGCGAACTTGATCACATCTCCCGCGCCAAGGCCCGATTCATCCCCCACCTGCCCTGGCCAGGCTTTTTCCACTTTATAGGTTCCACCGCCGCCTCGGGGTCCGCTGATATGCTGGATTTCGACGCCGAGCAGTCCAGCGACCAGGTTTTCCATCGAATCAAGGGCGATGGCGGCCTCGAAGGGGGTATCAGGCTGGGCGGATCGGCGGATCAGCAAGGTTGCAACATCGCCATTTCGATCGATTTTCACGCAGGCCAGGGAATCGAGAGGCTTGGCCGCGACGGCCATCTGGGCGGAATTCAAATCCGAGACGTCGATTCCATCGATGGACAGCAGGGTATCCCCCGTCTTCAGGGGGCTTTTGCCTGGGTAGGCGTATACGATTTGGAGCCTTCCGTCCAGAGTTTTAGCCGCTGAGACGCCAAGCCATGGCATAGGTTGCCCTCCGCCTTCGAAAAGCCTAAGCCCGAAGGGGACAAGCCATTCCAAAGGCAGGGCGAAATTCAAACCCTGGAATTCGCTCAACCCTGCGAATACGATCCCCACCAAGGCCCCCCCCGCATCTATCAGGGGCCCTCCGGAATTTCCCGGATTCACCGGGACATCTATCTGAAGGGCTTCGCCCTTGGCCAGGATCCTTCGGCCCGAGGCGCTTACGATGCCTGAACTAACGGAATTCTCCAGGCCTATGGGACTTCCCAGGGCGAATACCTTCTCTCCTTTGGCGAGGCTTGGCCCCGCGTGAAGGCGGAATGTATATGCAGAGGCTTCCTGGCTCTTCAGCAAAGCCAGGTCAAGCTCCTTGTTCCATCCCACGACCTTGGCGGGAACGCGGGCTTCCGGATTCCCGGAAGGACGTATGGACAGCTTGGAATACCCCTCGTAACTTGGATCCACTTCGCTGGCGACGACATGGTAGCTGGTGATGTAATACCCTTGGGGATCAACCTGGAATGCCGAGCCGACAACCCTGTCGGGGTAACCCCTTCCCCCTTGAATCTTTAGGCCTTTGTCCACGTAGACGGTGACGACACCTTCCAAGGCTGCCTGTATCCTGCCTTCTTGACCCGGGGAAGTCTCCTTGCGGTACGCCCTATCCTCCAGAGCATCCAATTCCTCGTTGGTTAACCCTTTTCCATCTTGAAGCGCCGCGGAGAGCCCATGGTAGTAGAGGGCTGGGGCGAGGACCCCTTTGCCTAAATACCCTTCCGCTTTCCCTCTCAGTATTGTTTGAAGCCCATTTTCCCCGCTTGCCTTCGCGACGAGCTCCTTCGAGGCCTGGAAGGCGGACCCTTCCATAAGGCCCACTGCCCTTATGGATGTGAACAGCCTCTCGGCCGAGTTCCAGTTTCCCTGTGTCAGGGCTGATGTATAGGCGGAGATTAATGAATCAACGGCCGCGCCAATCAGAGCTTCCTCGGCTTGGATCTCAGGGAACTTGGAAAAGTCTGCCAAAGCCGCCTCGGGATCGGTCACAGCCATGGCGCTTATCCTGGCGATTGTCGCGTGTCGGGACTCGGGTGGAAGTTCCTTGCCGAGAGGCGTGGTCGCGCACGAAGACAGGGCTAGGGAAATTGCCGTGATGAGGAAAAGGAAGGCCCGCGGCGTTCCCAAGCCCTGTTGTCCTTTCAAGCTTCCGCTGTGCCTTGAGCCATTTGTTTCGGCATGCCCAGAAGGGATCGGATGTCCGAATCCTCAAGCGTCTCCCGTTGTATCAAGGCAGCGGCGAGGATATCAAGCTTTTCCCGCTCCTTCCTCAGGATCTCCATGGCTGTGGCGCTTGCCTTTCCTAATAGGTTGCGGATCGCTTGGTCTATGTTCTTGGCCGTTTCCTCGGAATAGTCTTTATGGCGGGCGATTTCCTTGCCAAGGAATATCGGCTCGTCCTCCTGGCCATAGGCTATGGGTCCCATGTCGTCCACCATGCCCCATTCGCAGACCATGCGCCTTGCCATATCCGTGGCCTGTCTCAGATCCTGGGATGTTCCGGTGGTAGTTTCGCCGTACACCAGCTTTTCAGCAGCATAGCCGCCGTAGGCGATGACAAGGCGGTCGAAAAGCCAGCTCTTGGGCCTTGAGTAATGATCTTTCTCAGGAAGCGACATGGCAAGCCCAAGGGCCCTTCCCCGGGGAACTATGGTGACCTTATGGAGGGGATCCGCGTGGGGCAGGAAATAGTGCATGAGCGCATGGCCCGCCTCGTGGAAGGCCGTGGCCTTTTTTTCCTCCTCATCGATCACGAGGCTTGTTCTCGCCACGCCCATGAGGATCTTGTCCCTGGCATCCTCGAAATCTTCCATTTCAACGATGGTCTTGTTCTTTCTGATGGCAAACAAAGCCGCCTCGTTGACAAGGTTGGCAAGGTCTGCGCCGGAAGTGCCGGGGGTAGCCTTGGCTATGCGTTGCACATCGAGGCCTTCCGTTACCGGGATGGCTCCCATGTGGATCTTTAGTATGGCTTCCCTTTCCGCCACATCGGGCATGGCCACGACCACCTGGCGATCGAATCGTCCAGGTCTGAGGAGGGCCGGGTCAAGAACATCAGGGCGGTTGGTCGCTGCGAGGATGATCACTCCATCCTTGGTGTCGAAGCCATCCATCTCCACGAGCATCTGGTTGAGGGTCTGCTCCCGTTCGTCGTGGCCACCTCCGTAGCCTGCTCCCCTGGTGCGTCCCACGGCGTCCAGTTCGTCTATGAAAAGTATGCATGGGGCGCTCTTCCTTCCCTGGTCGAAAAGGTCCCTCACCCGGCTGGCGCCGACGCCGACGAACATTTCCACAAAATCGGAACCGGACATATGGAAGAATGGAACATTCGCCTCGCCGGCCGTGGCCTTGGCGATAAGGGTCTTGCCCGTGCCCGGCATGCCCACCAGCAGGACTCCCTTAGGTATCTTGGCTCCCATCTTGGCGAATTTTTCCGGGTTCTTGAGGTAGTCCACCACCTCCATGAGCTCGTACTTGGCTTCCTTCTGGCCCGCGACATCGTTGAAGGTAATTTTCTTATTGGGTTCTACATAGCGCTTGGCCTTGCTCTTGCCAAAACTGAAAGCTTTGTTGTTGCCTTGCATCTGCCTCATCATGATCCAGATGAGGAAGAAGCCGAAGAACCACGGGGCAAGCTCAAAAAGGATCCGTAACGGGCTTGCGCCCCCCGCCGAGCCGGAAACCTTGACTCCCTTTTCCTTCAGCACCTTGAGCAGGTCGAAGTCGTAGTAGGGGATCGTGGTCCTGAACGCCACCAGGGCGCCGTCCGCCCCCTTGAGCGAGCCTTCGATGCCTTTCTCATCAACGATCTGTACGGAATCCACTTCCCCTAGCTCAAGGTAGGAGAGGAAGGCCGAATAGGGGATTGGTTTGGACTTGGGAGTGTCGTTGAAAAGGAACAATGCCGAAAACAAGACCGCCAGGGAAAGGAATACCGCCAATGCGGCCCTGTTCGCCCGGGGAGGCATGCCTTGGGGCAAATCGGGTTTTCGGTTGGGACTGTTTTTGTCTTCTCTATCATCCTGCATCGGCTATAGCACTCCTTTCAAAGTCAAGGAAATCCATTCTTCTCCAAGGCTTCCGTTGAAACTCCGGAATTTTCGGCGTGAAAAGCCGCATCCATCCAGGCTGTCTGGCAAGATGGCGACGATTCCCCGTGAATCCTCCACTATTGGAACAAGATCCCTCAGTTCCGGAGGGATCTTCCATCCCTTGAGAATCTCATCCACCGAGAATTCCCTACTTTCAACAATCAGGACATCGCCAGGTTTCCTGCTTCTAACGGCAAGGGGGAAATCGAAGGCTTGGGCGGAAAGGGCGTTTTCCTTGTGCGCCGCCGCCGGCCCGATGGTTCTGGCCAGGGATATGCGAAAGCCTCCCTTGCGGCTTTCACCAGGCCCGGACATCAGGAAAAAATACCCGCGTTGGCCTTGAAAATCAAGGGAGGGGCGGATCAGAACCTCGTCTTCCGAAACGACAATGGCAAATCCACGCCCTTTCAGCCTCTTCGCTCCCATTCGAAGCGATCGGTCGTACTCCGCGACGGAGCGCCAGGACACAGTCCCCGTTGAACTTCGGCGCTCGAGTACGCCACGCAGGATGCGCAGCCTAACCGCATCTCCAAGGCTGCGGTATTCGGAAAGCCTCACCCTGGTGGCGGCCGGCCCATTCTCAAGGATGATTTTCCTACCCGCTGTCCTCGCCGATTCCTCCACAAAGAGCCCGTCGGCGGAAATTTTCTCGAAGCTCCCCAACAAGCCACGTTCCCAGCCAGGGAAAACTCGGTCCAACCCAGGCTTGAGGTGCTTCCTGATTTTATTCCTCTCGAAGGAATCCTCCCCGTTGCTCAGGTCCTCGGAAAACAAGATGCCATTCCTAAGGATATATTCCTCGATCTCGCGACGGGAAAGGTCCAGTAGAGGCCGTGCAACGAAAACCCCTTCTCCCAACTGCCTTAACCGTGGGATTGCCTTCAGCCCCGTGGAGGAAACCGATGAAAAAACCCGTCGGAGAAGCGTTTCCAGAAGATCGTCCCGGTTGTGGGCGGTAAGGACGAAACGGAGGCCGCGGGCCCGGGCTACAGCCAAGAAAATCCTGTACCTATATTCCCTCGCCGCAGCTTCGATGCCTATGCCCTTACGCAAAGCGAGGGCTTGAATCGCGCCCTGCCTGACGGTGGCCCTCGTCAAAGGCACCCCGGCCTCGGCACAGGCCTGTGAGACTATCTTGAATTCCTTTTCGAGCTCCCCGGGGCTTCTGAGCCGATGGTCAACGTATACAGCCCTGCCCGGGCCAAGGCTCAGCTTCGCCATGGCATGGAGCAAGGTTGAGGAATCCTTCCCCCCGGAAAAGCCCAGAAGGGAGCTTTCCCTCTCAAAATCGGGCAGGGAATCGAAAAATCCCCGCAATTTGTCCAGGATGCCTTGGCCGCCCATATCGCCCATACTATTCCAATCGCTTCTGTCCGTCGATCCGACCAGAGGGCGCCGGAAGGAAAATGAAAAGGCAGTCTTGCAAGTCGCCTCGCAAAACTGCCCTCTCCTTTATGTATAAGACAGCGGGGAATTACGCCTTGGGAGCTTCCGTGGCTACCGTCGCCTCTGCGGGAGCGGCTTCGACGGCCGGGGCTGCCGCGGCGGCTTCATGGCGGGCGAATTTCACCGCCGCTATGACGGTGTCCGGATTGGCGAGAATCTTGACTCCTTCCATCGCGGGGATATCCCTGACATGGATGGCGTGGTTGACCTCAAGCCCGCTGATATCCAAGTCTATGTGTTCGGGAAGGACGGAAGGATCGCAGGCTACCTCTACTTCATGGGTCGGATTCTCAAGCACTCCACCGGCTACCACTCCCTTGGGCGTGCCATTCAAGCGGATCCTGACGTGGGCGTGGAGGACCTTTCCCTCTTGCACCTCAAGGAAATCGATATGGAGCAAGTCCTTGCTTACCGCGGCCCTCTGGTGCTCCTTCACAAATACGTTGATCTTCCTCCCTTCGATGTCGAGGGTGATGATGGTGCTTTCCGTGATGCTCTTGAGGGCTTTCTCGTATTCGTGCTTGAACACGAAGAGGTTGGCTGCTTCCTTGCCAGCACCGTATACCACCGCGGGAATCTTGCCTTCCTTCCTGAAGGTGTTCAGCTCGCCCTTGGTGGACTTGACCCTATTGAAAGCCTGAAGTACGAAATGATTCATTCCAATTTCTCCTTACGTAGACATCATTGCCCGATATACCTGGGACGGCAGGATTCGAACCTGCGAATACCGGGACCAAAACCCGGGGGCTTACCGCTTGCCGACGTCCCAAAATACGAGAAACGTATTTTTTGTCCTGCGATAATTTCAGTCGAAAGCCGGTACTGTTTCGTCGCTCCCCGTATTCACCGAGTAGGCCTCGAGAATGCGTTCCTGCAGTTTTGTACGGAAATCCGGGCATATAGGATGTGCGATATCCTTGTACTCACCCGTGTTCGTCCGCCTGCTTGGCATGGCGATGAAGACGCCGTTCTTCCCTTCAATTATCTTGACGTTGTGAACCACGAAGCATTCATCGAAGGTAACGGTAACGTAGGCCTTCAACTTGCCCTCAGTCGGAACCTTGCGGATTCGGATGTCCGTTATTTCCATAGCAAGGACGCTCCTTTTGTGTACGCAGTCACACGCGGCGATTTTACCCTAGACTGAGAGTATTTTCAAGCGGTTTTATTGCGTACAACGCCATGCCTGGTATGGTTTTTTTTGAAAACCGGCCACGGACCTCCCGGGCTTCATCCTCCCCTTCGAAGATCCCGTAGATGCATGATCCTGACCCTGAAACGGATACAAAGGATGCGCCCGCGGCCTTTAGGTCCCGCTCCAGTTGGAAGTACATGGGATACCTGCTGTAGAGGAAAGGAGCGAAGTCATTCACGAACCGCCATTCCCTTGGAGATGAGGCGAAGGAAATTTCCGCATCGCGCCTATTTGCCAGCCCCCAGGGCTCGGGGTTGCCTTCTGAGTTCAATCCTTGAACAGTCCTGTAGGCATCAAGGCCGGCGAAGGCTTCCTTGGTCGAAACGCCGAAGGGTGGCTTCAGGATGAGGGCGGAAAAGGGCTTGCGGGGAAGGATCGGCTCAACGATTTCCCCCCTCCCCGTGACAAAGGCTTGAGATGCGCAAAGGAAGAACGGTACGTCCGAGCCTACCTTCGCGCCGAGGGTCGGCAGTGCGAGGTGTTTCGATTCCAAGGGATAAAGCTGGGCAAGCCCGGCGAATACCGCAGCCGCGTCCGCCGAGGCGCCGCCCAATCCAGCCTGCGAAGGAATATGCTTTTCAACGGTGATGCTCAAGCCCGCATCTACGCCGGCAGCATCCAAGAAAGTTTTTGCTGCTTTATAGATGGAAGAATCCTCAGGCGCGCATTCCGTCAGGCCATTGATTTCCACTACCCGGTTTGAACGTATCCGTATGTTCAGCGAATCGCATATGTCAATGGAGGCGAAAACCGACCTGATGCCATGATAGCCGTTGCTTTCCCTTCCGCCGATGGAAAGGCCGACATTGATCTTTCCTCCGGCCGATACGCGGATTTCTCTCGTCATTGGATCAATTTGACTGGAGGATCCCAAAATATACAAGCCCCGTTCCTCCTTTCGGCTCTGCCTTTTACACGGACCTCCGAATTTTAACCGAAAAGTCGTTTTCGTAGTTGACAGATCGGGATATGCTCTTTAGATTTTCGTTGCCAAGCCGATAGGATGGGGCTTGACGCTCTATGGGATAATTCGCATAGTACGCAATCTGTAGTACCTATGATGAGCGAGGGAGGGAAGCGTAATGGTCCCCATGAATAACGCCGAAGTGTCTGCCAAGAATGAAATTGAATTAGTGACTCTTTTAACCAAGGGCAATGCGGAGAACGCCATGTTCGCCCTCCGCTCTCCCGTTCGTTTTGAAAACGGCTTCGACGACGATTACGAGGATTTCGAGGACGAGGACGACCTGGAAGATGAGGACGATTTCGACGACGACGACGACTTCGACGACGACGACGATTTCGACGACGATTTCGACGACGAGGATGACTTCGACGACGATGAGGACGAGGATTTCGGTTATGACGACGACATAGAGTACGGCGACTTGGATGAATAGTCCCTGCGCCGCTAAATAAAAGGGCTGCCTTCGGGCAGCCCTTTTATTATATGGTCCACTATGGATTCAGGGCGACTTTCGTAGCCTTTGCCTTGTACCAGAGTTTTTCCAGTTCGTAGAATTCCCGTGCTTGGGCGTCCATGAGATGTATCACCACGTCCCCTGCATCATGCAAAATCCAGGTATCGTCCTCTTTCGGATTGGGTTTGTTCAAGGTTTGGACTTTGTTGAGAGAAAGGTATTCTTCAACGTACCTGGAGACGCCTCGAAGATGGACGCTTGAGCTGCAGGTTCCGACGACAAAATAATCTGTCCAACCCGCCGCTTCCCTCAAATCCAACACAACCACATCCATGGCCTTGTGTTCGGCCATGATTTTCCCTACGCCGCTCGCGAGTTCCTCGCTATTTAACACACACCCTCCCGTCGAAATCCTTGCCTAGGATAATCGTATAATCCGCTTTAATCGTTCCCTTGTAGGTATTGGCTTCCGCGAAATTGTCGCACCGGATCACTCCGCCTATGGCGGACAAGGCCTCCTTGTCACCATGCCGATCAATCAGGATGGTCTTGGGATAATCCAATGCGGGAGCGTTCCCGATTGCCACGACATCGTATCCGAAGCTCTCGAAAATCTCGGCCGTCCTGGACGCAAGGCCTCGCTGTTCCGTCCCGTTGAGGATCTCCACCGTGTAGATCCTGCCCGCCGGAGAAGAACGCTCCGCTATACTCATGGCGTTCAAGGTCTGTTTGAGCATATCACGCGCTAGTTCGCCATCGTAAAACGGGAAAAACAGGCTTTGCTCTTCCACAGTCCTATACATTCCAGTGATTTTTTGAAGAAGTATGGAATCCACATCCACGGTCGCCAATTCAGCAAAAAGCCTTCTCCTCGCCTCATTCCCAAAATTGCTTTTCACGGAAGACGCAAGTACTCCGGATATGGCACGGTCGGTAAAATAGGAAGATCGCTCGGAGATTTTCTTTATGAGGGCCATGGTGAGCTTTTGGCGCCGGACTAAAACATCCTGTTCTCCCTCGCCTTCTTCGCGATACCGAAGGAACTGGTTGACCTTTTCTCCATCCAAGACCACCGCCCCGCCGGGAAGGCGTATCCCTGGTTCACCCTCCTGCAGGATCATGGAAGGTATGAAGAGAGGCAATCCGTCAAGAAGGTCCACGAAGATCGCCAAGTCCTTTTCGTCGAAGATGAGGTAGCCATTGATGGGAATGTCAAGATACGAGGATACCTCGGTGAGGTAGTTCTTTGGTTGGCCAGGCTTGTAGGTGATGTCGATCCTGTCCATGCGCTTCATGGTTTTTAAGATAACGGCTGTGTTGCCGGGGATATCGAGCAGCGCAGCCTTCGAGCGGGAGGGATAAAACATCAGAAGCTGGGAGGATCTTGGCTGGCCGTCTTGTTCTAGTATCAAAAGAATGCTTATGGGCCGATCAGTCTTGAGCTGCGCCGCCAGGCTCTCATTGTTGATGAAAAAAATTCCTAGGACAATTGCGGCGGCGAAAAGGACGATGATAGTCCAAAGGAGAATGTTGCTTCTGCTGATTCCAATCCTGGTCCTCATTTTTCTCCAACTTTACCGCGAAGGGCATTGTATAAGTCCATGGTGTTTTGAGCAATAGCGGCTCCGCCCGCGGCAAGGTAGGAGATGGAGCTCTCCAGGGAGAGAAGGAGTAGTTCATCCAGGGATGCAGTCTCTAGCGCCAAGGCGTCCTGCGGTTTGGAAGACGGGCGGGTAGGTTCCAGCTTATCGGCGATGAAAAGGATCTTCGCCGCCTTGCCCATGGAAAGGCTACCGGTGGAGTGGAAAGCCACAGCTTCGAGGATCGGAAAATCCTCAAGGCCACACTCCTGGTTGAGGTAGGCTGCGGAAGCCAGGCCGTGGATAACCTTGCCGGAGAAGCTAGGCTCCCCGATTATCCGGCTGTACAACGAGGATAAATCGGGGAACCGCCCTGATCCATCGAATCTCCGCGCCAATTCGAACTGCCGCTCCAAGCCTTCGTCCTTCAAGAGATCGTGGCTGTAGGCGGCGAGAATGCCGTCCTTCGGATCGATTCCAAAACGAAGACAGAGCGAGGCGCAGACCTTTGCCACGGCTATCGTATGGGAAATCCGCTTCGGTTTCATCCTGCGGGGGATTTCCCGAACCAAGCGGTCCAATAGCATCATGGATTCAGGCATTTTTATCCATGTACAGCCTATTGGTTTCGATTATCTTCCGGGCGCCGTCGGGAACCAAGAATCTCCAGGGTTTCCCTTGGGCGATGCGTTCCCTGACCATGGTGGAGGAAATGGGCAGTATGGGATTGTCGACATAGGTATGGGGAAAGGCGGCGGGCCATCGCTCCCTGTACTTCCTATGAAAAACCACTATCTCGCAAGCCTCCAAGAGCGCCTCGGGCTCTCTCCATTTCCAGAATCCCTCGGCCAAGTCGTCACCGATCAAGAGTAGAGGCTTGGGAGAAATTGTTTTCTCCTCCACAAGGCGGCGGATCGTCTCAATGGTATAGGAAATTCCCCGGCGTTGAATTTCGCAATCATCGACCCCAAGTCCATCAAGTCCATCAATACTTTCCTGGATCATGGAATAACGGAAGTCCGCCCCAGGATCTGCTATGGATTTATGAGGGGGCAGGAAGGCAGGAACGAAGAGAACTTTTTCGCAGAGCCCCGATCCTAAGATTTCGTCAGCCATCACAAGATGGCCTAGATGGATGGGATTGAAGCTTCCTCCGAAAATTGCCGTTCTCACAGGCTCCCCTCCTGGGCTTCTCCTTCGTCCTCGGGCAAGCCGAAAAGGGATTCAAGCGTTTCATCCTTGGGTGCTTCGCGGTCAGCCTCGTGCGCAAGAACCTGGGAATAGAAGGCTTGTTTCAGATCCTCCAGCCCCTCCTGGGAGAAAACGGATATTCCGTACACCGTCTCCTGGCTATGCAATGCCTTGAATTCCTCAAATCTTTCCTGTGCTTCGGGGAGATCCAGCTTGGTCGCCACAATTATCCGGGATTTTTCAGCCAGCAAGGGAGAAAAGGACTGCAGTTCCGAAGAAAGGATCGCGAATGCATCCTTCCAATTGTCATCCCCAAGGTCGATGAGGTACGCGAGGCAGGCGGTTCGTGAAATGTGCTTTAAAAACCTCGTCCCCAAGCCAGCCCCATCATGGGCTCCCTCTATGATGCCCGGAATGTCCGCCAGGATTATATCCCTGTCATGGAGAGTGAATACTCCCAGGTTGGGTATCTTGGTGGTGAAGGGATAAGGGGCGATCTTAGGTCGCGCGTTTGTAAAGGCGTCGAGGAGGCTTGACTTCCCCGCGTTGGGGAATCCCACGAATCCGATGTCGGCGATGAGGCTCAGTTCGACCTTGAGGAGGCGTTCTTCGCCGGGCTTCCCCGGCATGGCGGTTTTTGGCGCCTGATTGACCGAATTCTTGAAATGAGTGTTCCCCCAGCCACCCTTCCCGCCTTTCAGAAACACCCAGCGCTCTCCGTCCTGGGCAACCCTGTTCCCCTGCCCGAAATCCTTTATGACTTCTCCCGTCGCGGCATCCTTTATGATGGTCCCCGGAGGAATATGGATTTCCACGTCCCGGCCGTCCTTGCCGTGCATGTTCCTTCCCATTCCGGGAATGCCATTCTGGGCGCGGAAAGTCTGTCTGTACCGGAGGTCGGCGAGGGTCCGGACATTTCTTTTTATGACGAAAACCACGTCCCCGCCCTTGCCCCCGTCGCCGCCTGCCGGTCCTCCCAGGGGGATGTATTTTTCCCGCCTGAAGGCAACGCAGCCATCCCCTCCCTTCCCTGAGGAAACGGTGATAAGAGCCTCGTCCGCAAATTTGATCAATCTCTTCTCCCTCTGCCGCCTAGGCCTAGCCTAACACTGTATACGGCAGGCTTGCGCCGGACAAGCTTCTTGGCCTGGCCTGCGCAGCAAAAAAAACCGCTCGGTCAAGCCGAGCGGTCTCCATGTCTTACGCCTTCCGCCGGATTCTACTCCGCCGGGAAGGGCTCCACCTGGGCATACTTCTTGCCCTTGATCTCCTTGTAGGAGACCATGCCGTCCGCAAGGGCGAAAAGCGTATCGTCCTTGCCGATGCCCACGTTCAAGCCGGGGTTGATCTTGGATCCGCGCTGGCGGACAAGGATGGATCCCGCGCTCACCGCTTGATTGGCATAAACCTTGACTCCCAAATGCTGGGGATTAGAATCGCGGCCGTTGACGCCTTTGTGTGCCATTGTATCCCTCCGATGCGTTCAGCGCGTCAGGCGCCGACAATTTCCTGGACTTTGATGACTGTATATTTCTGCCTGTGTCCCTGGGTGCGGCGATAATCCTTCTTGGGCTTGTACTTGAACACGATGACCTTGTCGCCCTTGACTTCTTCGTCCACCACAGCCTTGACCGAAGCGCCCGCAACGTAGGGAGCTCCAACCTTCACCCCCTGGTCTCCGGAAATGAGGACTACGGTTTCGAAGGAGACATCGGCTCCGGGCTCCATGTCGATCCGGTCAACCTTGAGGCTCTTGCCCTGTTCGGCGCGATATTGTTTTCCATTGATTTCTACAACTGCGTACATCTTTGCCAACCTCGTAAAAAATCCATGCGTAGCGCAGACTTATACACCGCCTGCCCTCTATCTGTCAACCGGTATATGGAATTATCGGTTTTCAGCTTACATCAGCTCCAGGAAAGGTACGCAGAGGAGCTGGCAAACTTTATGCAATGTGGCTTTCACCGCGGCCACCAAGGCTATCCTGGAAGCGGAAAGGTCGGGATCCTCGGCGTTCAACACTGGGTTGTCCCTGTACCAGGAAGAGAAATCCGCCGCCAGATCGTGGGCATATGATGCCATGAGGGAGGGCTCCATGTTCCGGGCGGCGGCTTCCAGGGCTTCTGTGAAGGCGGCAAGCCTGCGGACCAAGGCCCAGTCGGCGGCGTTTGCCAGGAGCTCCGGCCTTTCCTCGCCGGCGGCGCTCCTGCCCTTACCTTCCTGGGCCTTCCTCAATATGGAAGAAGCCCTGGCTCCCATGTATTGGAGGTAGGGACCGGTGTTTCCCGTGAAGGAAAGGGACTGTTCGGGGTCGTAGAGCATATCCTTGGTCGGTGAAGTCTGGAGCAGATAGTAGTGCAAGGCTCCGAGGGCTACGTCCTCCGCCACCTTGGCGGCATCTCCCACGCTCTCGTCCCTTCCCTTCTCCTCGATCTCCTTCAAGGCCAGGGCGGCTAATTCATCCATGAGGTCGTCGGCGTCCACCACCGTTCCCTCCCGGGTCTTCATCCTGCCTGAAGGCAGGTTCACCAAGCCGTAGGCCAAGTGGTAGAGGTTCGAAGCCCAAGGATAGCCGAGGCGTCTAAGGATTTCGAAAAGCACCCGGAAATGGTACTGCTGCTCGCTGGCCACCACATAAACCAGCTGGTCGAAAGGCCAGTCCCCGTGGCGGTAGATGGCCGTGCCGATATCCTGGGTAATATACAGGCTCGTGCCATCCTTTCTCAGAAGCACCTTCTTGTCCAAGCCAATGTCCTCAAGGTCCACCCAGGTGGACCCGTCTTCTTCCTTATAGAAAATGCCCTTAGCCAGGCCTTGCATGATTTCGGCGACCCCTTTCGTGTATGTGAGGCTTTCGAAGTAATAGGCGTCGAAATCGATTCCCTGGCGGCGGTACGTGGCCTTGATGCCATCGACGGCCCAGGCGTTCATTGTCCTCCAGAGTGAAAGGACTTCAGGATCCCCTGATTCCCAGCGGCGAAGAAGATCCTGGGCCCTCTCTTCAGCCTTGGGGTCCTCAGCCTTGAGAGTATTGAAAAGCACATAATATTTGCCAACGAAATGATCGCTCTTGAGCCCTTCGTCCTCGGGCTTCCTGCCTCCTCCGTAGGTTTGGTAGGCGAGCATGGATTTGCAGATATGGACGCCTCGATCATTTATAAGGTTGACCTTCCTTACTTCAGCACCTGCGGAGGCGAGGATGCGGGAGATGGACTCACCAAGCACATTGTTGCGCAGGTGGCCGAGGTGGAGGGGTTTGTTTGTATTCGGGCAGGAGAATTCCACCATCACCTTACGGCCAGCCAAGGGGAGATGATCGTGCCAATCGGGTTCCTTGCCCCGCCTCAGCATTCTTTCTGCGATGTCAGCGCGATGGAAAAAGATATTCAGATACGGGCCCGCAGCGGCAGCCGACCCTTCTTTCCCGCCGCCATGCTCGGCTTTCAAAAGGCCTTCTATGTCCGAGGCGATCTGCGCCGGATTCTTCCTGAAGGTCTTGGAAAATCCGAACATTGGGAAACCGATGTCCCCGAGCTCCGGCTTGGGGGGAGATTCCATCACAATGGCTTCGAGTTCAATCTTTGGGGAAATGCCGCCCAAGGAGATCCTATACTTCTCCAAGGCTTCGAAGATCCTTTGTTTCCAAAGCAGTTTCAGGTCGATCATGGCGGGATACTACTATCCCGCCCTTGTCTCGCGCAAGCCGCTCGGATTTTCAGGTTCCTTTGCCAACCATGGCCAGGAATTCCGGCCCCGAGAGTATCTTAACCCCCAATTCCTTCGCTTTTAGGTTTTTTGAGGAACCGGAAGATGGATCGTCGGTGACGAGGAAATCCAGATCGGCGCTGACGGCACTCTTTACCACGCCCCCGGCATCCTTAACGATCGCCGCCGCTTGGCTCCTGGTGAGACCGGCCAGTTCCCCAGTGAAACAAAATTTCTTGCCTCGGAGCGGAGAATCTCCTTCCTGTCGCTTTAGGCGGACGTATCCTCTTTCAAGAACCTTCTCCATCTCAGGCCGCAGGACAGCCAGGCCCTGGGTGATCGCCTGTGCCAAGATCTCGCCGATGCCTTCCAAGGAGGTCAGATCCTCGGCTTTGGCGGCAAAGATGGACTCCAAGGTGGCAAATCCTCCGTCGACGATTTTCCGGGCTATGAGAGGCCCAACCTTGTCGATATCGAAGGCTGCGATATAGTCGGCCAGGTCCACTTCCTTCCGGGCCTTTAGGTTGCGGAGCAGCTTCTCAGCCAGGACCTCTCCCATTCGATCCAGGGAAAGAAGGTTCTCCTTGGTAAGCAGGTACAGATCCGATATCGTCCGCACCAGAGCCTTGTCATGTAGCTTTTTCACGAGAGCGCTTCCGAAATCACGGATATCCAATACGGTGATCCATTTCTCGATGCGGTGGAGTTCCTTGTTGGGACAAAGCTCATTCGGGCAATAGAGGCGGCTGCCTTCGTCCACCAATCGTGCGGAGCATCGCAGGCATAGCTCCGGGTGCACAATTTCAAGCGTCTCCGGCCCGTTGTCCACCACCACTTCGATCTTCGGTATGATTTCGCCCCGCTTGGTGATTACTACACGGGAACCGATCTTCAGATTCATCTGACGGATCATGTCGGGGTTGCAAAGGTTCGCCCGCTGGACCGTAGTGCCCGCCAACCGTACGGGATCAACTATGCCTATGGGAGTGTAGAGGGCTCCGCTCTCGCTCCATACAACCTCCTTGAGTGTGGTCACCGCTTCCTCAGGGTTGAATTTGAAGGCGATCTGCTTCTCAGGCCTGGGCTTGGCCAAGTCCTCCTCGTCGATCGCCACAGGCTTGACGACAAGCCCGTCGATGTCGAAGGCCAGCGTGGGTCTTTCAGCCATCACTTTGCCCCGGTACTCCACCACCTTGTCCATTCCTTCCAGCACCGCGGTGCGAACGACGGTGAAGCCGCAGGCTTTGAGCCATTCAAGCTTCGTTATTTCATCTGAAAAGGGGGAAGCCCCCAAATCTACAAGGATTCCTTTCGCGTCGTAGCACACCACGTCAAGGTCTTCGCTGCCTTGGCCGTCCTTTCGCTTCATAATGCCGTTGGCGGCGTTCCGGCAGTTCGCCTTTTCGGCGTACTTCCGTCCATGTACTTCCTTGGACATGAGCACTTCGCCCCTGACACCCCCGGTGAATCCGCCGGGTATTTTTTCCACCACGCCCCTCATGCGCAGTGCGTTCCTGCTTATGTCGTCCCCCACGACCCCATCCCCTCGGGTTACCGCTCTCAGGAAAACCCCTCTTTCGTATTGTATCTCCAAGCTGGCTCCGTCCATCTTATCCTGGACAATGAAAGTGGAAAAATCCATCTTTCCGGCCCAGGCGCGGAATTCCTCCGGGTCAGAGGCTTTGGATTGGCTCCCCATTGGGATGAGGTGCCGGACTTTTGCCCAACCCTCCGCGGCATCCCTTCCAACGCTCCGGAAGATTGGATTGCTAGGGTCCAAGCCCGCAAGTTCGCTCCAGAGCGCATCGAACTCTTCGTCGCTGATCTCCGGCTGATTGTTGTAATACAGGTCTTGATGGTAGGCGATGAGGCTTTCCAGCTCCTCTATCCTGAATAAACCGCTTGCGGTGGTGGCCATGGGAGGATGATAGTACGCGCCCCAAGGCGATGTCAAAGGCGCGGCATGCGAAGAATCTCGGCCTCAGCATTGCGATTTTTCATTCCTTGTCCTACTATATGGCGATGTATTTTTTCGCAATGCAGATTATGACCGGCCAGGAAGAGGCCTATGTCGACCTGTATCAAAAAACCTACGGAGACATCAGGCTCCATGCCATAAAAAAGACAATCCTTTCAAGGAAAAAGGGAAAGGTGGTCAACCTCACGTCCATGATGTTCCCCGGCTATCTCTTTTTCCAATGCGACCAGGAACTGCCGCCCGCTTCGGTGGTGGGCGGATTAAAACGGACCAGGAGTTTCGTGAGGATCCTTCCCTCCACCAACGGGATAAAGCCCTTGGGGGAGACGGACACGGCGATCATCCGGCATCTTGTATCCTATGGGCAGACCATCGGGACATCGTTGGTGACCTTCGATGAGAACAACCGCATCAAGGTGATCCAAGGACCTCTCGCCGGTCTTGAAGGAATGATCGTTAAGGTCGACCGCCGAAAGAGGCGCGCGAAGGTGCGCCTTGACCTCAACAATTCACCCATCGTCTTCGACCTTGGATACGAATCCATTGAAACCGCGGCGGAGACGCCAAAATGAGGCGCCATCCGATCTCCCACGCCTGCCCTGTGGTTACGGCCCTGACCCTGCATGGCATGCTCCATGCCTCCACCATCAGGGCGCCGGCGCACAAGGGCGCGGAACCTAAAATCAGGGATGTTGAACTCCCTTCGGGCTACTCCATCCTAAGGCCTTCGGATCTTTCCGGCGACCTCCAAAGCTTGCGCATGGAAGGTGGGCCACCCATCTTCGCGTATGAAAAATTCAACTATCGGGGGGAAGCCCTAGGACTCGTGGTAGGTCCCGACATGGGTATCTGCGACCGCATAGCTTCAGGCCTGGAGGTGGATTTTCGAGAGGAAGATCCGGTATTGGAGTGGGAAAGCTTTTCATCCTCCCAGATCGTGGCCCGAAGAACCTACGCTCACGGGGATATGACCCCTGCCTTCAATTCAGGATTGCAGGTAGAAAGAGCCGTTTATAGGAACGATGCCTTCGATCATGAATACAGCGAACCTGCAGGTGCGGTGGCGGCCTGGGAATATGACAAGCTTGCGGTGTACGTCGGCACCCAGTGGCCTCATCACGTGAGGAAGAATGTGGCCATGTGCCTCTCCGTCCCGCTGGAAGATATTTCCGTCAAGCCTGCGGAGCTGGGGATGAGTTTCGACGGCAAGCTCTGGTATCCCTCGCTGGTAGCCTGCCAATGCGCCCTCGCCGCCCGGGCGACGGGAAAGCCGGTTAAGATCCTGTATACCAGGAAGGAAGATTATCTATTCACCTCGAAGCAGACGAGGAGCGTAGTGAACATCCTCTCCGCCTCGGACCCCGATGGAAGGCTCCATGGCCTGGACATCCGCTTGATCTTGAACGTGGGAGCCTACAATCCTTTGGCGGAGGAACTGCTTTCCCAGGCGGAATCATCGATTTTGGGCATTTACGACTGCCCCGCGGTTCGTATTGAATCTTTCGCCATCAGGACCGACACGGTTCCTCTGGGAGCCATGGGCGGGATAGGGTCTTCCCACGCGTCCTTCTCCATGGAGGCTCATATGAACCATCTGGCCGGTGTGCACCATATGACTCCTGCGGAAATAAAGACAATCAACGTCAAGAGCAGGCGCTCCCATGCTGCGCGCAGCGGCGATTCCGAAACGGAAATTCCCTTCGCCAAGCTCCATGGCCGCCTTGAGAAAATGTCAGATTACCGAAGGAAATTTGCCAGCTATGAGCTGGTCAAGAAACGGGATCCCGCTTGCAGGGAAGGGGTGGTGAGGGGCATCGCCCTCACCGTGGGATACCAGAAAAGCGCTTCCTTTTCGCCCATACCGGGAATTTCGAGCTATGCGGTAGAGGCCGTCCTCGACCGGGACCTCTCGGTCACCCTGAGAAGCCAAGCCTTCATCGGATCGGAGACCTTGAAAAGAATGTGGACCTCTACAGCCTCCTCCATCCTTGCCGTGCCAAGGCACAATGTGAAGCTCGAATACCAAGAGAGGGACGCGCCCTCCGCTTCGGGGCCTCTTACATTGTCCAGGGGTGCTTCGGTGGTAAACAGGCTTGTGGAGCGCAGCTGCCGTTCAATACAAAAAAAACGCTTTAGGGAAAGCCTTCCTCTTTCAGCCAAGGCCATAGCCAAAGCCTCTGTATCCCAAGGCGCCGCGAAGACAGGATTCCGTTCCGGCACAACCGCTTTCGATGTGCCCTCATGGTGCGGAACGGCGGTGGAAATCGAGATAGACACCTTGAGCGGAGATCCCATTCCTCGGATGGTATGGATGGTTGTGGACGCCGGAAGGATCGTGGACCAAAAGACGGCCCGCGAATCCCTCCGGGCTTCCGCGCTTAGGGCTTTGTCCTTGTGTGTTGATTCCTCCTTCGAGCCTAGCGCCAAAGGGACGGAAGACAATTTTCTTGGGACGAGGATGAAGGAGCTTCCGAGGATCGAGATCGACTTCATCGATCCGGAGAGAAGCTCAGCCCCCCGAGGGTTGGGGGAGCTCCCCTTCATCACCATCCCAGCGGCATTCTACAGCGCCTTGACCCAAGCCTTGGGCGTTGAGCCTAAAAAGCTTCCCCTAAGGGGTAGTGAAATCCTCAGGCTCCTGGAGTCGCCATGACCATAGAGACGACGATTAACGGCATGGTCCACACCCTTTCCATCCGCAGCGGAGACAGGCTGGTGGATATCCTCAGAAAAGATCTTAAGATAACGAGCCTCCTTCCTGACTGCAGGGGAGGAACCTGCGGAAGATGCCTGATAATCATGGACGGAAGGCTTTGCCATTCCTGCCTCTTACCTGCCTTCAAGGCTCAAGGGGCCGACATCAGCACCTATGAGAGGGTCTCTGAGAGCCCTGTAGCCTTGGCCGTTGAAAAGGGCTTCATTGAGGATGGCCAGCATCCATGCCAATTTTGCCGCACGGCAAAAATCATGGTCCTCACGGACTTGCTCATCAAGTCGCCCCTTCCCGATAGAGAGGAAATTCTTGATCACCTGGAACTTGTGCCCTGCCCCTGCACAGACCCTGAAGCCTTATCCTCCACGGTCCAGAAGGTTGCGGAGCACATCAACCGCAGGAAATTCAATCGTGAGAAGTAGCGATATCCACCTTCCCAAGACTCTTGCCGAGGCCTTGGAAATATTGGAAGCCAATCCGGAAATCCTCCCAGTGGCTGGTGGGAGCGAAATAGTTGGAAGCCAATACGATCGGCTCATCGATTTCCCTGAAAGCATCCTTTCCATCGCAAAACTAAGGGAACTCCGTAAAACCCAAAGGACGGAGCAATTCCTGGAGGTAGGGGCTTGCACCACCATGACCGGATTGCTCGGATTGCCCAAGGGTACCCTTCCCTCTCCCTTGGGGGAAGCGATAAGAGGAATAGGCAACTTAGGAATCCGCAACATCGCTACCTTGGGAGGCAACCTTTGTTCCCGCCGTCATTTCATGGATCTTTGGCCCTTCCTCGCCAGCATGGATGCCCAAATCGAAATACGTTCGGCCAGTGTTTCACGCTGGGCGAGCGTCTATCATCTAGCGGATGAGAAAGGCTTGCCGGCCCTTCCTCCTCGGACTCTGGTGACGAGAATACGGATTCCGCTGGTGTCCTACAACTTTACGTTCTTCAAAAAGATCGGACCGAGAGGCATTCCTGGACCGGAAAACGCTTACTTTGTTTGCCTCGGATCGATTAAGCATGGAAAAATAGACATGTTCAAGCTGATTTTCTCCGGCGCCAAAGCCTTCCGCGTGAAGGACTTGGAGATGCTGCTCCTAGGGCGAAAGATCGAGGGGCCCCTCAAGGAGATCCAAGGTATCGCCCAATCCTACAAGCAGAGCCTGGAAAAACAAGATTGGTTCGACGGAAGGATATTCGGAGGTATCCTGGATGAGTGCCTCAGCCGGTTGTTTACGTCATGAATAGGAAAGGAAAACTCTACCTGCTGCCATCTCCCCTCGCATCTTTCGATTCCCAGCGCTGGTCCGCTGAATCGGTGGCCATGGAAGTGCCCGCTGCCGCATTAAGCCTTTATGCCTCGCTGGAGTATTTTATCGTCGAATCCGAAAAATCCGCCTTGCGCCTGCTCTCCCGCTTTAAAAACGCCCATTCCATGGCAGCACTTAGGCTTGCGGTCTTTGACGAACACGCCAAGGCAGCCGAGATAGCCGGACTATTGGATCCTCTGGAAGAAGGACAGGACGGAGGCATCCTATCGGAAGCAGGCTTGCCCTGCGTCGCCGATCCAGGCGGTCTTCTGGTTTTCCACGCCCATCGTCGCGGCATTGAAGTGATACCGGTCTCGGGTCCTTCATCCTTGATGCTGGCCCTTTCCGCATCTGGGTTGGACGCACAGAGGTTCATGTTCCTCGGATACTTGCCCGGGGACAATCGCGACCGGGAAAAGGCATTGAGGAGGATCGGACCGGAATGCCTCCGCGACGGGATGACCAGGCTGTTCATAGAGACGCCGTATCGCAACGACAAGCTTCTCATGGATTGCGCCCTATGTCTGCCTGATAACCTCAACCTCTGCGTCGCCGCCGACATAGGCGGCCCGAGGATGAGTATTTGGACTAAGGAAGTCTCCCAACTGCGGAAACTCGCCCAGGATCCTTCCTCCTTTCCGAAGATCGGAAAGGTTCCCGCAGTCTTCGTCATTGGAGGAGCGGCGGAAATAAAACCCCGCAATACAATCTAAAAACGGTCATGCCAGGGAAGCCAAGCGCTCTCGGATGAATTCGCTTTTCTCCCTGAGCCCGATCGCCTTCGTCTGCAAGACTATGGCGTTGGGCTTGTCGGGATCCAGACGTATCCGTCCGTTGGATTCCCGAATGAGCCGTATCAGGCGCTCTACGGATATCTTCGATACCTTCGAGAATTCCACAGTCACATTGCCCGCCCTCTCCCTCAAGGATGAAACCGAGAGTTTCCGGCACAAGACCCTGATCTCCGCCAGGGCCATCAAGGATTGAAGTTCCTCGGGCATAGGGCCGAACCGGACCTCCAACTCCTCCTGCAAGGCATCCAGCTCCTCCTGGCGCACCACGGAGGCGATTTTCTTGTAGATCTCCATTTTCGCCATAGGCGCGGATACATAGTCCTCAGGAATGAAGCCCGAGTACTCAAGCTCCAAGTACGGCTCTTCCTCCGCCGCTGCGGTTCCCGACAAGGAGCTCACCGCTTCATCAAGAAGTTTAAGGTAGAGATCGAAGCCCACAGCGAAGATGTCCCCCGATTGTTCCCGGCCCAGCAGGTTCCCCGCGCCCCTGACCTCAAGGTCCTTCATGGCGATCTTGAAACCGCTTCCCAGTTCAGTGAAGTCGGAAATTATCTGAAGTCGCTTCATGGCGATCTCGCTCAATGCCCTCTTGTCGGGATACAGCAGATAGGCGAAGGCCTGCCTGTCCGACCGCCCTACCCTGCCCCGGAGCTGGTACAGCTGCGACACCCCATAAAAATCAGCCCTGTCGATGATTATTGTGTTTACATTCGGAATGTCTATCCCATTCTCAATTATCGTGGTGGAGACAAGGACGTGGAAGGCGCCATGGATGAACCTGTGCATGATGTCTTCCAGGTCCCCAGGATCCATCTGCCCGTGGGCGGATTCCGTGAGAGCCTCAGGCACCACCTGACGGATGAACCGCTCCACGTCCCCGAGGCTCTCGATCCGATTGTGGAGGTAGAATACCTGGCCTCCCCGCTCTATTTCCTGGCGGATCGCCTTGGCCACGACTTCGGGATTGAATTCCTCCACGAAAGTCTGGATTGGCTGCCGAGCCGCCGGAGGAGTCTGGAGTACCGACATATCCCGTATCTTCAGCATCGACATGTGGAGAGTCCGAGGAATAGGCGTCGCTGTGAGGGTGAGGCAATCGATTCCGGCCTTGATCTCCTTGAGCCTCTCCTTGTCCTTGACTCCGAACCGTTGCTCTTCGTCTACCACCAACAGTCCCAGATCCTTGAAACCCACATCCTTCTGGAGGATGCGGTGGGTCCCGACCACCATGTCGACGCTTCCCGCCGCCAAGCCTTGCAGAACCTTCTTCTGGTTCTT
>JBFLXC010000017.1:0-28254 GCA_040757435.1 Spirochaetota bacterium | reverse complement strand
CCAGGCCGCCCTTCTCATGGTAGGGCCTGTCCAGGGGGCGGATCACCTCCTCGTCCTTGACCCAGGCCGAGGCTATGTTCTCCGACACCTTCCTGCCCGTGACCGTGGGACAGTCGCCGTGCAGAAGCCCCCCGCCTGCGAGCCTGGCCATGACAGCCTGCACGCCCCCGGCCCGGTAGAGGTCCTGGATGTGGTGGCCGCCGCCCGGAGAGAGGCTGCAGAGATGGGGCACCCTTTCGCCGATCTCGTTGAAAAGCTCGATGTCGAAGTCAGTCCCCGCCGCATGGGCGATGGCGGGAAGATGCAAGGCCGTGTTCGTCGAACCGCCCAGGGCGAGGTCCACGGCTATGGCGTTCTCGAAGGCCTTTCGGGTCAGGATGTCCCGGGGCTTCACATCCCGGGCCACCAAGTCCATGATGGCCCGGCCGGCGTCCTTGGCCAGGCGCTCCCTCTCGGCGTACACCGCCGGAATCGTGCCGTTTCCCGGCAGGGCGATTCCCAAGGCTTCCATCATGCAGTTCATGGTGTTGGCGGTGAACATCCCCGCGCAGGAGCCGCAGGTCGGACAGGCGGCGTTTTCAATCTCCAGAAGCTCCTCGTCCGACACCTTTCCGGCGATATGCTTGCCCACGTTCTCGAAGACTGTGGAGAGGTCGATGTCCTTGCCCTTGTGGAGGCCGGCCATCATGGGGCCGCCTGACACCACGAGGGAAGGCACGTTGAGCCGCGCCGCCGCCATGGCCATGCCGGGGATGATCTTGTCGCAGTTGGTCACGAGCACCAGGCCGTCGAAGGCGTGGGCCTGGGTCATCACCTCAACCGAATCCATGATGAGTTCCCGGGAAGGGAGGGAAAACTTCATGCCTATGTGGTTCATGGCTATGCCGTCGCAAACCCCGATGGTGGGGAATTCGATGGGAAGGCCTCCCGCGGCGTAGATCCCCGCCTTGACCGCATCCACGATCCTTCGCAAATGGACATGGCCTGGGATGATCTGGTTGTAGGCGTTGGCCACCCCGATCCAGGGCCTTTCGATCTCCCAGTCGGCGTAGCCCGCCGCCTTCATCAGGGACCTGTGCGGCGCTCTTTCAGGCCCGATTTTCGCTCTATCGCTTCGCATATTTTTCTCCTTTGCATGACTGCCGCGTCAAAGGCTCGGCAAGAACATCACCAGCTGCGGCACATAGATGATCAGCAGAAATACCAGGACGAGAATCAGCACCATGGGAATAATCGGCTTGGTTATCCTCCCCATGGGCAAGCCGGTGATCGCGCTGGCCACATAGATGTTGATGGCCACCGGCGGTGTCGCCATGCCTATGGCCAGCCCTACCACCAGGACCACGCCGAAATGGATCAGATTTCCTCCGATCCCGACGATGGCGGGGATGAAGATTGGAGTGAGGATGATGAGGGCCGAGGCTGTCTCCATGAACATTCCCGACAAAAGGATGATCACCGCGATCATGAGATACACCAGGAATGGAACATTGTTGGCCAAGCCCAGGATGGCGCCAGCCACGGCCTGGGGAATCTGGTAGAACGCAAGTCCCCAGCCGAAAAGCTTCGCGGTGGCGATTATGAACATGATCAGGGCGGAGGTTATTCCCGACCCGACCACGAGGGCGTAGAACTTCTTGAAATCCAGCGCCTTGTAGACAAACTTCGCCACCAGCAGGGTATATACAACCGCGATCGCCGCCGCCTCCGAGGGGGTGAAAATCCCGGAGAATATGCCCCCCAGGATGATGACCGGAGCCATGAGCCCCCAGCTTGCCGCTCCAAATCTCCTCACCACCTCTTTGCCCGGAAGCTTCACGCCCGCGGGGTAGCCTCTCCTCTTGGCCACGATCAGGGCCCATACGATGAGCCCTACCCCCATGAGAATCCCTGGGATGAAGCCTCCCAGGAACAGCCTCGCCACAGACTCTCCGGCGATGACGGCGTACAAGACCATGGGCACCGAAGGGGGGATTACCACGCCGATGGTCCCCGCGGAGGCTATCAAGGCCGCGGAGAAATCAACGTCGTATTTTTTTTCCTTCAAATCCGGTATGAGGGAGGCCCCGACCGCCGCGGTGGTCGCCGCGCCGGAACCGGAGATGGCGGCGATGAACATGGAGGCTAGCACGGAGACTATGGAAAGCCCTCCCCTGATCCTGCCCAGACCAGCTTCGGCGAAGGCGACGATGCGTTCCGAGATTCCTCCCCGGGCGAGGATGTCCCCGGCGAGGATGAAGAAGGGCACCGCGACCAAGGCGAAGGAGTTGTTCCCTTCCAGGAGGGTCTGGGGAACCATTTGGAGAGGGAATCCGCTGGCGATGAAGACCACCAGGGCCGAAAGGCCGATCGACAGTCCTATCGGTACGCCGATCAACAGGAGGACGAAGAAGGCTCCGAATATCAAGTATCCCATCTCACGCCTCCTCCCAAATCCTGAAAACCCAGTCTGTTATATGCACCATGGTGACGCCGCCGACTACAGGATAAATGAGATAGATCCATTTCATGGAAATGCCCATGGCGGGCGTGAGCTGTCCCGCCTCGGCTTGCATAAGCACTGCGCCGTAGTAAGCGACAATGGCGAAAAAGAAAAGCCCGAGGAAGGCGATCGCCGTCTGGGCTGATTTTTTCGCCCCGCCCTTCAGCTTGTCCAAAAGGAAGGTCACCGCGATGTGGCTTCCTTTCTTGAAGGCCACCGCCGTGCCGAGCAGGCTGACGAAAACCAGGAGGAAGCAGGACAGCTCCTCGGACCAGGTCAGGGCGGTGAAGAAAAACCGGAACACTACCTGGAGCACCGAAACAACCACCATCAGAAGAAGGCCTGCGAAGAGCACAGCTTCCGAGACCGCATTGATCCGGTCGCTCAAGTTGTGGAGAAAGAGGGCTTTCGCCCTCCTTCCCCCTTGCGTGGCGGGCATGGTCCTGCCTCACTTCGCCGCGAGGATCGCGTCGATGAAATCCTTTCCGAATTGGGCGGAATACTGGTCGTAGACCGGCTTGACCGCGTCCAGGAAGGGCTTGAGATTGGGCCGGGCGATCACCATGCCCTTTGACTCGAGTTCCTTGGCCCACTGCGACTCGTTGGCGTTGTTGAAGTCCCTCTCGAACTGGGCCGCTTCCCTGGCCGCCTTCACCACCGCTTCCTGCTGGGCGGGCTTGAGTTTCTTCCAGGTCATGAGGCTCATGATGAGGGGTGCCGGCGCGTAGGCGTGGCGGGTGATGGTCATGTACTTCTGGCTTTCGTAGAGCTTGAAGGACACGATGACGTTCAGGGGGTTTTCCTGGCCGTCGATGGTCTTCTGCTGGAGGGCCGTCAGGGCTTCGGTCCAGGCCATGGGCACGGCGTTGGCGCCAAGGGCTTTGAAGGAATCCACATAGATTGGATTCTGCATGAGGCGGATCTTCAGGCCCTTCAAGTCGTCCGGGCTGTTCACGGGCTTCTTGCTGTTGGTCAGGTTGCGGAATCCCCGCTCCGCCCACGCGAGGCCCTTCCAACCCTGCTTCTCAAGCTCGGCGAAAAGCTGGTCCCCGATCGGTCCGTCCAGCACCGCGTAGGCATGGGCCGGGTCCCTGAAGAGGAAGGGAAGGTCGATGGCGCCGAACTTGGGCACGAAATTGACAAAGGGGCCGCCGGTGATGATGCCCGCGTCCACGATACCCATCTTCATGCGTTCCAGAAGCGTCCTTTCGTCGCCCAGGACTGCGTTCGGGAAAATGGTGACTTTGACTTCCCCATTGGTGTATTTTTCCGTCAATTCCTTGAACTTGGTCGCCGCGAGATGGAATGAATCCTGTTCGTTGACCACATGGGCGAGCTTGATGTCCAGTGCGAAGCTTGGGCTCAGGATAGCCAAGGCTAGGACGAAGCAGACGAGAATTCGTTTCATAGGTTCCTCCCTAATTTCTGGTCCTACCAAGGTATGACCATGTTGCTTTTATGGTAATCCAGTGCTATAGTGATGTCAATCAATTTCGAGGGAGAAAGATGGAAAAAAAGCGGGAAGAATTGGTCAGGACCTTGCAGAGGATGATTCTCACCCCCTCCACCTTCTCCGATGGAAAGCTACCTCCCGAACGCGACCTGGCGGCCGCCCTTGGCGTGAGCCGAGGTCTTCTTCGTGAGGCGATCATCACCCTGGAGGCCTTGGGCTATATTGATATCCGGGAACGCCAGGGCGCATTCATAAAGGCGCCGGATTCCGCTGATTTTTCCGCGAGCATGAAGTATGCCGTCTTCTGGCCCGGGGACTTGCTCATCAACCTCATGGAGATGAGGCTCCTCATCGAACCGCCTATCGCGGGACAGGCGGCGCTTCGCCGCACCGAGGAAGACCTCTCGAGGATGAAGACCTGCGTGGCCCAGCTGGCCGCCGTGCAGAGCCTGCCCGACGCAGGCGCCTCCACCGGGGCGCAGTGGGATTCCATGCTCCACATGCTGGTGGTGGAGGCGGCCAAGAATCCGCTTCTCAGCAGGCTGTACGAGGGCATGCATTCCACCATGGACAATTACATATCCATAAGCCGCTTCAAGCTCCTGGCCCTCGAATCGTGGCCGGGGCGCATCCTGAGCGAACATACCGCCTTGGTGGACGCCATCGCAGACCGGGACTCCGCCAGGGCGGTGGAAGCCCAGCGCCGCCATCTTTCAGGAGCCCTCGAGAAGTTGCGTGATTTAAGCGGGGAAGGTTGAGGCGATGAACAGGGCTTTGATCCAGGAATCTATATCGCGCAACGTTACCTTCGATTTTTCCCGTTCCGGCGGCCCTGGCGGCCAGAACGTAAATAAAGTGAACACAAAGGTTCTCGCAAAAGTCGCGTTGTCCGACATCGAAGGCTTGAGCGAAGTGGAAATCGCCCTCGTAAAAGAGCGGCTAACTTCAAGGATAAACCAGGAAGGATTCCTCTTGGTCCAGGCGCGGGAGGAGCGCACCCAAGGGGCGAACAAGGAAATCGCGGTGGCAAGGCTGGTCTCGTTGGTGGCTGGCGCCGCCCGGAGGGATCCTGCGCGCATACCCACCAAGCCCGGCAGGGCGGCTCGTGAACGCCGCCTGGGCGCCAAGAAGCTCAGGTCCTCGGTCAAGGAAAACCGGCAAAAATCCTCCTGGGACTGATCAGGACAAGGCGAGACAGATCAGGGGAAGAGGGCCAGGATCTCCTGGGCGTGCTCAGCAGGCTTCACCTTGGGAAAGGCCTTGAGCACCTTCCCCTCGGCGTCGATGACGAAGGTGGAGCGCAGGACGCCCATCACCTTCTTTCCGTACATCACCTTTTCTCCATAGGCGCCGTAATCAGTCAGGGTCTTCTTGTCCGGATCGGACAGCAGGACGAAGGGCAGGTTGAATTTGTTGCGGAACTTCGCGTGTGAGGATGCGGAGTCGGGGCTCACGCCCACCACTTCAACGCCCCTGTCCTTGAACACCGCGTACTCGTCCCTGAAGCCGCAGGCCTCGGTGGTGCAGCCGGGGGTGTCGTCCTTGGGGTAGAAGTAGAGCACGAAGGGCCTGCCGGCGAAGTCCGCCAGCGTCCAGACCCTTCCCTTGTCGTCGTAAAGCGAAAAATCGGGAGCTTTCATGCCTTCGGTCACCATTGTTTACCTCGTGGGTAAAATATAATCATTTTCCTATGCTTCGGGCAGGGAAGATGTGCCGCAAGGAATCGCGGCGCGCCGATGCAGGCTTCGGCCACCGCTTTTGGGCGCGGATATTGCCCATCCCTGGGCCTCGCGGATACAATGGGCGATCATGCAGTACCCCAAACGAAGCGTCACCTGCGGCCAACTTCGCGCCGCCGACGCGGGCAAGAACGTAGTCCTCAACGGCTGGGTCCACCGAAAGCGCGACCACGGTGGGATTTCCTTCATCAACCTTCGCGACCGCTACGGGATCACCCAGGTCGTGGTGCCGGCGAACGCCGCGCCCGAGCTTTTGGCGGCGGCGGCGGATCTGAAGCCCGAGTACTGCGTGGCCGTCCAAGGCACGGTGCGCGGCAGGCCGGAAAGCATGGTGAACCCGAACATGGACACCGGAGCTGTCGAGGTTGTCTGCAACAGCCTGGCCGTGCTGTCCAAGTGCGCCGTCCTGCCCTTCCAGATCGACGAGGAGACGGACGCCAAGGAGGACCTGCGCCTCACCTACCGGTACCTGGACTTAAGGTCCCAGGCCATGCAGGACCGCATCCGCCTCCGCCACCAGGCTGCCTTCGCGGTGAGGGAATACCTGGTCGGCCAGGGATTCTACGAGATCGAGACGCCTACCTTCATACGCTCCACTCCCGAGGGAGCCCGGGACTACCTTGTCCCCTCCAGGCTCTATCCGGGCAAGTTCTACGCCCTTCCCCAGTCGCCCCAGCTCTACAAGCAGATCCTCATGGTCTCGGGCTTCGACAAATACTTCCAGCTCGCCCGCTGTTATCGCGACGAGGACGCCCGGGGAGACCGCCAGCCGGAGTTCACCCAGATCGACATCGAGATGTCCTTCGTGCAGAGGGACGATGTCCTTGTCATGATCGAGGGCCTCATGGGCCACCTCTTCAAAAAGACGCTTGCCGTCGAGCTTCCCGCGACCTTCACCCGCATAGCCTACGACGACGCGATAGACCGCTTCGGCACCGACAAGCCCGACTTGAGGTTCGGCATGGAACTGCAGGACTTCGCACCCTACGCCGAAGCCTCGACCTTCCAGGCCTTCAAGGACGCCCTGGCGGCGGGAGGCAAGGTCAAGGGCATGGTGGTTCCCGGCAAGGCGGACTACTCGCGCAAGCAGATCGATGAGCTCGAATCCCAGGCCAAGATCTACAAGGCCAAGGGCATGGCCTGGATGAAGGTCGGTCCCGCCACGGCGGAAAAGCCGGAAGGGAGCCTTGAGGGCGGGGCTTCCAAGTTCTTCGCCGACTCTTCCGCGCAGGTCATCAAGGGTTCTGGCGCGAAGCCCGGGGACCTCATCCTCATGGTGGCCGACGCCAAGGCAAAGGTCGCCTGCTCCTCCCTGGGCGCCGTCAGGTCAAAGCTGGGCCGCGACCTGGGTCTTTTGGATCCCAAGCGCTTCGAGTTCGCCTGGATCATCGACTTCCCCATGTTCGAGTTCAACGAGGACGAAGGCCGCTGGGAGGCCGCCCACCACATGTTCACCATGCCCCAGGCCCAGTACCACTCCACCTTGGAATCCGATCCGGGCTCGGTGAAGGGCGATCTCTACGACCTTGTGCTCAACGGCTTCGAGATCGCCTCAGGCTCGATCCGTATCCATGATCCGGAGCTCCAGAAGCGAATCTTCAAGATCGTCGGCTTCTCCGAGGAGGAGGCGCAGCGCAAATTCGGCTTCCTGGTGGAGGCTTTCAAGTATGGTCCTCCGCCCCACGGCGGCATAGCCCCGGGCTTCGACCGCCTGGTGATGCTCATGGCTGGCCAGACTTCCATCAAGGAGGTCATCGCCTTCCCCAAGAACAGCTTCGCCGTAAGCCCCATGGACCAGTGTCCCAACGATGTGGACGAAAAGCAGCTCAAGGAAATCCACATCCGCATCGTGCCCAAAGGCAACGAGGGGTCAGACCCCAAGAATTGACCAAGCCAACCTGCGATCCTGTTGTCCTGCCTTGATTTATTTATAGACAGGATAACAGGATATGCAGGATTTACATGTTTAATCCTGCCATCCTGTCGCGAAATTTCCTGGTAGATCCCGCCGATCCTGGTATCCTGTCTTGCTTTACAACCTGGTTTTCAACAAGGGGTCTGACCCCATAAATTGACCTATCAGCCGTAGCTGTGCAGTCCCGGCAGAAGATAGTTGACGCCGAAGAAGGTGAAGACCGTGCAGAGGAAGCCGATCACGGCGATCCATGAGGCGGCGGCGTCCTTCTTCTTCATGATGAGCCGCACGTGGAGATAGAGGGTGTAGACCAGCCAGGTGATGAGGGCCCAGGTTTCCTTGGGATCCCAACTCCACCACCTGCCCCAGGCCTGCTCCGCCCAGATCGCGCCGAAGATGAGGGCGCCCGCGGTGAAGACCGGGTAGCCCACCGCCACGGCGGTGTAGGTGATGCGGTCGTATTCGGCCTTGCGCTTCCCATCCTTCGTGAGGAGAAAGGCCAGGGCGGCGGCGAAGGATATGACGAAGAAGGCTTCTCCCACGAAGGAAAGGGCCACGTGGATCACGAGCCACAGGGACCTTAGCGCGGGGATGGGCGGCAGGGCTTCCTTGGGCAGCAAGGGGGAGGAGGCGATGGCCGCCATGACCAGGGCGCCAACGGTGGATCCGAAGGCGATGATCCTGGAATAGGGAATTTTCCTCTGGAGCCGATAGCCCACGGCAAGTATCATTATGATGGCGGAATAGAAGAGGAGGGATTCGTAGGTGCTCGTCAGGGCGATGAACCCTATCGCCAGGCTCCGGGATACCGTTATGCCTAGGAAGGCAGCCGCGGACGCCGCCTGGAGCCAGTGGCTCGCCGGATCTTTCCTTTCGTCCTTGCGGAACAAATAGACGACCTGAAAAGCCGCCGCCGCTATGATGCCGAAGAAACCGATTGTCGCTATCATGCCTGTTCTTCCTTTAGGAGGTCTTTCATTTTTTGGGCGAAGGTGAGGGCCGTCCCCAGGCCTACCAGGATGAGGGCCGCCAGGACGAAGGGGTAGCCAGGGTCCCGCACGGCCTGCAGCCCCGTGGAAAGAACCTGGACGGCGGCTACCCTGTATCGCCCCACGGCGATGCCCGCCGAACCCGCGCGTACCGCTCCGTCAACGCCTTCCCCCTTGACCCGCAGCACCGCCAAGGGCTCTCCCGCTCCCGAGGCATCCATTTCCGTGGTCATGAAGAATATGCGGACATCGCCCTCCTCGAAACTCTCTCCCCTGGCAAGATTGGTCACCTTTCCATCAGGATTCGCGACAGCCACGCCGAGAGTCGAAGAGTAGGAATTCTGGTACAGGGTTATATCACCCACCCGAAGGGGCTTATTAACCCTGATGGGAATGTTCTCCTTCAAGACAGACCCATCCTTCTCCAGGGTGACTATGCTGGTCCAGTCCTTGGGTCTTCCATCCTCGTACCGCTCGTCCGTGAATTTCATGAGCCTGAGGATCTCTCCCGCCGGCAGCTCCACCGATTCCCCGGGAACCAGCCTTACCATGCCCTCCGACCGGGCGGAGAAGGAAACCAGGCTTCCCACCACGAGCACCAAAAGGCCTATGTGGAGGATGTCCGGCCCATGGCGTCGCTTGTGCTTTTTCTTCAGTTCTCGGATGAGCCGGTCCACCGTGCAGGCTCCAAGGTTGAAAAAAAAGGCCAGGGCGGGGATAAGAAAGAGAAGGGAGGAAAAATACCTGCCCAGTCCGGTTTGCACCACCAATTCCGCGATGAGCTTGGGATAGAGCTTGAAGTATTCCTCCGCCGCCTTCCCCTGCGGGATGAGGGTGGCCAAAAGGCTTCCCACGGTAAGAACGACAATCAGCCCTATGGCGAGGCGCAGGGACTTGAGTTTTTTCCAAAATTGGCGCACGGATCCTCCGGGTGCCTGAGCCTACCCTCCGAGGAGTCGAGCCGTCAAGCATTTTTTCATGCCCCAATAATCCTTTTTATATATATAAGCCTTTACATAATTATGATCCCCGCCTATACTCCCTTTTATGCCGGGTTCCATGCCGCCGTCGGCGGAGGCCTGGGCTGGATGCGCTCTCCCAAGGCAGCGCGCTTCCGGCGGCAGGCTCCTCGGCGTTTCATAGAAAAGGAGGTACCCCTCGATGAAAAGTCGCCTTTTGTCTCTCCTCGCCTTACTGGCGGTCTTCGGCGGCACCCAGGCTTTCGCGTCCAGTTCATCCTGCGTCGATTGCCACGGCAACGCCGATCTCATGAAGACCATGGTTCCGCCGCCTGCGGCGAGTTCCGGCGAGGGGGAAGGGTGAGCGGGCGCTCCTCCCCCGGTCCGGGCGGATTACCACATGGGATTCGTGGTGAGCAAGGATGTGATCGCCGCCGATCCCCACTTCGAGTACGGATGTTCCTTCTGCCATGAAGGCGACGCCAACGGCGCCACCAAGGCCGAAGCCCACAAGGGAATGGTCAAGCGGCCTTCGGACAATCCGGACACCTGCGGCACCTGCCACGAAGGCATCGCCGCGACTTACAAACTATCCCTCCACTACACCAACGCCGGCATGAAGCACGGCGTCTCTCCCCGGTTTTCCGAAGACGAAAAGAAAGTCTTCGACGAAAAAGTCTTCGAGCAATCCTGCCGGAGCTGCCATGCTTCCTGCGGAGACTGCCATGTCCAGAGCCCCATCGTATCCGGCGTCAACTCAGGGCTCATGGATGGCCACAAGTTCGTGCGCAAGGACGAATCGAAGACCTGCGCCCTTTGCCATGGCGGACGCGTGTATCCCGAGTTCACCGGCGATTACGGCGGGCGCCCGGATGTCCACTACCGCAACGGCATGACCTGCCTGGACTGCCACTCAGCGGATCAGATGCACGGCAACGGCGTAGCCTACGAAGGCCGGAGGGACGTGGAAAACAAGCCTTCCTGCCTGGAATGCCACGAGAAGAGCCTCGCGGCCACTCCGGAGGCGGAAGAGGCCCACAACATCCACGAGGAAGCCGTATCCTGCACCGCCTGCCACACCGCGACGGGCTACAGGCAATGCGCCTCCTGCCACCTGGGCGAGGGGGCGACTTCCAGCCCCGCGATCGTGCTGGGCGACAACCCGCGCAAGCCAGGCCAACTCACCACGTTGCGCCTCATCCCCACGGTGAGGAAGACCTTCGAGAAGGCGGGAATCGAACAAAAGAACTTCGACGCCCTGCCCAACTACTGGGACTCCATCCCGCACAATATCCAAAAGCGGACGGATAGGACCAGGGACTGCAATACGTGCCACGGCGAGTATCTGTACTACCTTGAGGAATCGAAGCTGCCCAAGGGCGGATCGACCAAGAATCTTGAACTAGTCCGGTAAGGCCCAGCCTCCAGGACATGGAAACGGAAATTGAAAGGAGATGCTATGAAAAAAGGAATTCTGATCCTGCTGATGGTGGCCCTGGTGGCCCCCCTCTTCGCCCGGGACATTGACGCTGTCGTCACATCCGACTGGCTTGAGGCTAATCTCTCCAATCCCAAGCTCGCGGTCATCGATGTGCGCAAGGTCGAGGACTACAAGGCCGCTCACATTCCCGGCGCCATTTCCCTCCTGGGATCCACCTTCTACGTGCCCGCCAAGGGCTTGTCCAACGAGCTCCCCTTCATGGACGACCTCTCCGACGCCCTGGCCGACGCAGGCATTGGCGCCGACTCCCTGGTGGTAGTCGTCGAGACCGATGGCTCCAGGTTCTCCTGGGCCACCCGCGTCGCCTGGACCCTGGCCTATGCAGGCATGGAAAATGTCGCCGTGCTCTCCGGCGGACAGGCCGCCTGGGTGAAGGCCGGCAAGCCCGTCACGGCCGATGTGGCCAAGAAAGCCAAGGCCAAGTTCTCGGCCAAACCCAAGGCTTCCTACCTCGCCCTGAAGGCCGACGTGCTGGCCACCAAAGGGCAGGTCGTGGACGCCCGCACCTACGACACCTATTTCGGCCTTGTGAAGCAAGGCTTCGTAGCCCAGGCGGGACACCTCCCCGGCGCCTATTCCCTACCCTTCTCCTGGATTACCAACGCCGACGGCCTTGTAAAGTCCAAGGACGACCTGGCGAAGTACGCCGCCACCCTCGGTCTCGATCCCTCCTTGGAAACCATCATCTACTGCGACTCCGGAGTGCTCTGCACTTCGTGGTGGTGGATCATGAAGGAATATCTAGGCTGGGCAAACGTCCGAAGCTACGACGGCTCCTCCCAGGAAATCACCGCCGATCCTTCGGTAAAGTACGTGCCTCTGGTCTGGAGATAAGGAGAAATCACGGAATGGAACAGGCCCCCGGTTGCTTTTCGGCAGCCGGGGGCCTGTTTTTATTGCACAATGATTTTCGATTCGCCGCTTTTTCGCGCCTCGCAACGGCCTATGGCCGCGGCTTGGACGCCTGAGGACTTCAAGGCGGCGAGGCAGGACTGGGCCTGTTCCGGAGGAATGGCTCCCAGAAGGCCGCCCGAGGTCTCGGGGGAAAACATGAGGGTCCTGAACCATTCCAAGGAATGTTCCGCCCACTGACCGTGGAATTCCACCTTCTGCAGGAAGGCTTTCTTATTGCGCCCCGTTCCGCCGGGAACCCGCTTGCGTTCCACGCATTGCCGCGCTCCTGGAATGAACTTGACGGCTTGGCCATCAAAGAGAAAATCAACCTGGCTCTTTTCCGCCATCTCGAGGCCGTGTCCCAGGAGGGAAAACCCTGTGATGTCCGTGGCTGCCCTGGCTTGGGCGGATAGGAAGGCCTTCATGGCATCTCGATTCAGTGTCTTCATGGAAAGGATAGCCGCATCAAGCCAGGCGGAATCCGCATCCTGGGCCTTCGCCGCGGTAGTGATGACGCCGGTGCCCAAAGGTTTGGTGAGGATAAGGACATCACCCGGCCGGGCCCCCTTCTTGAGCAAGAGTCTATCTGGATGGGCGAAGCCCAGGACGGCCATGCCGAACTTAGGTTCCTTGTCCAGGATCGTATGCCCTCCCGCCACTGCGCAGCCCGCCGAGGATGCCACGGTTGCGCCGCCCAGGAATACGTTTCCAATAGTTTCCGTATCCATGTCCGATGGGAAGGCGGCGAGGTTGAGGGCGAGGATAGGTTCTCCGCCTGTGGCGTAGATGTCCGAGAGGGAATTGGCCGCGGCGATCTGCCCGAAGGTGTATGGGTCGTCCACCACGGGGGTGAAGAAGTCCGCGGTGAAGATGAGGGCAGTCGTTTCATTGAGCTTGTAAACGGCGGCGTCGTCGCCTTCAGCCAGACCGACCAAAAGATCGGAGCGGCGTTCCGGCGGCACCATGCCGGCCAAAGGGCGCAGGACCTGCGCCAGGGCCTCGGGGCCCATCTTGGCCGCTCACCCCGCCGCGGAACAAAGGGATGTCAATCTGACGATCTCTTTCGCGTCCATATTCGCTCCTTCGTGGCCCACTGTACCCGCAGGGCTAGGAATGGTCAAGGCGAGCCAATGGGAAGGCGAATTCGCCTTGACCAAGAGCGTATCGGGCCTTAGTATCGAAAGCGGAAGAGGATGGGGTCCGGCGGCTCCCGCGGTCTTCAAAACCGTTGGCCGCGATTCATCGCGGCGGCAGGTTCGATTCCTGCCCCTTCCGGAAATCCAGGCGGAACCCTTGGGGCTTCCGCCTTTTGTTTATTGAATCGGGGGCATTCAACCGGGGGTCTGACCCCGAATTGACTACTCCCCCACCCAAGCGAGGCTGCAGGCATGGAAACAAAAGATCCGCGGAGTTGGATTCCCCAGGTCGAGGCACTCCTCCAAAACCCTGGCTTTTCCACCTACCTGAAACGGCTATCCCGGCCTTTGGCGAGCCGGGTGATCTCACAGACTTTGGAGGACTTTAGGAATGGGCTTGTAGCGGAATCCCCGCATATACTCCTGGACGAATCCATCGTGCGAAGCAGGGCGATCGAGGCCTGCTCCCTGGCCTTGGAGAAAAAGTCCCGGCAAAGCCTTCGCAAAGTGTTGAACGGCACGGGAGTCGTCCTGCATACCAATTTAGGGCGCAGCCCCTTGCCCAAGGCAATCTGGGATGCCGCGGGAGAAATTAATACCGGGTACTCCAACCTCGAATTCGCCCTGGATTCCGGAGAGCGCGGCCCCCGGGGCGGCCTTGCCTTCGAGTATCTCTGCGCCATCACAGGCGCCCCTGCGGCCTTGGCGGTGAACAACAACGCGGCTGCCATCCTCCTTGCCTTGGGAGCCCTGGCAAAGGGCAAGGAAGTCCTCGTTTCCCGGGGGGAGGCGGTGCAGATAGGCGGCGGCTTCAGGATCCCCGACATCCTGGCCCTTTCCGGCGCCATCCTTAAGGAAGTGGGAACAACCAACATCACCACCGTGCAGGACTACACCAACGCCTTGGGTCAGGACACGGCGGCGGTCCTCTTGGTGCACAGCTCAAATTTCGCGCTTCGGGGCTTCGTGGAAAAGCCTTCCCTATCCACCTTGAACAAAGCCTTACCCAAGGGAATCCTCCGCATTGTGGACCAGGGATCGGGGACTCTCACGGAAAACCTCGGCTCTGAGCCTTCCGCCTCCAGCCTCCTTCGCGCCGGAGCGGATCTGGTCTGTTTCTCCGGGGACAAGATCCTAGGCGGCCCCCAGGCGGGACTCGTCGTCGGACGCGCAGACCTGATCTCCCTTCTGGCGCGGCATCCTCTCATGCGGGCTTTCAGGCCTGGCAAGACTGTCCTTTCCCTCTTGGAAGCAAGCCTTATGGCCAAGCTGAAGGCCGAGAGCGGGTACAAACCGAAGGAAGCCGCAACCTACGATAGCCGCGCCAACGCACACGATGGCGACGCCTTTTCCTACGATAGCGCGGCCAGGATCGCCCTGCGGCTTTCCGCGGAGTCGGGGCTTGCTACCTTGCGAGCCTTTGGGAGAAGCGTGCTGCGCCGTCTGCCCCAGGGTATCAAGGCTCGAATCCGCCTCACGCCCTCACGGGCCACCCTGGGAGGAGGCAGCACTCCCGACGAAACTATTTCTTCCCTGGCTTTACGGATTTCACCAATCCGTTCCGCCGCAGCCCTGGCTGAGAACCTCCGCCGCGCCCCCCTTCCCCTTGTGGCGCGCATCGAGGACCAGGCTGTGGTCGTAGACCTCATGGCCCTCGCCGGAGAAGCTTCCTGGGACATAGCCGAAACCTTGGCCTTTGCCATGGCCAAGGAACAGGCATGACAATGGAGGCGGCGTGATTATCCTCGGATTGGCGGGCCATGTGGACCATGGAAAGACAGCCCTCGTAAAGGCCCTCACGGGGATCGACACGGACCGCCTGCCTGAGGAAAAGGCGCGAGGCATGACCACGGATCTCGGCTTCGCCGCCTTAAGGCTGCCTGATTCCTCTCAAGATGGAAAAATGCTCGACTTCGGCGTCATCGATGTGCCTGGCCACGAACGGTATATTAGGAACATGGTCGCCGGAGCTTGGTCCCTGGACCTTGCCCTTCTTGTGGTGGCGGCGGACGACGGCTGGATGGCGCAGAGCGAGAACCACGCCCGGGTTTTAAGCGCCGTGGGCCTCCATAGATTGATCTTGGCAATAACGAAGATTGATAAAGTCGAAAGCCAAAGGTCCGAGGATGCGCAGGCCGAAGCCTTGGAACGATCACTGGCGATCTTTGGGCGGGAAGGCATCGCCGGCGCCTGTCCAGTCTCGGCCTTGACCGGCCGGGGACTTGAGGACCTGCGGCGCCTCCTGGCCTCGGAAGGTGCAAGGATAGAGGCATCCCGCTCTTCAGGCCCCCTCTCCAAGGACGCCTTTCTATTCGTGGACAGGATTTTTATTAAAAAAGGGGCGGGCCGGATCGCGTGCGGTTCCCTGCTCGGGTCGGAGGTTTCCTTGGAGGATGAACTGACACTCGGAGCCGATCCGGAAAAACTTCGCGTCAAAGGCATAGAATGCCTGGGCAAGACCCTGCTCAAGGTAGCGGCGCCTGCCCGCGTGGCCTTGAGTCTCGGCCGATCCAAGGGCGACATTAAAAGGGGAGACCTTCTCCATAAGCCTGCCGCCGACCCAGGAATGTATGTATCCAACCGGGAGTTCATCTTCAAGGTGGAAGCCCTGCCCCACTCCCTCCCCCAGGACGGTTCGCCCTCCGAAGCGCTCAGGAAAGGAGGAGAAGTCGAAGCGGCGGTGGGGACGGCCTGGAGGATAGGCCGCCTTGTTCCCCTTGGAAAGGGTCCATGGCAACGATTTGTCTGCGCCGATGAACTTGCCTTCCCCTCCTCCCGTCCCCTCGTGCTGATCCGCCACGGCGGAGCGGAAATCCTCGGCAGAGCCTGGGCGGTCTTCCAAGGAAAAACGGACAGGCTCCAACGGCGAAAGCTGGCATCCCTCCTTGAAGGCCTAGAGGAAGCGGCCCCGGATCAGGTCGCGTCGAAGATTTGGAACGCGCTCCATCCTTCGAAACCGCCTACCCTCAGACCCAAGGTCATAGAACCCGGGGCGGGTCGGCCATCTTCAAATTTAGCATCCCTGGCCCCGGGACTGCAGGCAGCGGAGAAAGCCTTGCGGAAAGCGGGCAAAGATTGCCTTGAATACCAAAGCGCCGCGCAAGCCAGACCGCCTTCGGCGTTTTCCCCTACCCCCTCACCCGGCGCTACACGCCTTCCTCCTAGGAAAGACATGGACAGCCTCTGCGCCCTGGGCTTGGCAGTGCCCCTGGATCGCAATCTCTTCATCCATCGGGATAACTACGCGGCCCTGGTTGCCAATACCTTGGAGGGGAAAAACCAGGGCGACAGGATCGAGATAGGCGAAGCCAAGGGGAGGACGGGATTTTCCAGGAAACTCGCGCTCCCCTTCCTCAACCGGATGGAGCGGGATGGATACGTCAAGCGCTCCGGAGACAGCCGGATCGTGCTAGGCGAGCGCCCCGAACCCGATCCCCGCCAGGGTTGAAAACCCCACCACCAAGGCCACGTAGACCAGGGTCTTCTTCCAGCCCAGCTCCCCTGAGATGACCAGGATCGAGGGGAGGGAGAGGCTGGGACCGGCCAAAAGCAGGGCCAGGGCCGGGCCTTGGCCCATGCCCGCCCCCAGCAGTCCCTGGACTATGGGGATCTCGGTCAAGGTGGCGAAATACATGAGGGCTCCCGCCAAGGCGGCGAAGAAATTCGAACCCAGGGAGTTCCCGCCCATGAGACCGGCTATCCATTGGGTTGGGATGAGGGCGTCATGGCCTGGGCGGCCCAGAAGAAACCCCGCCACAAGGACGCCGCCGAAGAGAAGGGGCAATATCTGCAGGGCGAAATCCCGGGTCGCGACCATCCAGCCCGTCCTTTCTTCGTTCGTGAACCATCTGGCGATGGTGAAGGCAAGGACGAGGGCGAAGGCTCCGGAGATCCACCATTTGGCGGCGAAGACAGCGTCCCAGGCCGCGCTCCCGCCCTTGGAGTCAGCCCAGTTCATGAAGACCAGGATTCCTATCATGCTGCCCATGTAGACTGCCATCTGGCCAAGGGATCGGGCGGGTTTTTCCATCGATCCTGGGAACATCCTGGCGTCCGCGGCGCGCTTTGCGTCGTCCTTTCGGAATATCAGCGCCATGGCGAGGCCGATGAGGATCGAAAACAGCACGGCGCCCGCCGCCCGGGCCAATCCCAGCTTCCAGCCGAAGACCTTGGCTGAAAGCACGATGGCCAGGATATTGATGGCCGGCCCGGAATAGAGGAAGGCTACCGCCGGGCCGAGGCCGGCGCCTTTCTTATAGATGCCCTTGAAAATCGGCAAGACCGTGCAGGAACATACCGCGAGTATCGCGCCCGAGACCGAGGCCACCCCATAGGCGGCGAGCCTCTTGGCGTCGGGACCCAGGTAGCGCATCACCGCCTGCTGGTCCAGGAACATGGTGATCGCCCCGGCGATGAACATGGCGGGAACGAGGCATAGGATCACGTGCTGGCGGGCGTAGTCGCCGAGCATCAGGAAGGCTTCGTTCACCGCCTGGGCCACCTTCGGCGTTTCGAAAGGCATCCAATAGGCCGCGATAAATACCCCCGCCACGAGAAGAAGTCTTTTATTGGGACTCCATCCCTTTGCGCTCATGCCCTCACCTTGGACGAAATCCGGTCCACCACATCCTGGATTATATTGCCCGTGATAGCGGTTTTCCCCTTTTCCACCCCGAAATCGGTCATGATGAACTGGGTATAGGGAAGCCCTTTCGCCTCGAATATCCGCTTTCCGCAGGAAACCTTGCAGCCGTCGAGGACAATATTGCGCGTGGCGCTCTTGGCTGATTCGAGGAATCCGGAAAGCTCCGCGCCTACCGCGGCCAGACAGGTGCTGGAGCCCAGACCTTCGCGATTCAAGGCCCGCATCACCTGATCGGCGAGATATCCCGTATTGGCCGCGCCCGAACATGAGTAGACAAGGTTGGTTTCGCAATCCGCGCCGCACGTGCAAGGCATGTCATTTGCCTCCCTTCAGGATTTCGGCTATCTGGTCCACGGAAAGCACGCGGCCCGCGCTCTTGACCGTCCCGTCGACCGCCAAGGCCGGGGTCATCATCACCCCCATTTCCATGATGTCGTCTATGGACGTGATCTTCTCGATGTCAGCCGCGACGCCCGCTGCCGCGACCGCCTGGCGGGCATGCTCTTCCAGCAACCTGCATTTCGCGCACCCGGTTCCGAGGATCTGCACTTTCATGAAGGGCTCCTATATGTGAAGTTTCATTCACATTAATACTACCATTCCTCCGCCATGTCAATATCGATGGTTGGGAAGGCCGCAGGACGGCCGGCGGCGGCCACCCGAAGCGTCGGGAGGGGAAACCGCGTCCACGCAGTGGATGAAGTCGAGGATGCAGTTGCAGGCCAGGGAATAAAGGACGTTCTGGCCATCCCTGCGGTCAGCCACCAGGCCGGCTTCTCTCAGAACGGCAAGATGCTTTGAGACCGTGGATACGTCGGCGCCTATTTCGGCGGTCAGGTCTCCGACGCAGGCCTCCTTCTGGGCGATGCGCAGGATGATGTACAGCCGCGACGAATGGCCCAAAGCCTTGAACACGGCGACCCTCCTCTCATGGAGGGCTTTTTCCGGAATGTCCATCATGTTTGGCATTTTCACCAAAATTTAACACCCTGTCAATGAAATTCCCTTGACATGCCGCGAATATTTGGCAAATATGCCAATAAAGCCAGCCGTGGCCGCAAAGGCATCCAAGGAGAGAATATGTCGGAAAAGCGCCTGGGTTTCTTCGCCAGATACCTTTCGCTCTGGGTTTTCATCTGCATACTGCTCGGCGTGGCGATCGGCCATTTCCTGCCCGGGGTTCCGGCGTTCCTTGGCCGCTTCGAGTACGCGAAGGTTTCCATCCCCGTGGCGGCCCTCATCTGGCTCATGATCTATCCCATGATGCTCAAGGTTGATTTCACCAGCATCAGGAACGCAGGGAAGAAGCCCAAGGGCCTTGTCGTCACCTTGGTTGTCAATTGGCTCATAAAGCCCTTCACCATGTATGTCATCGCCTGGTTTTTCCTTAAAGTCGTCTTCAAGGCCCTCATCCCGCCGGGGCTCGCCACGGAATACCTGGCCGGCGCCGTCCTCCTTGGGGCCGCGCCATGCACCGCCATGGTCTTCGTCTGGTCCTACCTCTCCGACGGGGACGCCGGGTACACGGTCGTCCAGGTGGCGATAAACGATTTGGTCATCCTGGTGGCCTTCACCCCCATCGTTGCCTTCCTCCTCGGGGTGAGCGATGTGCGCGTGCCCTGGGACACCTTGCTGCTCTCAGTCGCGCTCTTCGTCGTCATTCCCTTGGGCGCCGGAGCCCTTACCCGCTCCCGTCTCATACGGAGCCGCGGAAAGGAATGGTTTGAATCCGAATTCATCAAGAAATTCGACGGGATCACCGAGGCCGGCCTTCTTCTCACCCTGGTGATCCTCTTCGCATTCCAGGGCGACACCATCCTCAAGAACCCTTTGGCCATTGCCCTCATCGCCGTTCCCCTGGTCATCCAGACCTATTTCATCTTCGCCATCGGCTACGGCTGGGCGCGGGCGTGGAAGATTCCCCATTCCGTCGCCGCGCCGGCGGGCATGATAGGGGCCTCGAATTTCTTCGAACTCTCCGTGGCGGTGGCCATAAGCCTCTTCGGCCTCTCCTCCGGCGCGGCGCTCGCCACGGTGGTGGGCGTGCTCACGGAGGTTCCCGTGATGCTGAGCCTGGTCCATATCGCCAGGAAAACGAAGCATTGGTTCCCCAAATGAAAATCGACAGGCGGGCCGCATTGCGGGATGCGATCATGAAACGCTATGGAAGCGTGGCTGCCTTGAACGCTCCGGGCTGCTGCGGTTCTGGCTCTTCTTGCTGCAGTCCCGGATCGGGCGGCGCTGACGGACAGGCCTTGGGCTACAGCGATGAGGACCTCGCATCCGCGCCGGAGGGCGCGAACCTGGGGCTTGGCTGCGGCAACCCCCACGCCTTCGCCCTATTGAGGCCCGGGGAAACCGTCCTCGACCTGGGCTCCGGCGCGGGCTTCGATGTGTTCCTGGCATCCCGTCGGGTTGGACCGTCGGGCAAGGCGATCGGCGTGGACATGACCCCGGAGATGGTTGCCAAGGCCAGACGCAACGCTGAAAAGGCGGGATACGGCAATGTGGAGTTCAGGCTGGGCGAAATCGAAAGTCTTCCTGTCGAGTCAGGATCCATCGACGTGGTCATCTCCAACTGCGTCGTCAACCTCTCCACCGACAAGCCGCGGGTCTTCGCAGAGGCCTTCCGCGTCCTGAAGGCAGGCGGGAGGCTCGCCATATCAGACGTCGTGGCAACCGCCGCCCTGCCCGAGGAAATCCTTGAGGATGCGGGACTGCATTGCTCCTGCGTCGCCGGGGCTTCCACCATCGAAGAACTTGAAGCCCTACTGCTGGACGCCGGCTTCACGAACGCGAGGATAGAGCCCAAGGACTCAAGCAAGGCCTTCATAAGGACCTGGGCCCAGGGATCGCGTGCCGGCGATTATCTTGTCTCCGCGGCGATAAGCGCCGAAAAAGGAGTGCCGGAATGAAAAAAGTCCTCTTCCTCTGCGTGCACAATTCGGCGCGCAGCCAGATGGCCGAAGCCTATCTCAGGAAATTCGGCGCAGACCGCTTCCAGGCGGAAAGCGCGGGCCTGGAACCCGGCGCCTTGAATCCTTTCGTGGTCAGAGCCTTGGCCGAGGAAGGCATCGACATAGCAGGCAAGCCCACCCGCGATGTCTTCGGCATATACAAAGAGGGCCGAAGCTTCGATTGCGTCGTAACCGTTTGTTCCAAGGAAGCCGCGGAGCGCTGTCCCGTCTTCCCGGGCAAGGTCGAACGCCGACACTGGCCCTTCGACGATCCATCCAAATTCACGGGTACGGACGAGGAAGTCATGGCCAAGGTGCGGGTCGTGAGGGACGCCATCAGGGGAAAAGTGCTGGAATTCATCGCCGAGATCGGATAGCTTCGAAGCCGCGGAGCCCCGCGCATTGACGCCTCTACCCTGGGTCAGTATTATGTGAACAATGAGTGACATAATTTGTCCTCTCGAAATCGGGAAAAAGACAGGTATCTTCAAGGCTCTCTCCAGCGAGGCGAGGCTTGCCATAGTCTACGCCCTCCGCTCGGGCGAGAAGGCCGCGGGGGAACTGGTTGATATGCTGGCGGGCCTGGACTGCGCCTGCTCGGTGGAGAGGACGAACATATCCAAGCATCTTTCGGTCCTGAAGGAGGCGGGAATAGTCTCCTGCCGCGAAGAGGGATTGAAAAGAATCTACCGCCTCGAGATGCCCTGCGTGGCCTCCATCCTGGATTGCGCGGGAGACAATGCGGAAATGAAAGGGGAATAGATGGATACGGCGTTTATGTACGTGGCGGCCGCCCTTGGATTGGCGGTTTCCTTCGTGAAAAGCAGGGACAAGACCAAGGCGGCGCTTAAGAAAGCCTTCAAGGCCTTCGAGGGCATACTTCCCCAGTTCCTGGTCGTCCTCGTCCTGGTGGCCATCACCCTCTCCGTGCTCGACACCGCAACCGTGTCACGGTTCCTGGGCGCGGAAAGCGGGGCCTTGGGCGTCCTCATCGCCTCGGCTGTGGGCGCCATCACCCTCATCCCGGGATTCGTGGCCTTTCCCGCCGCGGCGGCCCTCCTCGAGGGGGGTGCCGGCGCTACCCAGATAGCGGCTTTTGTCTCCAGCCTCATGATGGTGGGGGTGGTGACCCTTCCCATGGAAACCAAGTACTTCGGAAGGAAGGCCGCGGTCATGAGAAATCTCCTGGCCTTCGGCTTTTCCCTGGTCGCCGCGTTGTTCGTGGGTTGGGTGGTGGGATTATGAAAGCCCAGGCTCCCAGCGCGGGAAAGTCCGGCGCAAAGCGATATGTTGGCGTCCTGGTCGCCGGCCTTCTGTTCCTGGCCTTCGTCGTCGCCCTGCCTTCCTACCGGGAAAAATCCCTTTCCATGATAGCCTTCCAGGCAAAGACCATGCTCCTGGTGATTCCGCCGATATTCCTCCTCCTAGGCCTCATGGACGTGTGGGTTCCCCGGGAGAAGATGATCCGATACATGGGGCGGGGATCGGGGGCCAAGGGAATAGTCCTGGCCTTCCTCCTGGGCTCCTTCGCCGCGGGCCCCCTTTATGGAGCCTTTCCCGTGGCCGCCGTCCTCATGAAGAAGGGAGCTTCCTTTTCCAACATCCTTGTCTTCATAGGCGCCTGGTCCACCACGAAGATACCCATGCTCCTCTTCGAGATGTCAGCCCTGGGGAAACGCTTCGCATTGTCGCGCCTGGCCATCGACATCGTGGGGATCGTGCTCATAGCCTGGGCCATGGCCGCCGCCTTGGGGAAAGAGGAAATAGAAGGGATCTACAAGAACGCCGAAACCCTGGGCTGAGGCTGCCCTGGGCAAACCTTTGGCCCGGGGATTGGCGGCTAGGCCTGTTCCTCGATGACCTTCCAGCGCCCCTCGGAATACTTGAAGCGCTCGGCCTTCATGTCAAGGACGCGTCCGTCTTCCCCGGCCATCTTCACCGTAGAGGAAAGGGCGTTCACTTCCACCACCTTGAAGAGGACTCCGTCGTAGAGGAATTTGACTCCCTCCTGGGGCAGCTCCCTCCTGGCGTCCCTGTAGAATTGGTACTCGTAGCTCAGGCAGCAGAGGAGCCTTCCGCAGGGGCCAGATATCTTGAGTGAATTGAGGGAGAGGTTCTGGTCCTTGGCCATCTTTATGGACACGGGATTGAGGCGGTCCGAGATGCCGTGGCAGCAAAGGACCCTGCCGCAGACGCCGCAGCCCCCGGTGACCCGGGATTCGTCCCTGACTCCTATCTGTCTCAGTTCGATCCGAGTCTTGAAGAGGGAGACAAGGTCCTTGACCAGCTCCCTGAAATCCACCCGCGATTCGGCGGAGAAATAGAAGAGGATCTTGGGCTCGTCGATGAGATAGTGGGCCGCCACAAGCTTCATGGGAAGGTTGCGGGCCCAGATCTTGTTGCGGCACAGCTCGAAGGCCTGCTTTTCCTTGTCCGCGTTTTCCTTGAGCTTCCTTAGGTCGTCTATGCAGGCCGGCCTCTCTATGCAGACCACCTCGTCGGGATTGACCAGCCTGGTATCCTTCACAAGTCCCTGGACCTCCACCACGTCCTTGCCGTACTTGGTGGGGGAAACCACCAGGGCTTGGCGGGGGATGGTTTTCGGCGCTTGGGCGGCGGGTGCTTGGGCGGAAGGCGGCTCCGCCGGGCCGCCCGGGACCTCGGCTGGGTCGGCGCGGCCCGGTGTGCCTTCGGCGGGCTGAGGATTCTCAATACCTCTGGCCTCCGCTATGCCAGCTACCTCAACGACATCCAAGGGATCCTCGACCGTCTGGCAGGGCGCCGCGCCGCCTGCGGAGGAAACCGGGCCTTCCAGCAAGGCGTTCAGCTCATCCATGGTGCGGAAGTGGGGCCACTCGGAACCGGAGGGAATGTAGTAGCCGAAAAATGTTTCGAAGGAATGGAGGGTCTTGAGCCTGTACAGCTGGTCGGGGAGCTCGTCCCCGCCCCGGTCGGGCTTGGCCGACCTGCCCTCCCGGCCGCCCCGAGGCTTGCCCCTGGCTTCCGCCTCGTCGAAATCATCTATATTGTCAATGGAATCGGACATTAATTGCTTTCTCCTTGCGCTATGATACCATATCTGTCCACCCTGCCCCAGAGCCTGGCGCCGGCTTCCATGAGGAATTCGCCGGCCTTCACGTCCCCCCTCACCCTGGCGCTCGGGCAGAGGCGGACGAGTTTCCTGGCGGTGATGGAGCCGTGGACGAGTCCGGCCACGATCACGTTTTCCGCATGGATCTTGGCGTCCACCCTGGCCCCCTCGACGATGACGACCGTGGCGGCGCAGGTGATCCTTCCGGAGCATCGGCCTTCGATCCTCATCACTCCCTCTGAGGACAAGGACCCCTCCGCCACCATGCCCTTGCCTATGAGGCAATCGGGGGATCCCCGCAGTTCCTTCATTTTGCAGCCCTCCGCACATTGAGGAAGCGCAAGGGGTCTATGATGCTCGTCCCCAGGTGCACTTCGTAATGGAGGTGCGGCCCCGTGGATTTCCCCGTGTTCCCTATGGTTCCGATCACCTGGCCTTGGCTCACCTGCTGTCCCTTGGAAACCCTGTACGCCCTCAGGTGGGCGTAGCGGGTTATGAAGCCGTGGCTGTGCTGGATGGTTATGCTGTTGCCCAGCCCCGCGTCGTAGCCGAGGCCGATCACCTTCCCGTCAGCCGCGGCGACCACAGGATCCCCCTGGCGGAAGGTGGAGATGTCGATGCCTGTGTGCAGGTACCATTGGCCGGCGGAAAAGGGATTCTCGTTCTGTCCGAAATACATCGAGATGTGGCCTACCCCGCCCTGGACCGGCCAGATGTTGGGAATCTCGGTCATGATCTCCTTCTGTCCAGCCAAGAGGGAAGCCGCCTTTTCCAGGCCCGGCACGGCATCGTCAAGGTAGCGCGCCACCCCGTCAAGCCTCTCGATCTCCCTGAAGGCCAGGCTTTGGCTTTCCCCCTGGTTCAGGAGCCTCCCCAATCCCGCGGCGTCCAAGGCCCCGGTTCCTCCCCTGCCCTCCACCGTGGACAGGAGCTCGGAGAGCTGGGTCTCGAAGCGCAGGGCCCGGCCTGTCAGGGTCTCCGCCCTGTCCCTCATGGTGTCCATGGCCGCCAGGGCTTCGTCCAGCTTCTTCCTGGCGGATTGGTATTGCGCCGCGAGCAGGGCGTAGCGCCCCGCGGCGTAGAGGGAAAATCCTCCCAGGCCCAGGATGCCAACCACGGCTAAAACGGCGAAAATGCGCGCCACACGGAACCTTCGGGATGGAGCCTCGGATTCAGGAATCAGGGCCACTACGGTACCGCGGGACGCCCAGGCGAACATCCGCCTGGGGATTCCGATCAGGGACCGGAGAAAGGACGAGGCTCCCGACACAAGCTTGGCGTAGAAGAGTTTTTCCCTGCGCTTGTATTCCCGAAAGCCTTCAGCCAATCCTATCTCCTTACCGCCGAACGAGTAATTTCCGTACTCTAGCCGCATTCCCGGAAAATGTCAAAGCGGTTATCTTTTCCGCCTTTTTTTGGTATATTTTTTCCCTATACGGATAATTTCCACCATCTCGAAAGGGGTCCATATGTCCAAACACGCGTTCAAGACCGAAGTTTCCAAGCTCCTGGAACTTATCACCCATTCCCTCTACTCCCACAAGGAGATTTTCCTCCGGGAACTCATCTCCAACGCCTCGGACGCCATCGATAAGCTCCGCTACCTGAGCATATCCGAGGACGCCTACAAGGCCATCTCCTTCGATCCCAAGATCACGGTGTACGTGGATTCCAAGGCCAAGACTATGACGGTGTCGGACAACGGCGTGGGCATGGATGAGAAGGAGATGGAAGAAAACCTTGGCACCATCGCCCGCTCGGGGACCAGGAATTTCCTGGAGCGTCTTTCAGACTCGGACCGAAAGAATTCCAACTTGATCGGTCAGTTCGGCGTGGGCTTCTACTCGGTCTTCATGGTGGCGGACAAGGTAGAGGTCATAAGCAGGAAGGCAGGGACGGATTCGGCCTTCCGCTGGGAAAGCGCGGGAAAGGGCGAGTTCTCCATCGAACCCAGCTCCCGGGAGGGCTTTGGGACGGATGTCAGGCTCCATTTAAACGCCGAGGGAGAGGAGTACCTGTCCCGTTGGAGCCTGGATTCGCTTTTGAAGAAGTATTCCAACCACATCGCCTACCCCATCCACCTGGTCTCCCAGGAGCCCAAGTACGGCAAGGAGGGCAAGGAGGAGGGGACCGAGTTCAAGGACGAGCAGACCAACGCCGCCAGCGCCTTGTGGAGGAGGCCCAAGTCCGAGCTCACGGACAAGGACTACATCGATTTCTACAAGTCGTTCACGGGGGAGGACGAGGAGCCGCTTTTCTGGATCCACACAAAGGCCGAAGGCACCATCGAGTACAATTCCCTCTTCTACGTGCCCTCCAAGGTGCCGGGAGACATCTACTATCCCGTGACCCAGCAGGGGGTGAAGCTCTACATCAAGAGGGTCTTCATAACCGACCGGGAGACGGACTTCCTTCCCCAGTATTTCCGCTTTGTCCGGGGCGTGGTGGATTCCGACGACCTGCCTTTGAACGTGAGCCGGGAGATCCTCCAGCAGAACCGGGTCATGACGACGATCCAGCAGGGTTCGCTGAAGAAAATTTTCTCCGAGCTCGAATCCATGGCGGCCAACAATCCCGAGAAGTACCTGAAGTTCATCGACCTCTTCGGCGTCCAGCTCAAGGAGGGACTCGCCTCGGACTGGACGAACCAGAAGACCCTCCTCGGCCTCGTCCGCTTCAAGAGCACCATGGCGGAAGGCTGGACGAGCCTTTCGGACTACAAGGCCCGCGCGGGAGACCGAAAGACCATCTACTACATCACAGGGAACACGGAAGCCCGCCTGAGATCCAGCCCCTTGCTGGAGTCCTTCGCGGCCAAGGGTATCGAGGTATTGATCGGCTACGACGAAATCGACGAGCTCGTCTTTTCGGCCCTGGGAGAATACGAGGGCATGAGCTTCAAGAGCGCCAACAGGGCGGACAGCGACGAAGCCCTTGGGGCCTCCGGAGCCGCGGCGGACGATGACGAGACGGCAAGGAAGGCGGTGGATGCGGCCAAGCGGATCCTGGGTTCCAAGGTGAAGGACGTGCGGCTCTCCAAGCGCCTGGCCAAGAGTCCTTCCTGCGTCGTCATGGACGCCGACGATCCCACGCTCCAGTATCGGGAGATCATGAAGCGCATTTCCAACGTGGAAATACCCGAGCCCACGCCCATCCTGGAGCTCAACCCCAGCCACCCCCTGGTCAAGCGGCTTGGCGGCCAGGAGGCCGAGACCGACCTTGAGGATCTGGCCCATATCCTCCTGGACCAAGCCCTCCTCGCGGAGGGGCAGAAATTCGTCCAGCCCGCGGAATTCATAGAGCGGCTGAACCGCCAGCTGGCGAAAGCCCTTTAGGCGCGGAGAGCGGACGTGGCGGGATACGAAAAACCTGATTTCTGGACTCTCAAGGCGAAGAAGGAGGGCTATCCCGCCCGAAGCGTCTACAAGCTCGAGGAGATCGTAGCCAAGTTTGGGCTGATCAAGGCGACAGGATCACAGGATCAGACAGGAAAGACAGGATTAAAGATCCTGGATATTGGAGCCGCTCCGGGTTCCTGGAGCCTATGGATCCTGCGCAAGCTCGCGGGGCGCGGCCGGCTCGCGGCGGTGGATATCCAAGACCTGGGCATATCGCCCCAGGACGAAAACTTCCGCTTCATCAAGGGTTCCATCCTGGACGAGGCGGTGCGGAGCGAATTGAAGGCCTTGGGGCCCTACTCCCTGGTGGTTTCCGACGCCGCCCCATCGACCACGGGAAACCGCCTTGTGGACCAAGCCAGGTCCGAAGAGCTTGTGGACGCCGTCATGGCCTTGGGCTTCGAAGTCCTGGCGCCCGGAGGGGCCCTGGTGATGAAGATCTTCCAGGGAGGGGAGGAGAAAAGGCTCCTCACGGAGCTGAAGGCCCGGTTCGCCCAAGCCCGGGGCTTCAAGCCCGAGGCCTGCCGGTCCATCTCATTCGAGACCTATCTTGTGGCGTCAGGATTCAGGGGAAAAAATCCGGAGAGCAGGCTTCAGGGCTGAATCGAAGCAAGGTAGGCCAGTATTTCGTCCTTTTGGGGATTTGAGGCGATGAATCGGCGGAAATCCTCCGATTCCGCCAAAGTGGCTATCTCGGACAGAAGGGCCAGGTGCTGTTCGTCGCTCCCGGAGAGGACCAGGAAGAGGACCGAGGCGGGCTTGGAGTCCTGGGCGCCCCAGTCTACGGGATGCTCAAGATAGGCCACCGCCACGAGTCCACGCTCCTCCCTGTCGAAGATCCTCCTGCGGGGATGGGGGATGGCGAAGCCCAGGCCTAAGGCGGTGGTGGCCAGGGTTTCCCTCTCTTCCAAGGCCTTGGCGAGGTTCTTCCTATCTACCGAGACGGGAAGCTGCAGTGTCTTTAATAAGGAGGCCAAGGCTTCCGCCGGGGAGGCCCCCCGGACATTGTTGACCACGTCGCCCCGGCGGAGGGCGTCGGTCAAAGTCTTGAAACCATCCATATGCGTTTCTCCCTTGTCCGATTACTCCAGGGTA
>JBFLXC010000016.1:0-28463 GCA_040757435.1 Spirochaetota bacterium | reverse complement strand
TTGGCCATCCTTCGGGCCTGCGAAAAGCAACCCCGCCAACACGACCATGAATTCCGGATCCCTGGGATATTGCTGGAAGGCCCTCCGAGCCCAACGCAGGGCTTCTTCCCTCCTGCCCAATCCCTTGAGCTGCATAGTCTTGAGGTAAAGGTAGCTCCGGTCCCCCGGCCTTTTCCTTCCAAGGGTGTCCACGTATGTCTGGGCTTCCTGAAAGGCGTTGCGGTCGATGAGGATATGGGCGAGGGCCGTGGCGAGGTCGGGATTCGCCGGATCAGATTCAAGGGCTCGCCGGACAATGGGTTCCGCATCGGCGAAACGGGCGTTTTGATACAACGCCGACGCATAGGCCGCCAAGAATTTGGGGTCCTGGCTTCTCAAGGGATGCACGGAACTGAGGTAGGCTTCCGCTTCGGCGTAGAAACCGCGGCGGTAGGCGATGCATCCAAGCTCGAAGCGGGCTATCCAGACATCTGAATACCGGCCTGCGATTTTTTCGTAGATGGCGTAGGCCTTGGCCCAGTCCCCCGCCGACTTGGCGATTTTCGCCCTGACCAGGTCGGGGATGACCGAGGGGGCTATGCCTGAGGACTCAAACCGGTCGGCATATTCGTTGGCGACCCGCACTATTTCCCTGTCCTCCGTCCTGAAAACGGCCAAGGCGGGAAGCAGTTCCGTGAGCATGCTTGTATCGGTGCCTTGGGGAACTGCGAATATCTTCCCCCGGGAAGCGTCGATGAGCTGGGCAATGGCCACAGAATCACGCTTGGTGAAATGCTTCGAATCCGTTCCGATGGAGAAGATTTCCGAAGGACCGTAGAGCATCGAGGAAACGCCGCGGATGATTTCATCAAGTGCAGGCTTTTCATCCGGCGGCACGAGCCGTGAATTGGCCAGGCCTTCTTTTGCCTTCGCCAGCGATTCCGGCGTTCCTAGGACGATGAGCTTCTCCAACTCGGACCGGGGATAAAGGGACCTGACTACGGTTTCGGGGGCTGTCATGACCAAGGAGGATTGGGCATGGGCTACCGGCGTCATCGCGGCCATCGCCGCGGCGGCGCTGAGGAGGAAAAAACCCCTGACCAACCTTGCCTTCACTTTTCAACCCCAAAAAGACGAAATTCTTTCTATCCCTAGGATACCATCACTATTATCGTATTTTTCAACGCTCCTATGCAATACGAATTTCGTGCAAGACGTGGTTTAAAAAGGGGTTAATGCGCCCTCGGAAACTTTGTCCCGCCTTTTTTGTAAAAAAACAGGGCGAGATAGGCCATGCCGATGCACGCGGCGGCGAGGGGCAGCCAGAACCGCTGGATGAAATCCAGGAATCTCATCGCTATTACATCCAAGGAAAATAGAAGAAAAAAACCTGACAAAAGAATGAATGCGAGGGAGGGGATCACGAAATCCGCGGCGAACCTGTTTCTCTTCCGTATGCCGGCGAATATTCCTGCGAAACCCGCAGCGCAGGGAAATAATGGCCATATCCTTTCCAGCCTGATATCGAGCGCGAAAGCGGCTGCCAGGACTGCGAAAGCCAGGATGAGAAAAGGTACGAGAAATTTTAGGGTGAAAACGAGCCTTCGCGTCAAAGCATGCCTCACGGGATTTCGCTTGACGGTCAGTATATACAAAGGCTGTCGGCTTGCAAAGTGGAAAAACCGCGTGCTAGGCTCCTCTCCGTGCGAACTTCCCTTCCCTCGGCTGTCGCGGTCCTAGCGCTTTATCTCGTAACGTCCTGCTCCTTGGGGAATTCCCATTATATCGTCGGCGGCAGGGAATCGAGGCGAGAACTTCGGGAACTGTTCAGGGTCTTGGATTCCAACGCTCCCCGCAAGGACGGGCGGGACACGACAGCGTATTTCGCCGCGGCCCGGGCGGTCGCCGCCAACTTGATAACCCAAGGGAAGCATGGGTTGGCAGCGGCGTTCCTGCTTGAGCAGGCGGAGGCGGAGGACGGTTACGCTTCCTGGCACGTCTTCGCGGCGGCGGCGGCCTATGAGGCCGCGGGCGATATGGCCCTCGCGGTATCCTTGTTTGAAAGGTTGGTCAAAACATTGCCTGATATGGAAGTGGAAGGAACAAGCCTTCATTTCGAAGCCTTGTCCAGACTCGCCGCCGCCGCGGAGCGGCCGGAACGCAAGATAGAATACTACTTGGATATGATAACCCGCTTTCCCGGGTCTCCCGATATTGGAATTTCCCATTTCCTTCTGGCCAAGGAATATGAGAAGGTAGGAGCCTGGCAGGAAGCCCTTTCGCACTACTCCGCCTTTCTTCCTTACTTTGGTTCTCAGGTTCCCGGCCATCCGGAAGCGCTTGAGCACGCCCGCCGCCTGGTGGAGTTCAACGCAAGCCTCAAGGACTGGACCTTTGAAAACCTTGAGGACCTGGTCGGACAGATCCGAAAGGCTCTGGCGGCAGGTTCGGCCCGGCAACTGAGGAAGTTCGCGTCAAAGGCGGGATTTTTCGCCACGTCTTGGTACCAGGACAGCGACCTAGAAGCCAACAGCAAAGTTGCCTTCGACCTGAATCAATTCATGCGGGGGAAGCCGATCCAATCAGCCCCCGCCCTTCATCCCCTCTCAGGTCCCTACGAAGCCTTCTTGAGGACCTGGGGTTGGACCGGCCGCGTACCGGTTTGGTACCTCTATTTCCGAAAGATCGACTTTCCCGCGGACCCGAAGGTCCACGGACAATGGGAATGGGCGGGGATCTACTTCGGAGAAAGGATGCAATGATTTCAATATCACCTGCCCGTCGTAAAAAGCCTTGGAGGCGCCATCGTCTTCGAAGCCTTTGGATACTTCCTTGTTTCTTATTGATCGCCGCCGCGGCGTCCTGGGGCCAGGGGCACGATCCCGACGGCCTTGCAGGTCCTGCCGCGCTTGGCCAGCCCCTGCCTGACGATGGACAGGAACTCGCGCCTTTTCCCGACGCGCCGCTTCAACCTGATGCGCCGCTTGAGCCGGAAGCATCGGCGGAGCGTGAGATCCCTCCGGAGCCAGCCGCTCCCGCCGAAGCCGGGGCGCCTAAGGATCCCTTGGCTCAAGCGGCGCAGGATCCGCCGTCCGAGCCTGGACAACCTTCTCCTTCCCCAACCTTGGCAGAACTTCCCGATACAATCATATCCGCCGGCATTCTTGTGGATGGGCTGGAGTTCGGGATCCCAATTCCTTGGGGCCAGGAAGAGTTCGAGAGGCACCGCGCCTCCTTCCTGACCCCGGGAGGTAGAAAATGGCTGGGCATGGTGATGCAGAATTCGCTTGCCTATCTGGGTTATGTCCAAGAGAAAATCGAAGCCATGGGCTTGCCCCCTGAACTGGCCTTCCTTCCCGTCATCGAGTCCGAATATTCGCCCTTCGCGGTATCCCGAAGCGGAGCCACCGGCATATGGCAATTCATGAAAAACTCCATCGCCGGATACGGCCTTCTTATTTCAGACTGGCAGGACGACAGGAAGGACTTCATGAAGAGCACCGACGCGGCGCTGAGGAAGCTTTCGGACAACCATAGGACCTTCGGAGACTGGCACTTGGCGCTGGCTGCATACAACGCCGGCGCCGGGGCGGTATCCCGGGCGGTCAAGAACAGCGGAAAGGAGGATGCCGACTTCTGGCATCTGTACGACGCGAAGCGCCTGCCCAAGGAATCGATGTCGTATGTTCCCAAGTTCCTCGCCGTCGCCTCCATCCTCCGCTATCCGGAATTGCATGGCTTCCCCGCGGAATGGGGAGAGGCGCAACGCTGGGAGACCATCGAGACCACCAGGCAGGTTGACTTGGGCGTCCTGGCCCAGAGGACTGGGATCCCCCTGGAGACATTGAAGACAGCCAACGCGGAACTCAAGTACCACATAACGCCCCCGTCGGCCAGCCATGGGGTGAAGGTGCCCGCCTCCATGGCTGAGAATGTCAAGGCCGTCTTGAGCGACAACTCCGCTCCCCTCTTCAAGTATGAAATATACAAGGTGAAATCGGGGGACACCCTGGGCGCGGTGGCCCAGCGCTACGGCACGCCCCTGGCGATCATCCTGCAGGCCAATCCCGGGGTGAAGGCGGACAAGATCAGGATCGGCCAGCGCCTTGTCATTCCCCGCCTGCCCGGAGCCTCCGAATCCCGGTCCTCAAAGCTCCAAGGGGAAAACGCCGATTTTTCCTCGTCCTACACCGTACGGAGCGGGGATACCCTATGGGACATAGCCATCCGGTTCGGCGTGAGCCCCGAGGTCCTGGCGAGAAAAAACGGCCTCGACCTGGACGGAGTCCTCAGGATCGGCCAGAGGCTCAAGGTCCCCGCCCTTTAGGAAGGCGGGGAGGGTTCTACCTGAGCGCCAAGGCGGCGAAGACCTTCGCATCCCCCACAAGGTTCGCGAGCTCCGCGGATTCGTTGGGCTGGTGGGCTGTTTCGTTCATCCTCGCCCACACGACGCAGTCGTAGCCTGCTGTCCTCAGGTAGGCTCCTACCGTCCCGCCCCCGATCCCGATGGGATGGGCGTCCACGCCGTACACTTCCTTGACCGCTCCGGCCAGCTCCCTGACAACCGGCGCATCCGAGGCCGTGGCCTTGGATTCATTGCTTTGGATCACCTCTAAGGTCACCTTGACCTTATGCTCCGCCTCGACCTTGTCCGCAGCCTTCCTGGCCTCAGCCAGGACCTGGGCCACCGGATACCTGGGAAGGATACGCATATCAACGCAGAATACGTCGTCGCCGGGTATGGTGTTCACATTGGGCACGTTCGCTTCCTTTTTCGTCGGACTCAACGTCGTTCTGTTGGGTTCGAAGAGGTCGTCGGTGGCTGTGAACACTTCCTTCTCAAGGGCGTGGATGCGCAAGGCCAGGTCGCAGCCCGCCAAAAAGGCGTTGGCTCCCCGGTCCGGCCTTGAGCCATGGGTCTGGACTCCCTTCGTGGAAACCTTAAGCCAGCAGATGTTTTTCTCCGCCACTTCGATCTCCGTGCCCTCGGGATTCCCCCCGTCAGGAATAATGATCAGGTCTTCCTTCCTGAAAAGGTCGTGGCGGGCCAGGAGATGCTGGATGCCGTATTTCGAGCCCACTTCTTCGTCGGCCACGAAGAGGAGCTTGATGGTCCTCTCCGGCACGATGCCTTGTTCCACGAAGGCCAAGGCCGCGAAGACGGAAGCCACAAGGCCCTGCTGGTTGTCCTCCACCCCCCTGCCGATCACTTTTCCATCCTTGACCTGCACGGTCCAGGGATCGCTGGACCACATGGAACGCTCCCCTTCGGGGACTACGTCCAAGTGGGTCATGATCCACAATCTCGAAGCGTCGCTCTTTCCTTTTATCGTGGCGACCAGGTTCGGCCTTATGCCCGAGGATACCCGGGGATCCTCGGCGTCGAGGCGGACGAGGTCCCGGATTCCCCGCTTCCTCAGCCAATTTTCAAGCGCCACTGCTTTTTCAAGCTCCCCCTGCCCCCCTGATTCGGGAGCCAGGGCGGGGATGGAAGTGAGGAGGGTCTCCAACTCGATCATTCCCGGAACGGAAGCCTCTATGCGCTGGAATACTTTGTCTTTGGTTTGGTTCATGCCGCTATCTCCTGGTTATTGCGCGCGGGCCGCGGATTCATGGGCCGCGTACGCCGCCCACGTGGTTTCGACAATCGTTTCCAGGCTGGAGTGGCGAGGTTCCCAGCCCAGAAGGCTTCTAGCCTGGGCGCTGGACGCCACAAGCTTGGCCGGATCTCCGGGGCGGCGGGGCCCGATCTTGGCGGGGATGGGTCTTCCCGTTGCCTTGCGGGCGGCCGCGAGGATCTCAAGCACCGACAGGCCCGATTCCGAGCCGAGGTTGACGGTGACGCTCTTCCGTTCGCGCCTCAGGTGTTCCAGGGCGAGCAGATGCCCCTGGGCGAGATCCGATACATGCACATAATCCCGCACCCCCGATCCGTCGGGGGTATCGTAGTCCACTCCGAAGATATCTAGGGAAGGTCGGATCCCGGCTGCCACCTCCATGATCACAGGTATCAGGTTGGCAGGTTTTTTTTCCAATCCCTTCACCCTGCGGGCCGGATCGTATCCTGCGGCGTTGAAATATCTCAGGGCGGCGAATTTCAAACCCTTAAGCCTATCGTACCATGCGAGGATCCTCTCGATCTCAAGCTTGGTGAAACCGTAGTAGTTTTCCGGTTCCTTCGGATGGGCTTCGTCTATGGGAAGGTACTTCGGCTCGCCGTAGACGGCGGCGGAGGAAGAGAAGACTATGTTTTCAATGCCCGCTTCGCAGGCGGCGTTGAGGATGTTGATTGTTCCGCTCAAGTTTTGGGTTGAGTACTTCTCCGGGACAATCATGGACTCGCCAGCGGCCTTGGCCGCCGCCAAATGGACGACGGCTCCGTAGCCTCCCTTTTTCATGACTGCCGAAAGCCATGGGTAGTCGAGGATGTCTCCCCTATGGAACCCATACTCAGGAAAAAGGTTCTCTTCAGTACCGGTGGAGAGGTTGTCGGCCACATCCACCCCATAGCCATGGTCGGCGAAGAGCCTAGCGACATGCCCGCCAATATATCCTGCGCCGCCTACGACCAAAACTTTCATGCGCTGCCTCCGAGGATGGATGATACAATCTAATCCCGAAGCGCGGAAGCGGTACGGAGGGAAGAAAAAAGGCCGTCCGGATCTCTCCGGACGGCCTTGGATGCCGCCGATCAGAATTGAACTGATGACACATGGATTTTCAGTCCATTGCTCTACCAACTGAGCTACAGCGGCGAGGAATGGGCGGTGCAAGAGTCGAACTTGCGACCCCCAGCGTGTCATACTGGTGCTCTAACCAACTGAGCTAACCGCCCGTACAATGAGCCCCTTTTAGGGCACGACACGGGAAAACCTTATAACAGAGGGACTGTGGTCATGTCAAGGGCGAAATATTGTCCGGATAGGCAGATTGCGGCGAATTAAAAGATGTGATAGATTCGTTTCGGACTGCAATTGCATTATACTGTAGACGATATATATAAATGTGATGCCGGAGGATCGATGAAATCGAAGCGTATTTTTGCTTTGGCTTTTTTCTCCCTTTTCGCCGTACTCGCCGCCGCCGCCTTCTCCTTCACCCCAATGTCCGCCTCCATCGCCCCCTCCGGAGCCCAGAGCGTCCTGAGCTTCAGGGTTAACAACGATACCGGCCAATCCATCGCCGTTGTCATCAAGGTGATGACCCGGTCGATAGACATCGAGGGAGTGGAGACCAACGCCGAGGTGGGGAAGGATTTCGTAGTGTTCCCCACCAGGGTGGTCGTGCAGCCCAATTCCTTCCAAACCGTCAAGGTCCAATACAAGGGCCTGCCCAACCCGGCGCGGGAACTGAGCTACCGAGTCATCGCCGAACAGGTGCCCATCGATTTCACCAAGCAGGAAACCTCAGGGGTCAAGGTCCTCTTCAAGTACATCGCCGCCCTCTATGTCACCCCCCCCAGGGTGAGCGCGAAGCTGGCGGTGGAAAAGGCCACCGCGGCGGTGAAGGACGGGGTCAAGGGATTGAGGGTGGTCATACGTAACGACGGCACCAGGCATGCCCTTGTCACCAATCCGCAGCTGAAGCTGCAAGCCGGCGACTCTTCCCTTCCCATCGTCCTCGCCAACGAGCAGGTTTCCAGCATAGACGGCCAGAATATTCTTCCCGCCTCCAGCAGGGCATTTTTCGTCCCCTACGAAGGGGCGGTGGACGGGACTACCTATACGGGGACGATCACCGCCGAAATTGAATGAGAGACCGATTTGTCGGAAATAAAAAAGTTTAAGACCGCCTTTCTTTTATTGCTTTTGCTCCCCCTCCTCCCGATCCTGGCCCAGGACGCCGCCCCGGCGGACAGCCTTGAAATTGAGCCGGATCTCATAGGCCTTGTGACTCTTGCGGTGAACGGCCAATCCAAGGGCGACTTCGAAATGGGCATCCTGGGCGAGGAGCCCATAGTAGGCAGACAACTTTTGGCGGAGGTTCTCAACCCCCACTTGAGGCCGGACATCTACGATACGATTTTCAACGCCGCCTTCCTCGACCTGACTTGGGTGACAAAAAAGGAAGCGGAGCTTGTGGGCATAGGCTGGGAATGGGACATCTCCCGGATCGCCCTCAACCTGCGGATCCCTCCCTCCTATTCTCCAGTGAACGATATCGACGGTTCCAGCCTGTACACCATGAACATCAAGCCTATCTTGAAACCCTCTCCAGTATCTGGATATCTCAACGTACGTGCTTCCGGTACAGCGGATCTGGACGTCTCCGGCGCCAGCTTCCCCCTAGAGGCGTCCTTGAATGGACAGCTCAACATATTCTCCTGGGTCGTCGTGGGCATGGGAAGCATGGCCTACGGGGACACGGGTTTTTCAGGCAGCATATCCGCCTATTACCTCCTCAAGGACCTTCCCGCCCTAAACGCGCGGTTCTACCTGGGAAAGGTCTACGCGCCGGGGCTGTCCTATCAATCCCAGCCCGAATTGCTCGGCTTCTCCTTGAAGAGCGAGGAAATCGTCAAATACAAGGTAAAGCCAGGCTATAGGGAGCTTTATTCAGAATTCACGGTCGAAAAGCCCTCCACGGTGAGGATCCTCCTCAACGGATCGGTATACAGGACCTCGACCATGAAGCCGGGCAACTATCGACTGCTCGACCTTCCCTTCACCTACGGCCTTAACGATTTTGTGCTGGAGATTGAAGACGAGGAAGGAAACCGAACCACCCGCCGCATCATAGTGCCGCGGGAGATGAACCTCCTGGTGGAAGATTCCACGGACTACGCCCTTTCCGCAGGCGTCGGAAGTTCGCAAACCGACCGATTCATGGCTTCGGCGTACTACCGCTATGGATTCAGCCCCCGGTTCACCGCCGGGCTCTACGGACAATCGGACATGCGTTCTTTCCTTGGCGGCTTCAGCTTTGTCTCAGCATCCATGGTGGGCAACTGGACCGGCGGGCTGGCAGCCTTGGGGGCGTGGGACGGTCGGGCTACGCCACTTTCCTTCGCTGGGAACCTCCAGTATCGGTTTTCCCTTCCCGGAAGGGATAGGATCCCTTCCTTCGGAATTTCAGCCGAGTACAGCTCCACGGGCTTCACGGCCCCTTCTACCTCCGCATCGGTGACTTTGCCCAACAGGCTCCTAAGGGTTTCAGGCCAGGTGGGGGGACGGCTTGGAAAGAGCGCGAGCCTAAACCTTTCGGGAAGCTGGGCGACCAGCCTGGGCGCGGGCTCCTCCGACCTGGGAAATGTGAGCGCATCCTTGAGCCAGAGCTTCAGGGGCGGCGTGAGCATGAGCCTCATAGCCAATGCGAACATCCCGCAGGGCGGGACTCCAACCTTCAACGCCTCCCTCATGCTCTTCATGATCCCGAAGGACAAGCCGGGACGATCCTTGGGCTATATCCAGTCCAGCCAGGGAGCCTCGTCGATTAGCGCCTCGGAAAAACTCGACATCCTCGGGGGAGTCGATTTCAGCGCCCGCGGAAACAACCTTCTCCTGGGAGCCGACGACGGCTCCTCCATAGGCCTTTCCGCCCGGAAAGCCCTCTCCTGGGTGGACCTATCGGCCAGCGGCGATTTTGAATTCCAGAACCCCTCCTCCACGAGGATAGGCAGGGTACGGCTCACCGCCGCCTCAGCCCTTGCTTTCGCAGGCCCTCATTTCGCCCTGGCCCGCAACATCGACGACGCCTTCGTCATCTTCGCCCCCAAGGGGGAGATGAAAAATGAAACCATTTATGTCCGGGTGGACGGATCGGGAACGGGAATTTCCAGGAACGGAAGTACCTTGGTCCTGCCCATCACCTCCTACAAGGCTTCCGTCGTAAACATCGACATGCCCGAAGCCTCTCCGGAAATCCTGCCACGAATCCAGACCGCCTTGCTGGCCCCGGACTTGAGAAGCGGCATCGCCCTTGTCACGGACGTCCTGAGGCGGTACAGGGTGAACGGCACCCTGGTGGACAAGGACGGGAAGGCCTTGGGATATGTGGCGGGAGACATCGTGGACATGGGCGGCTCCCATATCTCCTCGACCTTTACCGACGAAGAAGGCTATTTTGAAATGTACGACTTGCTTCCCGGAGACTATTACATCGAGTGGCCGCCCTCCATTGGAGTCACCCAATTTTCCCTGCCAGAGAACGCCGAAGGGGAACTCAACCTAGGATCCATCCGGGCCGCCTTGGTCGAAGCCTTCAGGGAAGAGCCCTATCCTTGACCTATAGGAAGTCAAAGCCAAACCGGCGATCCTAGCCCCCTGCCGAAACTTTTTGGAAGCTGTCCAGTATCTGCCTTGAAGCTTCCTCGGCCCTATGCTCCTCCACCAGGACCGTAATGATATCCCCCGGCAGCAGGGTTGTGGCGCCCCGGGCGGCGATGATCGAGTCGCCCCGGGCGATCATGGTCACTGTGGTCTCAAGGGGCAGTCCTATATCCGCCAGGACGGCCTGCCCCTTGTACATCCGCGGATCGATGTATACCTCTGCCAACTCGAACTTTGTGTCGTGGACTGTTACCAATTCCATTTTTTGGCCTTTCCGGGGCGTCTTATGCGCGGCAAGCTTGAGGAATTTCGCGACCGCGCCTATGCTCGTGCCCTGTACCAAAATCGACAAGGTTACAGCCAAGAATGCCATGTTGAAAATTCTATTCCCTGGATCCAGGCCCGCCGCCGCCGGGTAAGTGGCCAATACGATGGGAACCGATCCCCGTATCCCGCTCCATGCGAGGAAGGCTTTTTCCCCAGGCTTCAGCTTGAAGAAGGCCGTGCACAGGAAAACCGCCGCCGGCCTTCCTATGAAGGAGATTATGAGGAACAGGAGAAGCCCTTCGGCCCACACCGCTCCCAGACTGCGCGGGAATACCAATAGGCCGAGCAGGATGAAAAGTCCGGCGTTCGCCACGAAGGACAAGGTGCCTGTGAAGGAAGCTATCTGGGATCTGTGAGGTATCTTGGCGTTTCCGATGCTCAATCCGGCGAAGAAGGCGGCCAGCATGCCCGAAGCGCCGACGAGGTCGGCGAGCGAATAGGAGGCCAGGGCAAGCCCGATTATGAGAATGTAGTAATACCCCTCTTCGACTTCCCTGATTTTCTTGAATACATAAGCTCCCGCCCTGCCTATGCCCAATCCGATGAGAAAGCCGCCGGAGAGGCTCCAGAGGAAGCGGAGCGCCGCGGTTCCGGCTTCCGCTTCGCCGCCCGCGAGGATCCCGATGATGAAGGTCGTGGAAATGATCGCCATGGGATCGTTGGCCGCGGATTCTATCTCCGTTATCGAGGAGACTCGGCGCTGGAGAGGAGTATTGCGCAGGATTGAGAAAACCGCCGCCGCGTCGGTGGAGGAAACGATGGCTGACACAAGCAGGGCGTTCATGAAGCTCCACCCCGCGAGCAGGTGGAAGAGCAAGGCTGTAGCCAAGGTTGTGGCCAGGACGCCCAGGGTGGCCAGCAGGAGGGTCGGGGCTATGACCGGTTGGAGGTCGGCCCTTTTAATGCTGAATCCGCCGGCGAAGAGGACGAAGACCAGGACAAGGTCGGCGATCCTCTTTGTCAGGAGGGCATTGTCGAAATATATGATGCCCGTCACATCCGAGCCGAAGAACACTCCCACCGCCAAGGCCAGGATAATCATTGGGATGTTGAACCTACGGAATATCGCCGCGGATAAGGCGAGAAAAACAAGGATCAACGAACCGATGAAAAGCACTTTCGCTCCTGTTTCAAATATGGAATCCGCCCGAGGCGGATTCGCCGGCGACATACTGGCCGTAGGCCTTGCCGTCGTAGGGATAATCCCAGGCGCCTTGGCGATGGAGCAATGTTCCTCCGAAACCCATCTTGAATTGGTACAGACCGTACATAGGATGGTCCGGATCCGGCCGGGGCGCAACCCCGAAGAGATCGTAGCTTGAGCAGCCGTGGAGGATGGCGAGCCTCATGGCCTCCCATTGCAGGGCGTAGGGCCCCATGAGATGCCTGCTTTCCCCCGATGAAGCGCCGTAGAGATAGGTGGCCCGGTCCGAAGAGATTGACAGGAACATCGCGGCCAAGGCTTCCCCGTTCTTTTCAGCGATCAGGAGCCTGACCTTCGAATCGGAGTTTTCTCGGACGAACAGGGCCTCGAAATGCCTGGGCTTTTGGAAGGCTATCCCGTTGCGCCTGGCGGTTTGGGCATACAACTTGTTCCAAAGATCCAAGTCGCTGTGCCCACCCTGCCGCACCGCGACTCCTCGCCTTGAGGCGAGCCTTATGTTGTAGCGCGTCTTGGGCTTCATCCGAGAAAGGATGGCATCTTCTCCGCCGCGAAGGTCGATGATCACCGTGTCGGGGGGAAGGAGGTCCGTGGGAGCCTTTCGGACTCCCTTTTCGCCCAAGCCCCAGTTCATCCTCAGCTCCCTAAGCCGCGTTTCCGGGGGTCCTAGCCACAATCCCTTTTCGTCGAACCTATCCTCCTCCTCCGCATAGGGAGACTTCCAGGGCAGGTCCCACCGGACGAAGAGGCAGTCCGGCCCTAGGAACTCCGCCAGCTCCGACGATAACGCGGAAAGGTATTCTCCCCTTTTCTCGTGGTCCGGAAGCTTCTCAGGGCCGAAGGGGGAGTAGGCTATCGACGCTCCCTTGCCTATCGACCTGCTGAGGATGAGGACATCACCCGATTCCTTCGCATCTGCCTGGATATCGAAGGCGGACACAGTCCAGCCAAGCCGGCGCTTCACATGGCTCCACAGCGAGGTTTGTTGGATCAATCGGGTTGCGTGCAGCGTAGTCGCGGGCTTGGGGATTACGCGGACGTCCACAGGGCGTCTCCGAAGATGATTGTAGGCCCCGGCTTGCGCCGGGGCCTCGTTTAGAGGGTAAACAATATTCGGGCTTTGGGCAAGGACCTTGATGGCCTAGCCTTGGTCACCGCACGAGGAACCATTTCACGACTTCGCCGAATTTCGCCCGCTTCCCGGTCATGAGAATGCCCACCCGGAAAATCTTCCCCGCCAGGAGAGCCATGCCCGCCACGCTGGCGGCGAGAAGCCCCAAGGAAAGGACAAGCTGTCCCGCAGGCGGCGGCGAAACCAGGATCCGCACCAGCATGACTATGGGACTTGTCATGGGGAATATCGACAGGGCCACAGCGATGGCGGAATCGGGATTTCCCACCAAGGAACCAATCATCACCAGGGGAACGATGAGGAAGATGAGCAAAGGCCATGCGAGCTGCCCAAGATGCTGCTCATCCTCGCTGGCCGCCCCCAGGGCCGCGTAGGCGGAGGAGTACAGGAGAAAGGCCAGGACGAAGAATACCACCAGCCATGCGAGGTTCTCTGGATTGATCCCTCGAGGGATTGAGAATCCCACCAGGGGTCCGAGGACCTTTGCCAGCACAAAGGCCATGGTCAGCCATACGGCGTATTGGGTCATGCTGGCCGCGCCCAGGCCGAGGATCTTCCCCACCATGAGTTCCCTGCTGGTGACGCTGGAAAGCATGATTTCCACAGTCTTGGAAGTCTTTTCCGTCACCACGGAGCGCCCTATCATCTGGCCGTAAAGCAGAACCGTCATGTATAGGAGCATGACGAAGCTCATGGAAGTGAAAAGCACCTCCAGGAAGTCGCTCTCCCCCTTCGCCTGCTCAGCCCCTCTCTCCTCAAGCTTCACCACTTCGAAATTCGGGGGAGCCATTATCCGTTCCACCGCAAGGGGATCCAAGCCGGAGTCCCGGATCCTCATCGCCTTCGCCTCCGCCGCGACCACCGATTGGGCCACGCCGTACATGAGCGCGTCGGTTCCCGTCCTGGAATACCAAGCCGCTGAGGCTTCCTGCGGCCAGGCCTCGCCCAACTTCAGATATGCCAAAGCCTTTCCGCTCCTTGCCAAACCTTTGGCCTCCCCCTCGTCGCCCGCCTCGATGATTTCCACCTCCATGGCCTTGAAGGCGGCGGAGAGGCTGGCCTTGAGGGAGTCCGAAACGCCTGCGACATATAGAGGCTTGCCGCCGGCCATGGCGCCGGGGTTGCGTGCGACAAGGGTCGGAAGGACGGTGACGGCGAAGATCAGGAAAGGTCCGAGAAGGGTCAGGACGACGAAGGTTTTTGTCTTAGCCACCATGGAAAACTCATGGCGCATGATCGCCCAGGTCTTACGCATCCTCCCCTCCTCTCCCAGCCAGGCGTAGGAAAATCTTGTGCAGAGAAGGCGCCACCGTCTCGAAGCGCCTCAGCTTGAACCCCGCTCCCGCCTGCCCGGCCACCGCCGCCAGGAGCCTGGCGGAATCCTCGGGGTCCGACAACTCCACCTCGATCCATCGGGGATAGGCGATTATTTCGGTCACAAAGGGAAGCTTCTCAATGAATGAAGGATCCCCGTCGAATTCCAGTTGGACGGCGTTTTTACCATAACGTCCCTTGATCTCCGCCAATCCTCCCTCCGCGACCTTCCCGCCCTTGTTGATAAGCAGGATCTTTTCACAGATTTTTTCCGCATGTTCCATTATATGGGTGGAAAAAATGACTATCGCCCCCTTGTCCTTGAGTTCCACCATGGCGGAGAGCAGTTCCTCCTGGGCCAGGGGATCCAATCCCGAGAAGGGTTCGTCGAACAATATGAGGGAGGGATCGTGGGCGACAGCCCCGATGAACTGGGCTTTCTGGGCCATTCCCTTGGATAGCTCCGAAACCTTTCTGTTTTTCCATTCCCCCAGGCCGAAGCGTTCGAGCCACAGGTCGATGGATTTCCTGGCGGCTCCAGGATCGGCCCCCTTCAAGGTCGCGAGATATTCCAATATCTCCCCTACCCTGGCCTTGCGGTAAAGACCCCGTTCCTCCGGCAGGTACCCTATCCTCGACGTGGCATCCCGCCCCAGGCTCCTTCCATCCAAGAGGATTTTCCCAGAATCCGGCGCGATGATGTTCATGATCATCCGGATTGTCGTGGACTTTCCCGCTCCATTGGGGCCGAGAAGACCGAATATCTGGCCGTCCTCCACCTGGAAGGACAAGCTGTCCACAGCCAGGACATTCTCGTAGCGCTTCACTACCGATTCCACGGAAAGCATGCAGGATTCTCCTTGGAAGAAAGGATACTGAAGGGAGGCGCGAAGCGGAAATATAAAAAGAGTAATTTATCGATAATTCAGGCGCGATCGGCCAGGAACTGCTCCACATCCTTCCTATGAGGCATCTTTTCCAAAGGTCCCCTTCCCGTGCAGGTAAGGGCTGCGGTCGCTGCTGCGAACCTGGCGGCATCGGAGGCTGTCATTCCTTCCAAAATCCCTACCAGGAATCCAGCGTCGAAGCTGTCTCCCGCGCCCACGGTGTCTACCACGGCGACATCGAAGGATTCTTGGATGATATGCTGGCCTTGGGCAAGAATTTCTGCCCCTTCCTTTCCTTTTTTAAGCACCATGGCGCCAAGTCCCGGGAAGCGCTTCTCCAAGCCCGCCATATCCGCACCCCAGCCCAAGGCAGCCATTTCATCGTCCGTTATTTCAAGGATGTCCACGCCCTGGCGGAGGGCCTCTCCAAGACATGAAGCGGCGGCCTCCCTGGATTCCCACTGGGCGGCGCGGTAATTGACGTCCAGGGACACTGTGGCGCCGGCCTTCTTTGCGCGCCGGATCAGTTCCAGGCCGAAGCCGAGGGCGTCTTGGCTCATCCCGAGGCTGATTCCGGAGAGGTGGACAATCCGGTAGGCCCCAAGATCCAGGGAATCCAAGGCTGAGATCTCCACGGCGGAGGCGGCGGAATCCTTCCTGTAATAGGCCAGGGAATGCCTGGTTCCGTCGAAGGAAACAAAATAAAGTCCCGTCTTGCGGCTCCGGTCAACCTCCACCAGGGAGACGTCGACGCCGTTGGATTTCCAAAGCTTGATGAAACCGCCGCCGAAGGGATCATCCCCCACCCTGGTGAGGTAGGATACGCTTCTCCCCAGCCTGGCGACTCCCAAGGCGAAATTGGAAGTGTCGCCGCCCCAGGTCTTGGCGACCAGGGGCGAGTCGACGATGGAGGATCCTTCGGAAGGGTAAAACCCCACCAAGGGCTCGCCGAAGGAAAGGAAATCCAGACTCATCTCGCCCTTTTTTTCGAAACCCTGCGGACCAGAACCATGACAGGTTCGTATAGGAAGAGCACAAGCAATATCAGGGCGAAGGTGGCGGAGATGGGCCTGGTGAAGAAGGGCAGGAGCCTTCCGTCGCTCTTTATCAGGCCGATCCTGAGATTGTCCTCGATCATGGGTCCCAACACCAATCCCAGGATGAAGGGCGCAAGGGGAACTTTCGCCTTCTCCATGAAGAAGCCTATCAAGCCGAAGAGGACGACGAGGAAGACGTCGAAGATATTCATCCTGATGGCATAGGCCCCCACGAGGGAGAAAATCGTTATCCCCGCCAAAACGACATTCTTGGGAAACTTGAACACCCAAGTGAAGGCCCGTATGCCAAGGTATCCTAGGATGAGGAGGAAGACCTGGGATATGAGGGCCACGGAGAATATCTGGTTGATCAGAATCTTATTGTCTTGGAAAACCAAGGGCCCGGGCTTCAATCCATACATCAGCATGGCTCCCAGCACGATCGCCGTGATCGTGTCTCCGGGAATGCCGAACACCAAGGCCGGAATCCATGTGCCGCCCAAGGCGGCGTTGTTCGCCGTGGTTGGCGCCACCACGCCCTCTTCAGACCCCGTTCCGAACTCCTCGGGCTTCTTGGAGGTCTTTTTCGCCAAGCCATAGGACACCCAAGCGGCGATATCAGCCCCCGCCCCGGGCAAGGCACCTATGAGGGTTCCTATGATCGAGCTTTGGCCGATCACCCGTTTGTTTCTTCCCATCACCTTCAGCACATCAAGGATTTTCACCCGGCCGCGCTGCAAAACCGCTGCCCCCGAGAGCTGGTCCTGGGATTGGGTTGAAATCGCCCGCAATACCTCGGAGATGCCGAAGAGCCCAATCATGACAGGGATGAAGTTGATGCCTCCCATCATGTTGAGGCTGTTGAACGTGAAGCGGGGGAATCCAGTGGAGGGATCGATGCCAATGGTGGAAATCAGCAATCCTCCGGCGATGGATATCAGCCCCTTGACGTTCGATTCCTTGGTGATTACGGCGCTCATGGACAGTCCCAGGACGCCAAGCCAGAAATATTCGAAATGAGTGAATTTCAAGGCGAATTTCGCCAAGGTGGGGGAAATTGTGATGAGGAGCACAACGCCGATCAAGCCGCCGAGGGTTGAGCAGAATAGGTCGAGCATTATGGCGAAGGATCCCTTTCCCTTCTTGCTCATTTCGTATCCATCCAGGACCGCCGCTCCCGAGGCGGGGGTGCCGGGCACGCGGAGGAAGGTGGCGGGGATGTCGCCTGCGAAGATCGCAGTGAAGGACAATCCAAGGATCATGGCAAGGCCTGCGATCGGCTGCATGTGGAAGGTGAGCGGCACCACCAGGGCGACCCCCATGGTGGCAGTCAGGCCGGGCATGGCTCCTATGAAGACTCCCAGCACCATGGCAAGGATCCACGGAAGAAGAATATCCAGACTTAATAGGCTCAGCATCGCTTCGATCATATTAAAGCTCCAGGAAGCCCAGGATTCCGGCGGGCAAGCCGATGGTGAACAATTTGCCGAACAGCAGATAGATCAAGGCGACGAAAACCAGGGAGAACAATGCGCTCTTTCCCGGCGCCACCCCCAGCAGAAGCATGAGAAGGAAGAGGAACGCGAAGCTCGTGACGATAAAGCCGAGGACATCGAAAAATCCAATGAATCCTGCGAGGAGGACAACATAGAGGATGGTGGACTTGAGGGATTTCGCATCGATCCTTGGGTTGCCCCGCTTATCCTTTTCCCCGACCTCCGCGGCCTTCCGCGAGGAAACAAAACCCAGGAATACTTGATAGGCGCCGAGGATGATGTACAGGACTGCCAGCACGTTTGGAAAGAAGGCGGGGCCGGTATACTGGGACTCGTCCGTGCCTGCGGGAAAACTCGGGGTCACGAATAAGACCACGGCGGCGATGGCAATGCAGATAAGGCCTACGATATGCTCTCGGTTTATCTTCACGGAAGCGCTCCTGCTCGAAGACTAGGGAAATATTACACGAAACGGGCGAGATGGGTATCCCATCTCGCCCGGGAAATCAAAGTATTGGGAGCCTTTATTTCTTTAGGTAGCCCGCTTCGTCCATGACCTTTTCCAAGGCGGCGAACTCGGTGTTCAGGAAGGCGCTGAATTCCTTGGAATTGCGGACCTTGATCCCGAACTGGTTCTTGGCCATGAAGTCCTTGAACTCCTTGGTATCCGTGATCTTCTTGAAGGCGTCCTCAAGGATCTTCACGATGTGGTCGGGAGTCTTCAGCGGAAGGGCGAAGCCGCGCCAGGTTCCGCCGGAGACATTGTAGCCCTGTTCCTTGAGGGTGGGGATGTTGGGGAACATGGGATTGCGCTCATCCGAGAAAGTGGCCAGGGTCCTCACCGTGCCGGCCTCCACTTGGGCGGCGATTTCGGGATAGGAGCAGGTCACTACGTCCACATGGCCTCCCAGGAGCTCGGTGATGGCGGGAGCGGCGCCGCCCTGGGTGGGTATGTATTTCACCGACTTGGGGCTGATGCCCGCGGCCATGAGGAGTTGGATGCGCGGAAGATCCCAGGCGGAGGCGACGGTGGATCCGGAGAAGAGGAAGGTTCCCGCCGGCTTTGCCTTGACCGCATCCATGACGTCCTTGACGTTCTTATAGGGAGAGTCAGCCTTGACGGAAAGCGCCGCCGCGTCCTCGTTGAACTGGAACAGGGGAATGAGCATCGAGGGCGTGATGTTCGCGTAGCCGAGGTATTTGAAGGTATTGAGTTCGAAGGTGACGTTGACGATGGTATAGCCGTCCGGGGCGGCGGTGAGGACTTCGGAATGGCCGATGGCTCCGGAGCCGCCAGTTTTGTTCACAACATTAACGGGAACACCAAGCTCCTTGGAGAGGGCTTCCGCCATGTAGCGCGCCGTTCTGTCCGTGCCGCCTCCCGAAGACCAGGGGCAGACGATGGTGATGGGCTTGGTCGGATACTTGGCCTGGGCGGCCAAGGGGATGCCGACGATAGTCATGATTGCCAGGGCGATTACAAGGATTCTTTTCATGAGGGACTCCTCCTTTTAAAACCTGGAGACAGGGTACCATAGGATTTTCGACACGTCAATAAAAAAATTTTTTTCTTTTCTTGCATTATTTCTAAAACCAGGCTACTATGCAATAAAATTTCTTTACGGAGGTTTCGATGAATACCGAATTCATGGGCGTCATACCGCCGGTGATCACCTGCTTCGACAAAAACGGGGAGATCGACGTATCCGCCCAGCGTGGAATAGTCCGCTTCCTCTCCAACCACGTCGACGGATTCTATCCATGCGGAACCTACGGATCCGGCCCCCTCATGAGCCTGGAGGAAAGGATGAAGGTGGCCGAGATAGTCATCGAGGAGAAGGGAAAGGCCTTCGTGATAGTCCACGTCGGGGCCGCATCCACAAAGGAAGCCGTTGTCCTCGCCCAGCACGCCCAGGCCGCCGGGGCGGACGGAGTGGGAGCGATTCCCCCATATTATTACGCCTACAGCCAAGCCCAACTGGTTGATTACTACCGAGCTATGCTCAAGGCGGTCAAGATTCCCGTGTTCCTCTACAACAATCCCGAGCTGTCCAGGAATCCCGTCTCGCCCGAGTCCTTGCGTATCCTGGCGGAGGAGGGATTGGCCGGTGTGAAGGATTCTGCCTTCGACCTTGTCAACTTCTACAATTACCTCAATGCCGTGAAGCGGCCGGGCTTCAAGTTCATCGTTGGAACCGAGGCGATCGCCGCCGCCGCCCTGGACGCAGGGGCCTGCGCGGTGATAGCGGGACTGGCCAACGCCTTCCCTGAGTATATGGAGGGCTTTTACAAAACCTGGAAACAAGGGGATCCTGTGGCGACGGCGAAGCGGCAGCTAGAAGTCATCAAGGTCAGGAACGCACTGAAGCTGGCTCCTACCCTCACCATGACCTACGCGGCCTTGAGGATGCGCGGCTTGAATCCGGGCTTCCCCAGGGCTCCCTACACGGAAATCTCTCCCGAGATCTTCCAGAAGGCCAAGGCGGAATTCACCGCCCTGGGCGTCCTGCCATGAGTCCCCCGGCCAGACGGATAGACAAAAGCATCCTCGCAGCGATCAGGGAGGACTTGGAGCACCTGCCCCAGATCCAACAGCAGATCGCAGGCTATATCCTGGAGAACCCGAAGGAAGTGGTGAGGATGTCCATCTCCCATCTGGCCATGAAGACAGGCGCGAAGAGCGAGGCTTCCATCGTCAAGTTTTATAGAAGCCTCGGCTTCTCGGGCTACCACGATTTCAAGGTGACCCTCGCCACGGAGATAGCGGGACAGAGCTTCCACAGCCCCGACGACTTCACCCAGATTTCCGTGGGAGATGACATTTCCGCCATTAGGAACAAGATTTTCCATTCCAGCATCCACGTCCTGGAAGCGAACAACAATTCCGTGGACGACGCCATAATCGCCAAGACCGTGGACCTCCTCAAGGCGGCCAAGCGGGTGATAATCCTGGGCTACGGCACCTCCGCCGTGGCGGGCTACGACCTCTATGTGAAGCTGTCCCGCCTGGGCATGAACTGCCATTATTCCCTGGACGCCCATGTGAACGCCCTCATCCTCGCCGAACCCCGGGAAGGGGATGTCCTGTTCGCCATATCCTACTCCGGCGAATCCAGGGACGTGGTGCTCCAGGCGGAGCGGGTGAGGGGCATCGCCAAGATAATCGCCCTCACCGGGGAAGCGGACTCCCCCCTTGCGGAGATCGCGGACATCTGCATCGCCGTTCGGTCCTTCGAAACCTCCTTCAGGACCGACGCCATGGTCTCCCGAATGGTGCAGATCACCATCATCGATATTCTCTTCACGATATTGGCCCTGAAGGGTGGGGACGAGGCCCTGGCAAGGCTGTCACGTTCCCGCCAGGGACTTTCGTTCCTAAAATTCTAGACAAGGAAGAATCATGAAGCTGTACGGTGTGATACCTCCCATGGTGACTCCCTTCACCCGGGCAGGAGATGTGGACGTGGAAGGCTTGGAAACATTGGTCGACCACCTCTCCACCAGGGTGGACGGCCTCTTTGTTTGCGGATCCTATGGCTCCGGCCCCCTCATGAGCCCCGACGAGCGCATGCTCGTGGCGGAGCGCTGCATGGCCGCGGCGAAGGGACGGGTTCCCATCGTAGTCCATTCAGGCGCCGCCGCCACCAGGGACGCCGCCCGGCTTTCGGCCCACGCCGCGGAGATAGGGGCCGCCGCGGCCAGCGCCGTGGCTCCCTATTACTTCCACCACAATGCCGCGGCAGTCTACGAGTACTATGAGAAGATCCTCGCCGCCGTGCCACGTGGCTTTCCCGTCTACGTGTACCACAACCCCCGCTTTTCCGGCTACGAAATCGAGTTCAAGACCATCGAAGCCCTGCAGTCGCTCGGCCTTGCGGGCATCAAGGACGCCACCTTCGACATAGGGAAATTCGCGACCTACATGAGGGAGCTGGCCCCCAAGGGGATGGACGTGGTCCTGGGCACCGAATCCATGTGGCTCTCCGCCCGGGCCTTGGGCGCCCAGGCCTACATACCCGGCCTTGCCAGCGCCTACCCCGAGCTCTGCGTGCGCATGCACAGGCAGGGCATGGAAAACGACTTCGAAGCCTGCAGGGAGACCCAATTCCTGGTGAACAAGGTGAGGGACATAATGTACCTCGCGGGATCGACCCAGCAGGCGGTCTACACCATGCTCAAACTCCGTGGGATCGTCCATGCCTATCCCAGGTCTCCCTTCGTTCCCTCGGACAAGGCCCAGGAGGACAAGATTCGCGGAGCCCTGGCCGGCCTGGGACTCCTGTAGGTGAATGCCATGTCCTATATAGGATGCATAGACTGCGGCACGACCAATTCCCGGGTTGCCATAGTGGACGAAAATGCCCGGCTCCTAGGCTGGTCCTCGGGGAAGGTGGGAGTCAAGACCACCGCCATAGAAGGCTCCAATACCGCCCTCAAGGAAGGCCTGGCCGCCCTCTTCAAAAAGGCTATCGTGGACATGGGAATCGAGGAGAGCGACGTCGGGCTTGTGATCTCCTCGGGCATGATCACCTCAGAGTTGGGAATCATGGAGATCCCCCACCTTACCGCGCCGGCGGGGAAGGCGGATTTTTCAGCCAACCTGCGCAGGGTGGAAGGAAAGGAAAGTCTTGCCATCCATCCTCCGCTCTATCTTGTCCCAGGGGTGAAGAACCGCCCCAATCCCGGGCCTGAAGAAGGTTTGAAAGCCTCGAGAAGCCTCGATTTCATGCGCGGCGAGGAAACCCAGATCCTGGGGCTTATGAAATTGGAAGGAGGCGGCCGCCAGGGGACGGTGGTCAACCTCAGCTCCCACACCAAGTACATCAACATCGACGCCCAAGACCGCATACTGGGCAGCGTCACCACCCTCTCAGGCCAGGTGTATGAAAGCATCATCAAGGAAACCTTCATAGGAAAATCCATCCTGCCGCCTCAGGGCTCCAGTGAAAACGGTGATGGAAGGCCTGGGGAGCAGACGGCAGGGACAAGGCCGTTGGACCGATCCTTCGCGGCATACCTCGACGAAGCTGCAGAACTAGCCTTTGAACTTGTCCGGGCCTCAGGTCTCTTGAGAAGCCTCATGCTGCCCCGCTTCATGGACACCCTGATGAAGACGGATTGGAGGCTTAGAAAGCGCTTCGTGGAAGCCTGCCTGGCCGCCGACGATCTAACGGCCATGAATCTCTTCCCTGAATATGGCTTCGATGTGGGAGAGCGGGTGGTCCTGGTGGGGCTTGCGGAGCGCTGCGGCATATTCGAGAGGCTGCTCAAGAAGAGCGGTCGATCCGGCAAGGCCGAGATTCGCTCGATAACCGACCCTGAGACGGTGGCCGGCCTTGCGATCCGAGGTTCATTGGAAGTCGCCCGGGGAGCGGGGCTCATTCCATAAAAATCATGCCCCAAGGGTGACGCCGGAGCCTAGTTCCGCTATGATTCCCATATGTGGAATTATTTTGAACCGAAGGAGGCGGCCTGGTACCGCTGGGACCTGGACGGAGCCGCCGCCTGGCTGAGGAAGAACGGGGAGGAGTGGAAGTTCGCCCTGCGCAGCATCCCTTTCAAGGGAATTGAGCCTTTGGAGGGCGGACCCAATGAGAATGGCGAGCCTCCGGAGCTGCCCACCGCCTTCGCCGTTTCGAAAGGCAGGATGATAGGCCTGCGTCCCGCCTTGAGCGAAATACCCTATCTTGTCTCCGCCCGGAACGAAGTTCGGATCATGCCGGGTGCCGAGGCGTGGTTCGCCATAGCCCTTCCTCCAATCATGAAGTTCCAGCGCAGGGAGGAGGAAGAAGTCCTGCATTCCTTCTCACCCTTCACGGTCTCAAAAACCTGGTTCGGCGACAAGACCGCCGGGAACCTCTGCCTTTCCCTGCCCATAGAGCTTGACCCATCCTGCAACGGAGAAAAGAATTTCGACCTTGAGATGGACCAGGCGATCCAAAACAAATCAAGCAAATACCTGAACTGCCGCTCCCTCATCCAGTGCAAGCTCGTCGTTCGGAACCGCTCCAAGGAGCCGATCGACATCAAACGCCTCGCCATCTTCACGGATCTGCTCAACCTTTATGAGCGGGAAGCCGGCCTGGTAACGGACACAGTGGTGATAGTGGCCACGGCGGATGGAACCTTGCAGAACAACATCGACAGCGCCCCGTACAAGGGCCTGGCGAAGATCCATTCCGCCCCAAAGGCAGGCTTGAGCGAAGTGCTGGTCAAGCGGGGCGTCAGCTTCCTGCGCTCCATCGCAGGTATATAGGAAGGCTCAATGAACACAGAATTTTTGCCCTCGGGCATCAAGGAGTTCCTCTCGGGGCTTTCCAAGCCTGAGATATGGGAGAAGGCCTCGGGCATGGCCTTGTCGATCGCCGTCATCCTCGTCCTGTCCCGGATCCTGCAAGTGGTGGTGGGCCGAGCACTCAAGAAAACCATGCCCGAACCCCGCGCCCAGATGATCCGCAAGGGAATCCGATACCTTGCCTATGTCATCATCGCCACCACCCTGCTCAAGGGCTTCGGGGTTGACCTTTCCGCCTTGCTCGGGGCGGCGGGAATAGCCGGAATCGCCATCGGCTTCGCCGCCCAAACCTCCATTTCAAACCTCATCTCCGGGCTCTTCCTCATCTCCGAAAAACCCTTCGAGCCAGGCAATTCCATACAAGTGGGTGACATAACCGGCGTGGTGCTTTCCGTCGACCTTTTGTCGGTGAAGATACAGACCTTCGACAACCGATTCGTTAGGATCCCCAATGAGACTATCATCAAGACCAACGTCATCAACATCTCGCGCTTCCCCATCCGCAGGCTTGACGTCATGGTCGCGGTTTCGTACAGATCGGACCTGCCCAGGGTCAGGGAGATCTTGGCGGATGTGGCTGCCAAGAACACCAATGTCCTGGACAACCCTGCGCCCCTGATCCTGATCGACAAGTTCGACGCCTCTGGGATCAACATCCTCTTCGGCGTCTGGTTCGAGTCCACCAATTTGTTGGAGACCAAGAATTCCATCATTTCCGACATCCACGCCAGGTTCGCCGCCGAGGGCGTCGAGATCCCCTATCCAAAGATGGATGTGTACGTGAAGGAGCCCAAGGCTTGAAGAAATTGCCTTTTTGAGCCATACTGGGGTGGTGATGAGCAAAGCCCGGTCCCCGTACGGGGGCCATGAGATCAATAAAGGAGGGAGCGCCATGTCCGACACGGACGGCGGGGGTAGTAGCGTACCCTACCATAGTAGTCGCAACAATTTGACTCTGACGGCGCTTCTTCCGGGCTGCCGCTCCTAGCGCATCCGCGCGGGCGGTTTCTCCAGAAGACAGGCCGTTTTCAAGGAGAGATCGCCATGATCACAATCAGAACCCAGGCGGGAAAAGGCCTCGTGCAGAGCCCCGGCTTGGAGCGGGACTGCTGGGTCGACGTCCGCGACGCCTCCAAGCAGGACCTCACGCGGCTGGAAAGGGAGTTCGGCGTGGCGCCGGAACTCCTGGCGGACATCATGGACATAGACGAACAGGCCCGCATAGAAAAGGAAGACGCCTACACGGCCCTCATCCTTAGGCTTCCTGTCTTCGACGAGTCCTTCGAAGTGTCCTTTTTCACCGTGCCTGTAGGAATCCTGCTCTTCAACGACAAGATAGTGACTGTTTGCCAGAAGAACAGCGACGTCCTGGACGAAATGGCGGGAACCCGCGTCCGGGACTTGAGCCTCAGGAACAAGAGCTCCTTCATCCTCCATCTCATGGGCAGGGCCGCCTTGGTGTACTTGAAGGCCCTAAAGGAACTCAACAAGAAGACCGCGATTATCGAGAGGGAGCTGCAGAAATCCGTCAGGAACAATGAGCTGGTCCAACTTCTCTCGATCCAGAAGTCCCTGGTCTTCTTCACCACCAGCATCAAGACCAACGAGCTTCTGCTGGAGAAGCTGCAGAAATCCCCCCTGATCCACTTCAAGGACGATGAACAGGAGCTGCTGGAGGATGTGCTGACCGACAACAAGCAGGCCATCGAAATGGCCAACATCTACTCATCCATTCTCACGGGTACCATGGACGCCTTCGCCAGCGTCATCTCCAACAACCTCAACATCGTGATGAAGCGCCTCACCATCGTATCCATCATGCTGATGATACCCTCCATGGTGAGCGGCCTCTTCGGCATGAACGTGAAACTGCCCTTCCAGGACAATCCCTTCGCCTTCGCCGGGATATTTGGCCTGAGCTTGGCGGCTTCCATCACCGGCGCGGTGGTCCTGGGGGACAGGAAGCGGAAGAAATTGATCACCAAGGCCCTGCCCTACACCCACAATCTCATGGTCCACCGCTGAAAAGCGGAAAACCGGAATCGGAATCCAGAGGGCTGCCCGCGATCGAGGGGCAGCCCTTCTTTCATCCCTCGGAAAAATTTGCATTTTTTTCAAAGACAGCCCTTGACTTGCGGAAAAGCATCCCTATAATACGTCTATATACATCATAAGATGTATTATATCGTATTATAGGAGTTATCGATGAGTGCGACCTATGAAGGTTTACTGAACGCGGCGGTCGCCGCGGCAACGAAGGTAAAACCCCGCAATATGTATTTCGTCGCCTGCGGAGGCTCCCTCGCGTACATGTACAACCAGCAGTACATCATCGACCGGGAAACCGATATCCCTTCGGCTATCTTGAGCTCCAACGAATTCATCCACCGGAATCCCAAGGGTCTCGGCCCGGGCTCCGTGGTGGTGCTCTGCAGCCATTCGGGCAACACGCCCGAGACAGTGGCCGCGGCCGAATTCGCCCGGAAAAAAGGCGCCCTCACCATCGCCTACTCCTACAAGGTGGACTCCCCTCTCTGGAATGCCGCGGAATACCAGCTCCAATACGATTGGGGCCCCGAGGCGGACGCGTACAACCACAGGGCGGGAATGGCCCTCCGCTTCGTCTTCGGATTCCTCAACGCCCTCTCCCCCTCGCCCCTCTACGCCAAGGCTTTGGAGGCCGCGAAGAAACTGCAGGCCATATTCAACGCCAACAAGGCGCTCTTCGCCTCCCGCGCGGACGCCTGGGGATCAAGCCACAAGCGGGAGCCCATCATCTACACCATGGCCTCTGGGCCGGTGTACGGCGAGGCCTATTCCTTCTCGATCTGCCTCCTCCAGGAGATGCAGTGGGTCCACTCTTCCTCCATCCATTCCGGCGAATACTTCCACGGGCCCTTCGAGATCACGGACTACGATGTTCCCTTCATGATCTACAAGACCGTCGGCGAAACACGGCCCCTGGACGAGCGGGCCGAAGCCTTCGCCAGGAAGTTTTCCAAGAATGTCACCGCCATCGACGCGGCGGACTTCGACTGGACCGGCGTGGACGAATCCTTAAGGAGCTACTTCTCCGCCCCCGTCTTCGGCGCGGTCCTGAGGACCTACGCCGAGCGGCTTGCCGAGCACCGGGGACATCCCCTCTCGGTGCGTCGGTACATGTGGAAAATGGAGTATTGAACTGGTTATCCGCTTCGCGCGTCGCGTGAAGTTATGGCAAGATAGGAGGTTATCATGCGCAAGAGATTCTCGGCTTTCCTTTTCGTCCTTCTGGTGGCCGCTTCCCTGGCGGGAGCCCAGCAGAAAGTAACCATCAAGTTCTTCCACCGCTGGCCGATGGAGCCCCGCTTCAGCTTTTTCAACCAGGTGGTGGCGGAATTCGAGAAGCAGAACCCGGACATCAAGATTGAGATGGACAGCGTGGTGAACGATGCCTACAAGGAGAAGATCCGCGTCCTGGTGTCGTCCAACAATGTCCCCGACGTCTTCGTCTCCTGGTCCGACACCTTCGCCTACAACCTGGTTAAGTCCGGCAGGATCAAGGTCCTGAACGACATGCTCGCCAAGGACAAGGCATTCGCGGACAGCTTCATCGCCTCCCAGGTCAAGCCCTTCACCTTCGACGGCAAGACCTACGGCATGCCCCTGACCATCGACGGCAAGGTGTTCGTGTACAACAAGGATCTGGTTTCCAAGGCAGGCGTCACCGCCATGCCCAAGACCTTCGACGACCTTCTGGCCATGCTCCAGAAGATCAAGGGCGCGGGAATGAATCCCCCCTTGCTCGAGGGCCTTGCGGACGCTTGGGCGATCTCCCACTACCAGGGAACCATGCTCCAGCGTTACATGCCCGCGGAAGTCCTGGCCAAGGACTACGCCGAAGCCACGGGCGAATTCACCAACCCGGGCTACAAGGTCGTGCTCGAGCGCTTCCAGAAGCTCGTGGACTTCATGGGCCCCAACGCCACCTCCCTCACCCACACCGAGACCAGGAACCTTTTCCTGGCCGGAAGGCTCCCTGTCATCTACCTCCAGCTCGCCGAGTTCGCCTACATCAAGGCGGCCAACGTGAAGTTCGAATGGGACTACTTCAACTTCCCCGCCTTCGCGGACGGCAAGGGCGATCCCGGAACCCTCACCGGAGCTCCCGAAGGCTTCATGATGTCCAACACCTCGAAGAATCCCGAGGCGGCGGAAAAGTTCTATAAATTCCTCCTCTCCAAGGAGAACGCCGCCAAGTTCGTGAAGGACGTGGGGGCCCCCGTGGCGATCAAGGGAGCGGTCAACGCCTCCAACGCCTACCCCGCCCTCATCGAGGCGGTCAACCTGATCAACAGCGTCTCCGGCTCCACCCCTTGGTTCGACAACGCAGTCAACATCAAGGTGGCCGACGCCTTCATGCGCGGCTCCCAGGCCGTGGCCACCAAGGACAAGACCATCGACCAGGTGCTCAAGGATGTCCAGAACGCGGCGAAGGTCGTAGCCACGGAAGCCAAAAAGTAATGTAGAATAAGGCCCTAGGCCTTGGAAAAGGCGCCGGCCGCGGGCTGGAGGGTTATGGCGGCG